>NZ_JBVVUG010000001.1:0-78548 GCF_055809615.1 Algoriphagus sp. 10J20-15
GCACCTAAACTTTGCGACAAGAAATAGCGGTTCCACTGAAAACATTCTCACCCTTCCGTACGATGAGAATAATGCTGCAGGTTTTAACCTGGCTATGATGACCTTGCACTATTTGAATCAAAACACATTTGATCTAAGTGCACAGCCTTGGAATGGTTATGCTTCTCTCGAAGAATTCTACAATAACTTCGATGACAATGATGTTAGAAAGCAAAGTTTCATAGCTGGTCCTCAATTCTCTTCTGATGGATCTCGTTTAGAGGATCTTTCTTTTGAAGCTACGGATCCTGATGGAGCACCATTAACCTTCACTCCTCAAATCAACATGCTTGCTCCAAATGCTTTAAGACAAGCTGGTGTTAGAGTAGGGAAATTTGAATTGGCTCCTGGAGCAGGACAGGAATTGAGTAATGATTATCCACTATTCCGTTTGGCTGATATGATTTTGATTAAATCAGAAGCTGCTTTTAGACAAGGAAAAGTTGCTGAATCATTGGATGCATTGAACCAAGTAAGAACAAGAGCGGGTCTTGACCCATTAACAGAAATTACTTTAGATGCGATCTATGATGAAAGAGGATTCGAAATGTTTGCTGAAGCGAGCAGAAGAACAGATATGATACGATTTGGTAAGTTTGGCCAAGCATGGTGGGAAAAAGGAGCTTCTGAATCTTTCAGAAATATCTTCCCTATTCCACTTCAGCAGATCAATGCCAACCCTAATCTTGTACAGAACCCAGGTTATTAAATAACCCTTATTTGATAGTATTAAAAGGAAGTGCAACTACTGCACTTCCTTTTTTCACTTAAATTGCCAAGCAAATTCTTACTGGTTTAAAGATTGAAATCTCCGGATATCCCAAATTCAATTATTTAGCCCCATTCGTTAGGTATTTACTAATTCATCTATCAAACGATATATTACGAATCATGAAGACCATCCATAAACAACTGTACCTTTTCTCTCACATTCTTATTGTAGCACTTCTAAGCTGTATTTCATGCAAATCTGATTATCAAAGAATGGAAGATAATGAACTGGCTTCAGGCGAAACCTTCAACGAACTATTTTTAGGATTAGAGCTGGGAATGGAAAAAAAGACCTTTTATGAAAAGTGCTGGAAAATGAATCAAGAAGGCATCTTGCTCAATGGTCCAACTGAACTTTCTATAGAATACAAGGTGGAAATGCCATCAGGGCTTCCAACAAAAATGCGTTTTTACCCTAAATTTGATCAAAACAAAATTGTACTTGATGCCCGCAGATTATTCCTACGATGGATGGGCTCCCCGAAATTGAAGACTTAGCTGTAGAAAAACTCAGAGCAGACGTTGTCGCATTGTATGAGCAGTGGTATGGAGATGGTTTTATAGAAGTCAATAGCGAGGATGGTTCGCAGGTGGTCTTTGTAAAAATGGACGGGAACAGGCGAGTTAGGATTTATAAGAAGAATCTTTCCACAGTGAGAGCAGAAATCGTGGATCTGAAGATTCAAAAGCAGCTTGAAGAGTATCCATCATGAACAGTAAGACACTAACATTCCTCATTTTTATTTTGGCTACTTCTTGCGCCGAGAAAATAGAAGAATCTCCCACTTTATTCCAGTCCATAGACCCTATTTCAGCTGGAATATCTTTTCGAAATGACCTTCCATTTGATGAAGAGTTCAATATTTTCACCTACCGAAATTTCTATAATGGAGGCGGCGTAGCACTAGGAGATGTAAATAACGATGGATTACTGGACATCTACTTCACAGGTAATTTAGGCCCTAACAAACTTTACCTCAATAAAGGCAATTTTAAATTTGAGGATGTCACGGAAGCATCAGGAACTGCCGGGACTAGAGCTTGGAGTACAGGGGTAGCCATGGCAGATGTCAATGGCGATGGCCAACTGGATATATATGTGTGTAACTCCGGAGATATCGCCGGAGACAATAAACAGAATGAACTATTTATTAACCAAGGAGATGGCACCTTCACCGAAGAAGCTGAAATCTATGGTTTAGCAGATCAGGGCTTTTCTACTCACGCCGTTTTTTTCGATTATGATAAAGATGGTGACCTGGATGTTTACTTGCTAAACAACAGCTATCAAGCTATCGGTAGCTTCAATAAAATGCAAAATGAGCGACCAAAAAGGGATGCAGTTGGAGGTGATAAGCTGTTCAGGAATGATAATGGCAAATTCATAGATGTAAGCGAAGAAGCGGGAATCTATGGTTCCCTAATAGGTTTTGGACTCGGGATAACCATAGGAGACGTTAATCAGGATTCTTGGCCTGATATTTTCATTTCCAATGACTTCTTTGAGAAGGATTACCTCTACATCAACAATCAAGACGGTACTTTTACCGAATCCTTGGAAACAGCCATGCGCTCCATTTCTGCTGCTTCTATGGGTGCAGATATAGCTGACATCAATGGGGATGGAATGCTGGATATTTTTGTCACAGATATGCTTCCCGAGCCACAACAACGCCTGAAGCAAATAACCACTTTTGAAAACTGGGATAAATTTAAATTCAACAAAACTCACGGATACCACTACCAATTTTCCCGAAACATGCTCCACATCAATAATGGAGATGGAACTTTCAGTGAAATGGGCAGGCTTGCCAATATGGAAGCTACCGACTGGAGCTGGGGAGCCTTGATTTTTGACATGGACAATGACGGCAGGCGAGATTTGTTTGTCGCTAATGGAATCTATCAAGACATTACTGATTTAGATTACCTTAACTTCATAGATGATGACGCAACCAAAAGCAAAATCATCTCTCAGGAAGGCGTTAATTATAAAGCACTGATTGATCCAATCCCGATTAATCCTGTCCCTAATTACGCGTTTAGAAATCTAGGGGACTTAAAGTTTGAAAATATAGCTGATGCTTGGGGGCTCGGAAAAGCCATTCACTCGAATGGAGGAGCCTATGGGGATTTGAATAATGACGGTACACTTGATTTAATTATGCAACGTTAGCAATTCTCCTTCCTTATTCAAAAACATAGGAAGAGAATTATTCCCTGAAAACCATTCCCTGCAACTACAACTGATCGGAAAAGATAAAAACTCGCAAGCTATTGGAGCACAAGTGAAGCTCCTTGCTGGCGATCAGATTTTCTATATAGAGCAAATGCCTAACCGGGGTTTTGAATCTTCTGTAGATCCAAAATTGACGATTGGTCTTGGCAAAATTAAAAAAGTAGATCAAGTCAAAGTTTTATGGCCTGATGGAACTTACACACACGTTGAAAACGTCCTAGCGGATCAATTACTTACACTCAAATGGAGTGAATCCAAACCTCTTGCAGAAGGTGAGTATTTCTTTGAGCAACCGACTGAACCTTTTTTTCATCAGGAGGATAAGGTAAATATTGATTTCACACACAAGGAAAATCCCATGGTGGATTTTGATCGGGATCGTCTCACATTTCATATGTATTCTACAGAAGGGCCAGCTTTTGCGAAAGCTGATGTGAATGGAGACGGCGTTGATGATTTGTTTTTTGGTGGAGCAAAAGGATTTGCAGCGAAGTTATTTATAGGATCTAGCGATGGAAATTACATGTTCTCAAATCAAGCAACTTTTGAAGAAGATGCTGTTTCTGAAGACATGGATGCTGTTTTCTTTGATGCAAATGCAGATGGGACGCTTGATTTGCTCGTCGCATCTGGAGGTAACGAATCTGGACTAGGAGCACCTGAACTTACAGATAGATTATACTTAAATGACGGAAAAGGTAACTTCACCAAAAGTCAACAATCAAGTTTCAATTTAAACCGTGTAAGTAGCTCAGTAGTCCAAGTTCTTGATATCAATGAGGATGGAGCCCCCGATTTATTTGTCGGCGGTCGACTTGTCCCTTTTGTCTATGGAGCACCTGCAAACAGTAGCGTTTGGATTAATGATGGAGTTGGAAACTTCAGCGACCAAACAGGAACTTTCGCTCCCGAATTGAAAGAAATAGGAATGATTACTGATGCCAAAGTAGTAGATTGGGACAATGACGGCTTGAAAGATCTTGTTCTTGTTGGGGAGTGGACAGCTCCTATTTTCTTCAAAAATACAGGCGGTAAACTGCAAAAAATAGAGATGCCAGAGCTAGAAAACCTCAAAGGTTGGTATAGAACTCTGGAAGTGGCAGACTTGGACGGCAATGGACTTCCGGATTTGATTTTGGGAAATAACGGATTGAACTCACGTTTCAAGGTTTCTGATAGTACACCTGTCCGAATGTATCTGAATGACTTTGATCAAAATGGGTCCATAGAACACATTTTCACGCGTCAGGAAGGGGAAGTGCAAGTTCCTTACACGTTAAAGCATGAGCTTGAACGACAAATTCCTTCAGTGAAAAAGCGGTACATGCGATACAGCAATTACAATAACCAGACGCTCACAGACATTTTCCCTCAGGAAGTTTTGGATAGGTCCATCATAAACGAACTGAATAGCTTGGAGTCAGGCGTTTTGATGAACAATGGAACTGGTAAATTCTCCTGGAAGCCTTTTCCAAGAATGGCTCAGAGGTCCTATGTATTTGCAATTCATGTCTCTGACCTCGATGGAGATGGAATCCAAGATTTGATACTTGGTGGAAATCTTTTCAATGCTAAGCCTGAGGTAGGTAAATACGATGCCAGCTATGGAGATGTACTGATAGGTAAGGGAGATGGCACGTTTGATTATTGGCCAAACTTTAAAAATGGACTGAAACTAGCGGGAGACGTCAGAGCTTTTTCATCACTCGGAGACGGCAAAATATTGGTGGTAAAAAACAATGCTAAAGCTGAGATTTGGAAGTATTGAGCGTGTAGAAATGAGGAGATTATCAATTGTCTTTCTGGTTGGACTTGGAGTTGTTTTTTCTTGCCAGGAGAAAAAAACAGAGACACTTTTTGAGTTGATGGAGAATGAGCAGATCGGAATAACGTTTGAAAACTCACTCACCTCAACCGACTCACTGAACATTCTTGAATACTTGTATTTCTATAATGGAGGCGGAGTGGCTGCTGGAGACATCAACAATGATGGATTGGTGGATTTGTATTTTGCAGGGAATCAAGTTTCAAATCGCCTCTACCTCAACAAAGGCAATTTTCAGTTTGAAGACATTACTGAGTCTGCCGGAGTAAGTGGAAATGGTGGCTGGTCTACCGGAGTAAGTATGGCTGATGTGAATGGCGATGGCTGGCTGGACATCTATGTCTCCCAAATTGGGAATTACAAAGGATTATTGGGCAGAAACAGGCTTTATCTCAATCTTGGCAACAGCAAATTCGAAGAGAAAGCGGAGGAATATGGAGTCGATTTTATTGGCTTTGGCACCCAAGCTGCATTTTTAGATTTCGATAGGGATGGAGACTTGGACCTGTATCTCTTAACTCATTCTGTAAAATCTCCCGAGGTTTTTGCGAAAGCTGATCAAAGAAACATTCCTGATGCTTTGGGTGATAAGCTATTTAAAAACTTGACTTCCGAAGGAGAAATTGGATTCGAAGATGTCACGAAAGTTTCAGGAATTTATTCCAGTATTCTGGGTTTTGGACTTGGAGTCGGCACAGAAGATATCAATGGAGATGGCTGGCAAGATATTTATGTTTCTAACGACTTTACCGAAAATGATTACCTCTACCTGAACCAGCAGGATGGTACATTCAGAGAATCTGCACAAACCCTCATTTCAAGCACCAGCAGGTACAGCATGGGTAATGATCTGGCTGATATAAATGGAGATGGATTACCCGAAATTTTCACAACTGATATGTTGCCGATAGATCCAGCGATTTGGATGAAATCCGTGGGGGAAGACAAGCAAGAAGTGTATCAGATTAAAAAGAAATTTGGGTATTCCGATCAATACGTCCGTAACCATCTTCAACTCAACCAAGGCAGTGAAGGCTTCAGTGAGATCGCACTTTTTTCTGGGGTACATGCTTCAGACTGGAGTTGGTCTCCCTTGATTTTTGACATGGATAATGACGGATTACCTGATATTCATATCACTAATGGAATTGAAAAGCGCCCAAATGATCTTGATTTTATTCAATACAGTCAGCAAGCAGAGCCAAATTTGAGCATGACTGAGCTTCGCCGAAAGCAAATTGAGATGCTTCCAACTGTAAAACTCCCAAATCTCAGTTTTAGAAATAAAGGAGGATTGAAATTTGAAGATCAATCCAGGATATGGGGCTTGGATCAACCTAGTTACTCAAATGGCTCAACTTATGCTGATTTGGACAACGATGGCGATCTGGATTTGATCATCAATAACCTAAATCAACCTCCATTTATCTATCAAAATCACGCTGAAAAATCAGGCAATTCTTTTCTCCGAATCAATCTAGCAGGCAAAGGAAATAACCCTCTAGGTATGGGAGCCAAAGTTGGAGTTTATTATAATGGCAATTCTATTTTCCAACAATATTCTGGAAGCCGAGGATTCATGTCAGGTACTTCCTCCACGTTGGTTTTTGGCTTGGGAAAAGCTCAATCTATAGATTCCCTGTCCGTAGCTTGGCCAAGTGGCGATAGTGAGATTTTTCAAGTAGACTCAATCGACCAAACTTATACCCTAACCCAAGGCACTGGAAAACCATACATCATCCCAGAAAGCAAGAATCTCCAAGAAAACTCATTCCCTGAAGTGCGATGGGTACACCAGGAAAAAAATAATATCGATGAAACTAAACGGGAGTATCTGACTCCAAAAAGCTTTGCAAGCATGGGGCCTTCTTTAGCTGTTGGTGATGTTAATAATGACGGTTTGGATGATTTTTACGTAGGCGGAGCCTTGGATCAGCCAGGTGCACTTTTCCTCCAACTTCCCGATGGAGAATTTGTTGAAAAGGAAAACATTGTCTTCGAGCAGCTAGCTAAGGCAGAAGATATTGTTGCAGAGTTTGCAGACTTGAATGGTGATGGGAATCTTGACTTATATGTAGGAAGTGGTGGAAATGAATATAAAAGCGGTGCGCTATTCAACTTTGATCGCATATTTTATGGAAATGGCAAAGGAGACTTTCAGTTTAATCCGATGGCACTTCCTAAAATTGGAGAAAATACCTCCACCATAGCTATTCACGATGTAGACGCAGATGGAGATCTGGATATTTTCGTAGGCAGTTCTGTGGTTAGCGGAGATTATGGAGCTACGCCCAAAAGCGCATTGCTGATCAACCAAGGCAATGGAATGTTCATAGACAAGACCAAAGAATGGTTTGGCACATCTACTGAATTAGGAATGATTAACTCAGCTGTATGGGCTGATCTCAATGCAAACGGAGAAAGAGAATTGATCCTCACAGGAGACTGGCAAGGAATACGGGTTTTCGAAAATAATGATGGTAAATCCCTTAAAGAAAGAAAGGTCAATGGGCTAGAATATTCTGCCGGTTGGATTCAAAGTCTTTCTGTTGCTGATATAAATGGAGATGGAACTTTGGATATTCTGACAGGGAATCTTGGATTGAATTCCAAATTGAAAGCCAGTGTTGAGAAACCGCTTTGGCTATATCATGGAGATTTTGACGAAAATGGTCAGGCTGATCCTTTAATCTTTCACTACATGGGAGATCGCCTGGTGCCTTTTGCTACCCGGGACGATTTGATGAAGCAGATTCCAGGAATAAAGAAAAACATAGCTCCTACCAACAATATGCAGCGTTGTCAAGCCCAGGAGATCTTTTCTCAGAGGAAGTGCTGGAAAAGTCCTCGAAACATGCTGTATATGAATTTCGCTCAGGAGCCTACCTTCAGCAAACTGATGGAAGTTTTATATTTGATCCCTTTCCAGATCAAGCCCAACTTTCCCCTATTTTCTCTGTTTCTTGGTCAGAGTCTGAGAAGGCAATCCTACTTGGTGGTAACTTTGTAGATTTTAGAGTAGACCGTGGCAGGAACACCGCAGCCCCCTTCATATCCTTCCAATGGTCTCCAAATGGCTGGAATGAGACCTTATTTCAAAATGATATTCTGTTGAAGTCCGAAATTCGAATTATTAAAAAAATCAAAGTAGGAACGAGTCATTTTGGCCTTGCAGCAAGTAATTCGGGGCCTCTCTATTGGATAGCTCTGGACTGAAACCTTTTGATAGTTACTTAATTTCCAATAGCTTTGACGCCCGAACAGGTCAAGAAGAAATCCGTAATACCAAAGAGAGCAAGGATTTCCATCCCAATAAAACCACAAAATTAAATCCTAAAATATGCGTACCGTTAAATTCATGCTCTTTTCAGGCTTACTCCTGATTGCAGCTTCATGCGCAGAACAAGCCGATTACTCCCAAGCCATCACTGATGGACACTATATAAGTGAAGCTCAGGAAAAAATCACAGAAGTGATTATTCATGATATTTTCTCTCCACCAGTGGCAGCAAGAATCTACAGCTATGCCTCTTTGGCGGCTTATGAAGTAGCCGCATCAGTTGACCCCAATTCTGAGTCCCTTCTTGGGCAATTAAATGGTTCGGAGAAAGTAACTTTCACACCATCTGAAAAGGTGTACCCACCACTAGCTTCGCTTGCAGCTTATTATTATGTTGGAACGGGCTTGATCTTTTCCGAAGAATTAATGAATGAGCACAGGGATGCAACCTATAAAACCCTGAAAGCAAAGGGTATCCCAGAGGATGTTTTTGAAGCATCTATTGCCTACGGCAAAGAAGTGGGAGACGTAATTAAAGCATATTCATCAAAAGACAATTACCACCAAAGTCGATCTTTCCCAAAATTCACCGTAACGGAAGAAGAAGGAACTTGGCAGCCAACTCCGCCCGCATACATGGAGGCGATTGAACCGCATTGGAATAAAATCAGAACCTTCGTCTTGGACTCAGCTTCCCAATTCAGCCCCTTACCACCTCCTCCTTTTTCTACAGATCCTGAAAGTGAATTTTTCAGAGTAGCCAAAGAAGTATATGACATGGATAAAGGTGCTACTCAAGAACAAAAAAACATTGCCCTATTTTGGGATTGCAATCCCTACAAAATGAATGTAAAAGGTCATGTGATGTTTGCAGAAAAGAAAATCACACCGGGTGGTCACTGGATGAGCATCGCTGCAATTGTATCTAAAGCTGCAAAGAAAGATTGGAAAGAGACAGCAGAAGCACTAGCACTGACTGCTATTTCACTAAATGAAGCTTTTATTTCCTGCTGGGATGAAAAATACAGAAGCAATTTGATCAGACCAGAGACCTACATCAATCAACATATAGATGAACAATGGGTACCGCTTTTGCAAACACCACCATTCCCAGAGCATACCAGCGGCCATAGTGTAGCATCGGCAGCGGCTGCTTATACCTTAGCTCATTTATTTGGTGATGAGTTTCACATTGTTGATAGTTCTGAAGTAGCCTACGGCTTACCAGTTAGGGAATATGACTCTTTTTCTCAAGCCGCAGAAGAAGCTGCTTTGAGCAGGTTTTATGGAGGGATTCACTATAGACCAGCGATCGAATACGGGATCACCCAGGGAAGAGAATTAGCAGAATTCATCTGGACCAAAGTAGACACAAAGCCCAAAAGTGTAGCTAGTAACTAACAAAAAAGCATCCGCCACAACGGATGCTTTTTTGTTACCAAATCATGAAATAAGGCTAGTGAATGAACTCATCAGAGCTCATCTTGTTTATATTCATGGAGATATTCTCTATCTTAACTCCTCACCTTTTTGAATTGGACTTTTCCATTTCTCGTTTTTAAACTACTTATATATGTCAAAAACCATTATCGTTTCAAATCGCCTTCCTATCAGCTTAAGACATCGCAACGGCCGATTCGAGTTCAAACCAAGTGCAGGAGGATTAGCAACTGGACTGGGATCTATCTATAAAGAAGGAGAGAATATTTGGATCGGATGGCCGGGAAATACCGTTGACGACCCCGAGCAAAGAGCGGAGATCATCCTCGAACTTCACGATCTCAAAATGGCTCCAGTATTCTTATCCAAGGAAGATGTGGAAGAATTTTATGAAGGATTCAGTAACGAAACGCTCTGGCCAGCTTTTCATTATTTCACACAATACATGGTTTACAACCCAGAGCATTGGGAGGCTTATGTTCGTGTAAACCAGAAGTTTTGTGATGCTATATTGAAAAAAGCAGGTCCAGACGACACCATCTGGATTCATGATTATCAGTTGCTTTTACTTCCACAGATGCTGCGTGAAGTACTGCCTAATGCCACCATCGCCTTTTTCCAACATATCCCATTCCCATCTTATGAGATTATCCGGATGATACCTTGGAGAAAGGAATTGTTGGAGGGAGTTTGTGGAGCTGACTTAATTGGTTTCCACACCTATGATGACATGCGTCACTTCCTAAGTGCAGTCGGTAGGATTACAGGATTGTCTAGCGAAAGCGGCTACATCCAAGCTGAAAATAGAATCATCAATGTGGACTCATTCCCCATGGGAATTGACTACGATAAATTTGCGAAGCAAGCAAAAAGCAAGCGAACGCTACGCTTTGTAGAGGAATTTGGTAAGCAGGTAGAAGATCAAAAATTGCTGCTTACCATTGATCGCTTAGATTATTCCAAAGGAATTCCGCAGCGAATTCAAGCTTTTAATCAGTTACTAGAGCAGCACAAAGAACTTCATGGCAAAGTATCCATGATCATGATCGTGGTACCAAGTCGGGACAAAGTGCAATCCTATAAAGAGCTGAAAGAGGAGATTGACCTATTGGTGGGCCGGATCAATAGTGAGTACTCAACTTTGAATTGGGTACCGGTACACTATTTCTACAGAAGTTTTCCATTCGAAGAACTCAGTGCTTTTTACAACATGTCAGACATCGCGCTAGTAACTCCGCTGCGTGATGGTATGAACTTAGTTTGTAAGGAATTTGTGGCAAGCAAAACTGACCAGACCGGTGTATTGATTCTCTCTGAAATGGCTGGTGCATCCAAAGAGCTTCAAGATGCTATTCTCGTCAATCCTAACGATCGTCAAGGCGTAGTCGATGCCATATTCAATGCGCTGTCCATGCCACTGGATGAGCAAAAATTCAGAATAAATAGCATGCAGGAAAGCTTGAAGAAATACGATGTATTCCAGTGGGTGAAAGTGTTCATGGATCGTCTGGATCATGTTAAGAGAAAGCAGGAAGAGCTTACCTCCAAAGATGTAGATGCTAAAGTAATGAACGAGATTCAGGCAAGCTTCAAAAAGGCAAAAAATGCTGTTTTGTTCCTAGACTATGATGGTACGCTAACTGGATTTCACTCGGATCCTCAGAAGGCTATACCAGATGCAGAATTGAAAGGGATAGTAAAAGACCTTAGCAAACTGGCTCAAGTAGTTGTTATCTCAGGAAGAGATAAGGATACACTTGGAAGATGGTTTGAAGGTCAACATATAGACATGATTGCTGAGCATGGTGTGTGGGTCAAAAAGAAAGAAAACAAGGGAGATTGGGAACTGTATGCAGAAGTAGAGGACGGATGGAAAGATGATATCCGACAGATCATGGAATATTACGTTCTAAGAACTCCAGGAGCCTTCATCGAAGAAAAACACCACTCACTCGTTTGGCACTATAGAAAAGTAGAAAGTGGTCTGGGAGATCTCAGGATGCGAGAACTTTTCAGTCATCTTAAATATATGGCCAGAGGTCACAACTTGCAGGTTTTGGAAGGAAATATGGTCTTGGAAATCAAACGCCCAGATATCAATAAAGGCCGAGCAGCCACAGCAATGATGAAAGGCGCAGAATACGACTTTATCTTAGCGATTGGAGATGACTGGACCGATGAAGATACGTTCAAGGCGATGCCAAAAAATGCCTATTCCATCCGGGTGGGCTATGCATTTACCCAAGCAAATTTCAATATTAAATCAGTTAAGCAAGTGAGGCAATTGCTTCAGAAGTTGACTTCTTGATATCCGTATTAATTATCAAAAATGATGTAGGGGCGAAAGATTTTTCGCCCCTACTTTTGTGGCCTTTGCGTCACACTCCGTACCCACTGTGGCTGACTACCCTAAAGGTATTTTTTATACAGATTATCCAAGATTCTCTTATCAGTTTCGGTCAATGCGGAATCTATATCCCGCTGAATAAAATGCAATTTAAATGATTGAATCGCAGCTTGTGGATCACTTACGTCATAGCCAATAATTCGTAATGCCAAAACTGGATCTAACATAGTCTGTGGCAATGAGTCTGACCTTTCTATAGCGATAGGTGAACTATCCTGAGAAGATAGAACCGGGAAAACTACATCCTCATCATACCATAAGCCATACCCTTCCTCAGCCAGCATTTTCCAAGGGAAATAGGTACTCGGGTCAACTTTTCTAGATGGAGCAATATCCGAATGACCGATAAAATTGGCAGTTGGAATTCCATACTTCCACTTCAAGCGCTTGAGCAAAACCAATAAACTTTCGATCTGAGCCACAGTAAATGGTTCACTTCCATTATTATCTAACTCTATTCCGATAGAAGCTGAATTAAGATCAGTGTCATTCCCCCATCTCCCTCTTCCAGCATGCCAAGAGCGCAAATAATCATTCAGCATCTGAACGATCTCACCATCTCTACCTACGACATAATGAGAACTTACCTGAGTTCTGCTTAATGTGAATGTATTAATCGTTTGCTTCAATGAGTCTTGAGCTGTGTGGTGGATGATCACATAATTTGGCTTTCTAATGCTGAAGTTTGTAGTCCCAACCCATTCATCAGTAATGCTGAGGGTATCGTAATCCAGCTCAGCCTTTGTTTTCGGAATTTCTTGAATGGTAGCCGTGGCTTCTTTGACGGCCTTTTTATGCGCTTTATTATTCTTACGGTAAATGTCTTTGGAACAAGAAAAAAAGGCTAGTGAAAGGCAGATCAATAAGAAGGCAGCTGTAAATCTTTGGAAACTCATAAGTAGTACTAGTTAATTAGAACGGGAAACTACAAGGATTGTACTAAGTCTGAAAACCAACTGTAGAAAATTGATGGGTTATAAGAATAACCTTTGAGGTCTTTTTTGGGCCTCAAAGGATTTTTGTTCAAAAAAATTAAATCTTCGAGGAAATCCCGAAGTCTGACGACATTCGGGATTACACCTCAAAGGTTAAAAACGAATTATAAGAAATTTGGTCTGTCCAGCTTTTTGCCAATACGGAAAGCAGCATTCATTAATCCTACATGAGAATACGCCTGAGGAAAATTACCCCATTGGCTTCCTGTCTTCTGATCTACATCTTCGGAGAATAACTGCAAATGATTACAGTATTTCACTAAGGTTTCGAAGCCCTCTACAGCCTCATTCAATCTTCCTACGCAAGCTAGTGCCTCAATGTACCAGAATGCACAAATTAAGAACGTAGTCTCTGGCACACCAAAATCATCCATGTGCTTGTAACGATAGAATAGGAAATCCTTTGCCAACAACTCATCTTCCAAAGCTTTCAGATGATCATTTGCCCGCTCCAGATCTTCTCCAAAATATCCCATAGTGATCAACTGTAACGTGGAAGCGTCCATATAAGTGGACCCAATTGCCTGGCCATACGCCTTACGATCCGGGAGATAACACTCCTCTATTTTCTTAACTGCCATATCCCGAAGAACTATTGCTTTTTGATACATGCTGTCATCCTTCAGACGAATACCAATTTTTGCGGCAGCACAGGCTCCTGCCCAGTGAAACAAGAAGGTATAGCAGTGCTCCTGAGCTAGATTTCTAAACTCCCAGAGCCCCGCATCTTTCTCATTCATCGTGGCTTCGATCTTATTCAGCAGATTCATGATCATCGGCTTGGAGCTACTTCTCTCTTCTTCCGTGAAACGCTGATCTGAATAAAGTGGCAGCAAGGAAACTGATCCCTGGCCGTAGAGATCATTCTGAATGTGGGTATAAGCCTGATTACCAAAGCGAACTGGCTTCTCACCCATATACCCATCCAAATCTGAAATCTCCTCTATCAAAAGCGAATCTCCAGTGATGGAATATAACGGCTGGTAACGTCCATCAGGTTCAGGTCGTAGGTTATGTATAAACTCGAAGTACTTTTCTAATTCCTCAAAGTGGCCTAAGCTATTGAAACAAGTCAGCGTATAATAGCTATCCCGAATCCAGCAATAGCGGTAATCCCAGTTTCTGGTAGATCCGGGAGATTCTGGCAAACTGGTGGTAGAGGCAGCGATGATTGCTCCCGTATCTTCGTACTGGTGGATTTTCAGGATCAAAGCCGAGCGTAGTACTAGCTTCTGATGAAAATTCGAAATACTGGTGGACTTCACCCATTCTTGCCAATAAGCTGTAGTGGCATGTAAAAACCGCTCCGAGGTAGTTTCTATAGGAGCTTCCAAAGGTCTACCATAGGTAAGCACCAAGTAAACCGGCTTGTTCAAAGCAAAAGCTTTCCTGTCCATAATGTAGCTCAGCGGAGCGTTGGTAGAAAGTCTGAGCTCCTGATCTGTATCCATAAAGCGGATATGATTAGATCCCATACTCGATTTTAGCAATCTGGCTCCATGCTCAGCCGAAGGTTGGCATTTGATCAGAATTTTAGGCGAACCTGATATCGCTTCGATCTTGCGAATCAGCATCAGTGGCTTGTAGTAGCGATCGAAGTTTTTGAATCTGGGAGCAAAGTCAGTGACAGCATAGCTTCCCTCTTCGGATTTGACCGTTGTCTTCAGGACATTGGTGTTTTCCAAATACTCCTGAGAGGACTTAAAATTTCCAGACTCCGGATGAATGGTGAATTCTCCACCCTTCTCCCTGTCTAGCATTCCCCCAAAAATAAAATCAGAATCAAATCTTGGCAGACACATCCAGCTGATATTGGTGTCCAGTTCCACATGGGCGATAAAGGCGCAATTGCCGATCACCCCACTTCCATAGGTATGTTTTTGCATTAAGGTCAGGTTTGAAGTTGAAAAGTTAGGGCTTTTGGGTCAAGGTTCAAGAAAGGGAAAAAGAGTGCTTAATCCAAAAAATACGGGGATTTTAGCATTGCTCCTTTATAAATATGACTAGCCTCCTGTAAGGATTAAAATAAAACATCACTCACTCTTCTCATATTCAAGAAAATCAATTACCTGCTTTTTAAACAAACTGGGAATTCCTGATTCTGCATTGATTATTACATCCTCGCCATCTACAAAATAAGACTGGATCGCCTTGACTTCATAAGG
This sequence comes from Algoriphagus sp. 10J20-15, assembly GCF_055809615.1. Lineage (NCBI taxonomy): Bacteria > Pseudomonadati > Bacteroidota > Cytophagia > Cytophagales > Cyclobacteriaceae > Algoriphagus > Algoriphagus sp. 10J20-15. The sequence goes on from NZ_JBVVUG010000001.1 coordinate 15,162, forward strand.
TATTTGATCAAGCTGATTCATTTCATAGAATTTATTCTTTTTATCATAAAGCACAGAATAGGGATATCCCATATCATCCAACATTCGAACTAGATCACTTTTATCAATTCTTTGATTTTTACCCGCAAACACCCAGATCACCTCCAGTTCAGGGTAATTGAATTTTAGATCAATCCATCCTTTAGAGTTCATCTCCAAGAAAAAAAGATCCCTTTGAGTTAAATCCAAATAACCCACGAATTTCTTAGGACATTCCAGACAAAGTGGCTTAGAGTTTTCACCAATTCGCAATTCTTCTAAGCCTTCTGGAAATTTTATTGTAGTAGGATGATCTCTGCATGAACTTAGTAAAGTGATAGTTAGAAAAAGGCAAAGCGAGAGATAAATTTTTCTTTTAATCATTAAACTTAGTTGTGAGTAATATTGGATAGTCATAGTTCATTTCTTGGAGGTTAGGTGGTAAATCCCCTTCCAATTTCTTTTTCAATACCGAGTGATAGGTCAAAAACGTAATTTCTCCATTTTCCATTGCAATAGGGTCACTGTACACCTCTTCTTCAGAGGATGTGCCATCCCAATAGTTTGAATCCCCAGTCTCCTTATTGATGAGAAGTAATTTCTTGAAAGAACCTGCCTTACTTTGAATATGGATGTTAACCAAGTAATTGCTATCATCTTCAAAGACTGATTTTATCGTTGCAAATCCGTTTTCCTGTAGTCGACTAAATCCTACCATGAGATCTACATCCCAAAAGTTATCTGGAAGTGAATACTTTCCCATATCAATTTCCAAAATAGGCATTAATCCTGCCTCAGAATATTCATAAACTCGGTTGTTGAAAATTTCGGAATAGAGCAGGTTTTCACCTGATTCATAGAAATTTCGCTCCCCCATTGGTAGCATTTCATTCTCATAATCATTAGGCAAAAAAGTAGATTGAATGATCCCAATTGAATCTGTCAAAACAACCCGGTCAGCTACAATTGGGAGGTTATATCCACCAGCCAAAAGAAAATTACCAGAAGATGGAATGGTAAATGACCCTGCCAAATAATCGGTTTCAAAAACTGTAGTGAGCTCAGCGGCGTCTTCAATTTTAATGATAGTGGACTTATCGCCCAATGAAGACAAAACCAGCAGGTTGCCTTCATTATCAATTTGAAAATCCTGCAAACCCAGCAGTTGACCTGGCCCTTCACCTATCGGAGGCTGCGGCACCTAGATATTTCCCATCAGAAGAAAATTGATGCACTGCATTTCTTGTCCCAATGTCCATCACATAATAACTCTCTTCATTTTGGCGCACCCTCAAATCGAGCCCCATCAAGTTAAATTGATTGGTTTCTAATGGGATGAGTTCCAGAATTTCAAACTTTTCTAGGTTCATTAGTTCTGATTCCTCAAGTAGAACGTGAAGAATACTTTCGTCAGAAACTTTTTCAGAATTAGTTTTGCAGGAAAAAAAGGTTATTAAAATAAAAATCAGGGATAAGCGAAAGTACATATAATCAGTTTTTTAATTCAAAAAAAACAATATAACAATTAGAGGCAAACGAGCCTCTAATTATCACCTATTTATAGAGAACACTTATAGCATGCTTCATAAGCTGCAGAGCATAAATGCCCAGTTTGATAGTTTTCACAGTTATAGACTACAACTTCCCCAGAGCACCAATACATTCTTTGATAGCAAGGTTTTACAGGAACGTCTGCTTTAGCGTGGAAAGATACTCCTGTGCTCATCATAGCCCCAATAAAGGCCATTCCAAATAATAACTTTTTCATAAAATTGAATAATTAAATTGTTTAAAAAATCCCGGCCGGAATCAGGTCTCACTTAAGACTTCGGTATAAGTTTATTATTTTTTTTTAATCGCAAGGATTAGTTTGAAAATAACTAGAAACTTATTTACACAGCAAATACCTGTGTATTAACCTCATTTTTTACAATGAAAGTTACTTCATCTGTTATGCAGCTGCATAACTGAGACTGCTTTCTTAAACAACTTCTTTCCTAGATATATTCTGACACTGCTTCATGAAGGCAAAAAAAACTCACATACCCTAATATTTAAAAACTGCAATACCTGGATTTTGATCTTCTGTTAACGCGTAGATTTTTGATTCCTCTTCATCCACAGCAATAGATATAATTGGCACATCAGTCTGGAAGTGCGCTATAGGCCTTCCCGCCAAATCAAACTGAAATATATCCCGTGAAGTTTCACCGAGAGCTCTACCTTCAGCTAAAGTTTTTCCAATAAAAACAAGGAAGATGAAGTTCTTCGTCACACAGACGTCACTATATCCATATTTAGTGTTTTCATCAAGAACCGCGAATTTAACATCACCATCATTTCCAACATCATATTTAGTGTCCTCATTAAAAGGTCCATTAACTTCAATATGCTTTTTATTGTTAAAATTAAATATTTCGAATTGGTCAAATTTCAACTTCGATAAAACATAGACCTGATTATCTTTATTGTAATACTTTGCTCCTTGATGCAAATCGCTCAATATAAAATTAGCATCCTCAGACAACTCTTTATTTGTCACCCAAAGACCAGCGCTATCTATCGTATTTCCCTGAATATCAAAAACTTTTAACTTAGAAGGGCCAAAATTCATATAAGAAATAATTTCGCCTGATTGTTTCCAGTTCATAGACATAGCCTGAAACCACTTCTGATTTTGAACAACTACTGATTTAGCCAGTGATAATGTGTCATATAAGGTGAACTCATAAAATGCTTTACCCATATTTGAATATGCCCAAATAGTGCTGTCATTAAAACCTGAATCTATTCCCCTAACATTTACAAATTCTCCAGGCCCCTCTCCTTTTACTCCTTTTCCAGTCACATATCCTAATGTAGATTTATCAAGTAGATGCATTAGTCGCTTATCCGATTGGCTACCAATTATTATAAATTTTCCCTTCAGATAAATTTTAAAGGGAGTCAAAATTTCATTATAAGTGTACTTTTGGGATTTCAGTTTTTCACTCCGTCCAAATGATCCTACTTCAAAAGTATTTTGATTCTCGAGTTTGTCTGAACTTGGACTTGGACTGCACGAACTCAAAATAAGGATGATAAGTAATATTCTTTTCATCAAATATTTATTTGCATGGTTTAAAGAAAAGCTGAGATGAATCTCAGCTTTTATATATTAGATTAAGAACAAAAATCTGCCTCAACCTTTTCTGTTCCATTATATGGCCATCCAAATCTATCAACACATTCACTTATTTTCCAAGTTTGACAACAAACCCATTTTGGTACAGGCTCCGTTGCCTGGACACTAACACTGCTAAACATCATAGCCCCAAAAAAGAAGGCCATTCCAAATAATAACTTTTTCATAAAACTTTAATATTGAACTAATTAAAAAAACTCGGCCAAGAATAAGGTCTCACTTAAGACTTCGGTATAATTTTACTATTTTTTTTTTTTTAATCGCAAGAGTTAGTTTGAAATAAAACTATCTTTTTATTCACAAAGTTGAAATAAGTATTTAAAATACGATTTACTTAGTTTAAAATAACTAAGTATCACAAATACAACTTCTTATCTCGGATATAATCTGCTATGTAATCAGGAAGGAGGTATTTGACAGAATCAATGATTAGTAATCAAACCGCACCAGATTTGGTTCGCGATCTACGGTCACTCCATAGATAGCTCTATTCTCCTCATCCACTGCAAATCCAAATATAGGATAGTCCAACTGATATTGGTTTAAGATATTCCCGTTGTAGTCAAATTCAAAGATTCGATTGAGATTATCCGGACTACTTAGTTCTCGATAAGGTTTTCCCCTAAATAAAGCAAAAAAAGAATTCTCACCTAAAGAAACATCAGAGTACCGGGTAGTTTTTTCTCTACCAAAATCAGGCATTTGATAACCCCTAGAATAAGCAATGTCAAATCTCTGAAGCTCTTGAGATGGACCTATAATCGTTTTGGATTTGTATCCATCTAGATCGATAATGTCAATATGGTCCACACCAGTTCCAACTTTCACTACCATTTCACCATTTGCATTAGCCTTGATCGGCCCCTGAAACATAGTACTGATTAAGTTGGCATCAAGGTCTTCTGGAGTATATCCGTTGGGTAGTTCCCAGTGACGGACTGTCTCTTTCCAGTCCCCCATCAAATGTAAGGTATCCCCTTGTTTAGTCAGGTGAAGGTATTTAGTCAGACCATCGACCGCACTTCCAAATAAGGTCTGACCCTTACCCCAAGTCAACCGAGTTAGAAAAAAACTAGTCTCTGGTGATCGAAATTCCTCTTCTGCAAGTTTATTGGAATCCAATAAATCATACTTCGAGAATTTGCGGATTTCGGGATCATAGGCCCATACTTTGTTTTTTTCTCCTGCATCCTCTATCTGAGAGATCACCGTAATTTCTCCAGGTCCTAGTCCATCGATTCCCTTAGACTGGAGGTATGTTCCTGATGCCAAATCAATTACATGGAACTTATTGTCATTGACATTTTTTATTTCAAAAACAACAGCAAGTCCATCTTTTATCATAACCCCTTTAGGATTGATTATTTCAGGGATATTGTATTTCTCTCCGACAAGTTCTGTAGGCTGAGGTAAATCCTCTTCAGTAAAATATATGATATTTTCATCCTCCTTAGAAGTACAAGAAAGAAGATATGCCACACCAATAAATGCCAAAACCCTAGTCAATCCAGCAAATTCAAATTGATGAAGAAGGGGAAAAACTCCCCCTCTTTTCATATTTAACAACCAGATACGCATCTAGTCCAGGTTGACAAGTAAACAGTACCAAATGTTGGATGATCACAATCCTCTTCAGATTGACAACAAACTCCTCCATATGAGTTCGTACTTCCTTCAGGACAAGGTTCTTCCTCCTCCTGTGCCATAAGTGTCACACTTGTAAACATCATCGACCCCATAAAGGCCATTCCAAATAATAACTTTTTCATAAAACATAGAGTTTTAATTAATTAAAAAATCCCGGCCGGAATCAGGTCTCACTTAAGACTTCGGTATAAGTTTACTATTTTTTTTTAATCGCAAGGATTAGTTTGAAATAAAATTATGTTTGTATTTACAACGTTAAAATCACCCTTTTTAAACAGCTTAAATTTAAACTACAAATTATCTTTAATTTTGAATGACAATAGTAAAAATTGATCTTCGAAAGAAATAGATTCATCAATCGAACCCCTCAGATCTTCACTTACTTTTTCTAAATCTAAATTGGACAAAGACTCTGGCGAAACAACATATGTAAAAATATTGTCCCTAAAATAAATATGTCTAAATAAAAAGATCCCATCAAAATCATTGTACAAACTTGTTCCTTGAAAAACAAAATTTGAGTGTGGAAAATAAAAATACCTCATAAATGATAATGCACCATTGTCTGACTTGATATAATTAAATGATATCACTTTATCATTTAACACTAAATAATCTATATTAGTAGAATAAGTCTTATCATTAAAAACCCTATCAATTTCATCAATAGAAGAAAAACTTCCGAACAACTTATTAGGAAAGTTAACTATGCTTTTTTCAACAATTCTATTTACATTCACATCAAATTTGTAAATAGTATCATTAAATGCTTGTGTAAAATAGATACTTTTACTCATCCTATTAAAATAAATAGAATTATCTTGAAATTTTATATCAGTAGGTCTTTGCAAAATATCAGAGAATGTGATTTGACCGTTATCCCAAATAATCAAATTATTAGATACATTTTTACCATTAAAAATATTTTCTTGAGCTAAATATATAAGATACTTTTTATCACTTATTTTTTCAAAATTCTCAAAAAACAAACCGATCTTTATCGATTCTTTAAATTTAAAATTTGAATCATAGATAATGATTTTTTGACCAACCTTATCATAAACTTCTATAGTTTTATTTTCAGTATCAACTCTAAACCTCTGTAAATACTGATATTCTTCAGGTCCTTCTCCTCGTTTTTCTAGAGTTGTTAATAGATCACCTTCTTTTGAAAATTTAAAAATAATACCAAAATTTTTATCCAAAACATATATATGATTATCCAAAAAATTAATTTGATCAATTTTAAGAAGGATATATCCGATCATTAAACTTGAGTCTCAGGATAGAAGGTTTTTCAAATATGGTTGATGTAAGTATTTTTTCGTGCTCTAGGGGAACTTCAATTTCCCCTAGAGTTTTTGTCGATTTTGACACGAAATTAGAATTATTACCAATCCGAAAATCATTAAAATTCTCATATTCAACTTCCTATTGATGGACATGTTGGAGTAAGTGGCGTATAAATTTGAACATGATACATAATTACACATAAAAACGCCTCCCGGTTCACAGCATTTACCTGTAACAGGTATTATAGATCCATCTGGACATTCAGACCTCCCCCCATAGTACCTTTTTTCTGACCCTCTATCGTCTGCTAATGATGAATTAGTAATAAGCTAATGCCCCAAAAAGGATCATCCCAAATAATAATTTTTTCATGATTGAAAATAGTTAAAGATTGATTCAAAAAATCCCGGCCGGAATCAGGTCTCACTTAAGACTTCGGTATAAGTTTACTATTTTTTTTAATCGCAAGAGTTAGTTTGAAATAAAACTATCTTTTTATTCACAAAGTTGAAATAAGTATTTAAAATACGATTTACTTAGTTTAAAACAACTCAGTGCTCACAAATACAACTTCTTATCCCGGATATAATCTGCCACTCCATCAGGAAGAAGGTACTTGACAGAATTTCCAGCAAGAATAGATTTGCGGATAAAGGTGGCTGAGATATCTAAAAGTGGTGCGTCGATCAGCTTGATATTCGGATGCTCAAAGGAGATCGCGTCGCCTGGTCGTGGATAGACGAAGATCTCATAGTTGTCCAGAATGGTCTGGTAATTCTTCCAGCGCTTCAGGCTGGAGTTCAGATTATCCGAACCTAAAAATAAGCAAAACTGGTGCTGTGGATGTTGGTCAGTCAGGTAAGCGAGTGTATCTATGGTGTAGCTTGGCTTGGGCATGGAAAACTCCACATCTGAAGCCCGAAACTGGTAATTGTCCTCGATCGCCAGCTCCACCATTCGCAGTCTATCAAACTCATGAATCAAAGACTGGCGTTTTTTGAGAGGATTCTGCGGACTCACTACAAACCAAACCTGATCTAGATCGGTGCGGTCATGAAGCGTATCTGCGATGATCAGATGACCAATATGTATGGGATTGAAAGAACCGAAGTATAGACCGATTTTCAAGATTTTATCTAGCTAAAAATTCGCTGACCAAATACTCAGCTTCTGCAGACGACTTCGAGAATTCGTCATTGACAACCGTCACATCAAACTGCGGCTCAAACTTGGATTCGAATTCCGCTTTGAATAAGCGGCGGGAAAGTGATTCTTCGGATTCCGTTCCTCTATCACTGAGTCGGGTTTTGAGCACTTCCAAGCTAGGTACTTTCACAAAAATCGCCAACGCCTGCTCTCCGAAATATTTTTTCAAGGCTAATCCACCTTTCACATCCACATCGAAAATAACTGCTTTACCTGAATCCCAGATACGTTGGATCTCTTCTTTCAGTGTACCGTAGAAGTTACCGGCATAGACTTCTTCCCATTCTATAAATGCGTCTTCGTCTATTTTCTTGATGAATTCCTCCTGAGAGAGGAAGTAGTAATCTTTGCCATGAACCTCATGTCTTCCCCGCTTGTCGCGTGTACAGGCGGAAATAGAAAATCCCAAATTTGGGATATTTTGGATCAAATGCTTGACTAACGAAGTTTTGCCTGATCCAGATGGGGCAGAAAAAATAATGGCCTTTCCTTGGGTCATGACTATTTAATATCCTGAATCTCTTTGCGAATACGATCCGCAAGTTCAGTAGGTACAGCGTGTTTAGTGCATTTTGTCTTCAATACATCGCGGATAGCCTGCTTCAGGTGGTAATGTTCAAAACACGGTTGGCATTTGGCCAGCTTTTCCTTCAAGACTTCCTTGCCAGAATCTTGCAGCTCACCGTCCAAAATACTTTCTAGCAGTTCGAAGCATTTGCTCTCGTCACTGCATTGCATCTTTCGCTCTCCAGATGGGTTGTCATTCATTTCCATGGGTAATTTTTTAATTATTCCTCCTCGTCCGTATTATATCCCATATTATGGGCATATCCTTGAAGCTTCTCTTTCAATAGATTTCTTGCGCGGTGCAGTCTGGATCTCACTGTCCCAATAGGGATATCCAGAATCTTGGCCATCTCTTCGTAGGTAAAACCTTCCAAATCACACAGGATAATTACCGTACGAAAATCTACCGCCAAACTATTCAATGCATTAGAGATCTCATCACCAAGCATATCTTTGACAGATTCTGCCCTGAGATCACTAGTACTTTGGTAGTGAACGTCATCCGAGTTGTAATAAGTTTCAACTTCCTGATAATCTACCTTCGTGGGCTGCTTTGATTTTTTCCGGTACTCATTAATAAAGCTGTTTTTCAGGATTCTGAAAAGCCAGGCTTTGGCATTCGTACCTTGCTCAAATGAGTTGATAAACCGATAGGCTTTCAGGTAAGTATCCTGCACAAGATCTTTGGCATCATCTTCATCGAAGGTGAGCCTGTAGCCAAAATTGTACATGGAGTCTATGTGTGGCATAAACTCACCATCGAAGATGGCATTTTTCTCTTCCTGAGAATATTTTCTGCGCTGAACTTCCGACATAAGCTCCAAAAGTAACAATTGGGTCAATTTATAACTAGAAAATGAGAATAAATCGAACGCATTCGTTTTAAAAAGCGTTCACAAATCTTCTAAATACACGCACTAACTTTAGTCTTAGCCGAGATGTTTATACTTAGACTCCTCTCCAGATTGCCTTTATCGGTACTATATATTTTTTCAGACATCCTGTACTTAATAGCTCGATATGTAATTGCCTACCGCAAAAAAGTCATCGACGAAAACCTTCTTTATGCATTTCCTGAAAAAACTCCTGCTGAAAGGAAGTTGATCCGAAACAAGTTCTACAGAAATTTTACCGATGCTTTTTTTGCTGAGACATTCAAGATGCTGACGATTTCCGAAAAAGAGCTTAGGAAAAGATTTCAAGTAGTTAATCAGCACTTAGTGGATGAACCAGTAAAAAATGGTAAAAGCTCCCTCATGATGGCAGGCCATGTCTTTAATTGGGAGATGGCAATTCTGGGAGTTGCATTAAATACCGAAGTGACTGCTGAAACAGTATATTTAAAGCTTAACAACCCCTTCTTCAACAAACTAATGTTGGCGATCAGGACTCATTTCGGAGGTATCATGACCGAGAAAACGGCCTTCAGGCGCAGCATGATTACCATGAGAAACACCCCAAGAATTGTCCATCTCGCTGCCGATCAGCGACCTCCCGTGTCGGACAGTCGTTATACTAAGAAATTCATGAATCGAAATGCATTATTTTTTGAAGGTGGAGAAGTACTTGCAAAAAAAATGAATCTACCGGTATTCTATGGTCAAATGACCAAAATAAAGCGAGGTCATTACCGTTTCGAATTCTCAGAACTTGCAAAACCGCCCTATGATGATCATGCCCCACATAGCATAACAGATGAGTTTAGCAGAAGACTTCAAGAAAACATCGTCTTGCAACCAGACCTATATCTGTGGAGTCATAAGCGCTGGAAATTGTAATGGTCAGCAAAGTTTCATTATGAAGAACTGAAGGCAGATGGATTACTTATGCTGACAAAGTTTTAGAAGAAGAAATCGGTTGATTTCCTTTTCTTTGTAAAGAACTCATCAGCTTGATATCCCTAAACCCAAATGACCTTTGTAATAAGGCTAATTTCTTTCTTACCTCTTTCCTTTCTATACCTTATCTCTGATTTACTTTATTTGGTAGCAAGATTTATTCTTCGTTACAGAAAGCAAGTAATTGATGAAAATTTGAAATTTGCTTTTGCGGAAAAGTCAGAAAAAGAGCGGATTAAAATCAGAAATCGATTTTACCGTAATTTCACCGATTCCTTGGCAGAGACTATCAAACTGCTGACAATCTCTGAACGAGAGTTTGAAAAAAGATTTCAGATGGTCAATACACATTACCTAGATGAAGTGGTCAATTCCGGCACATCTGCCTTACTGGTTTCAGGTCACTTATTTAACTGGGAAATGGGCGTAATTGGTATCAACCAGGCCGTTCAGGCACCCGTTGAAACAGTTTACCTGAAAGTCAATAATCGGTTCTTTGGTAACCTCATCAATACTATTCGGACACATTTTGGCGGAATAGTTACAGAAAAAAAGGCTTTTCGGAGGACCATGCTTACCTTAGCAAAATCACCAAGAATAGTATTACTTGGTTCGGATCAGCGTCCGCCGAGTTCGGAAAAAAGATACAAAAGGAACTTCTTACATAGACCTGCTGTCTTTTTTGAGGGCGCAGAGTTTCTCGCAAAGAAAATGAACCTCCACGTCGTCTATGGTAAAATGACCAAAATCAAAAGGGGGCATTATCGCTACGAAATGATCAAATTAGCTGAGCCACCATTTGATAAGACCTACGAACACAGGATCACCGATCAGTTCTGTGACATGTTGGAAGAAAACATTAGACTTCAGCCGGATCTTTATCTCTGGAGTCACAAGCGATGGAAAATTTAATTTCTGAATTGCAAGGACTTTTCCGCCGTGGCGGATTGAAAAATTGAAAGATTGGGAAATTCCCAAACACTAACTTAAATCTCAAATCTTGATACTAGCTACTTGATACTCTCTCTTGATTCTTGTATCTAGTTTCTTGCTTCAAAACAAAATGGATTACCTCGATAGTTTAAACCCAGAGCAACGACTCGCTGTAGAGCATACGGATGGACCCGTTATGATCATCGCTGGTGCTGGTTCGGGCAAAACCCGTGTACTTACTTACCGAATCGCCCACCTGATATTTGCCAAAGGAGTAGATGCCTTCAATATTTTGTCATTGACCTTTACCAATAAGGCAGCGGCTGAGATGCGCCATCGAATTGAGACAGTTGCAGGACTGGAAGCTAGAAATACATGGATGGGAACATTTCACTCCGTATTTGCAAAGATCCTTCGGGTGGAAGCTCCAAAAATCGGCTACCCTTCCAACTTCACGATTTACGATTCAGACGACTCCAAGTCACTGATCCGTACGATTGTGAAAGAAATGCGTCTTGACGACAAAGTTTATAAAGCAAACGCAGTACTCTCTCGAATTTCGGGAGCCAAAAAACCGCCTGATCACTTGGAAAGTATATCAGGATGATCCCTTTGTGAAAGCAGACGATGAAGCTGCCATGAAACCGAAAATGGGAGAAATCTACCAGCGGTATCAGGATAGGCTTTTCAAAGCCGGAGCGATGGATTTTGATGATTTGCTTTTCAATACAAACATCCTTTTCCGTGATCATCTGGATGTATTGAATAAATATCAGCAACGCTTTAGGTATGTCATGGTGGATGAGTTTCAGGATACAAACCTTTCCCAATATCTCATCACTAAAAAGCTGGCGGCTGTCCACCAAAACATCTGTGTGGTAGGTGATGATGCACAAAGTATCTATGCTTTCCGTGGAGCGGATATCCAGAACATCCTCAATTTTGAGAAAGATTATCCTGATCTATTTGTGGTAAAACTGGAGCAAAACTACCGATCTACCAAAATGATCGTAGATGCTGCGAACTCTATCATTGAGAAAAATAAAGCCCAGCTGAAGAGAGAACGTCTGGACTTCAAACGGTGACGGAGATCAAATTGAATTAGTCAAGGCTAGTACCGACAGTGAGGAAGGGAGAATTGTCGCCTCCACGATTTTTGAAGAGCGAAATACCAAAAAACTCAACAACAGTGATTTCGCGATCCTCTATAGAACCAACTCCCAATCCCGAGCTATAGAGGAAGCCCTTCGCAAATTGAACCTGACGTATAAAATCGTAGGTGGACTTTCTTTCTACCAAAGAAAGGAAATTAAGGATCTGATGGCCTACATGAGATTCACAGTGAACCCCGTGGATGAAGAAGCTTTCAAAAGGATTGTAAATTATCCAAAGCGCGGAATTGGAGATACATCGGTGGACAAGATTCTAGTCGCAGCATTTGATCACGATATGCAGCTTTGGGAAGTAGTGCAAAATGCACACAGCTTCATCGGAGGCAGAGCCGCCAGTCAGCTGGATGACTTTGCAACGATGATTAAAGCTTTCAAGATCGAAGTAGAACGCAAGGATGCTTTCGAAGCAGCAAGTAGCATAGCAAAGCAAAGTGGCCTGCTGCGTGAGCTCTATGAAGACAAAACCATAGAAGGTCTGAACCGCTATGAAAACGTTCAGGAATTGCTCAATGCCATCAAAGAATATGTGGACAATGAAGAGAATGAGGACAAGAGCCTTGGTGCTTTCCTTCAGGAAATCGCTTTACTGACTGATAATGACCGTGACAAAGACACCACAGACGCCATCACCTTGATGACAATTCACTCTTCAAAAGGATTGGAATTTAAGCAGGTTTTCGTGGTAGGAATGGAGGAAGATTTGTTCCCCTCACAGATGATGATGCAAAGCCGCGAAGATCTCGAAGAGGAACGAAGATTGTTCTATGTGGCCACGAGCAGGGCGATGGACAAATTATATTTCACCTATGCGCTCACGCGGTATCGCTACGGCAGGTTGCTGAATTGTGAACCAAGCAGATTCTTAGAAGAAGTATCCCCAGATTGCATAAAGGTTAGTAAAAAGGTGTCTTCGAAAGAAATGCCAGGCGCATTCCGAAAAGAGGATCACAGGGGCATCGGAGTCTTCCTCAGGTTATATAGGAATCAAGAAGAAGCCAGAAACTAGAATGCCTACGGCAATGAAACTGCACACACCAAGTCCTGATTTCAAGCCTTCCAACACGAACAATCTTCAGGCTGAGCAATTGGTAGAACATCCAAAGTTTGGCTTTGGAAAAGTTCAAAAGATTGAAACAGAAGGAATTAACCGAAAAGCAACGATTCAATTCGAGCATTTTGGCGAGAAAACATTATTACTTAGCTTTGCGAAGCTCAGAATTATAGACTAATCACCTGCTCCCCTGCCTTTTGGTAATTTTTTCATTACCTTAATTAGCGCAAAACGGGATGCAACATGGAGCCACTAGAACTTGACAAACAAAAACTAATTTTGAAAGAATACGGCAAAAATATTCAACGCCTCGTTGATCATATCACGGCGATTGAAGATCGTGATAAGCGTACCCAAAGCGCATATACAGCAATTGAAATCATCAAGCAATTGAACCCATCTTTGAAGCAGGAAAATGACCAGAAGCTTTGGGACGACTTGTACATCATGTCTGATTTCAAACTGGAAGTCGATGCTCCTTTCCCTATGCCGGAAAAGGAATTATTGGGAAAAAAACCATTACCAATAGGCTATCCAAAAGGGGAGGTAAGGTTTAAACACTACGGACGAAACATCGAAAAACTCATCGAAGGCGCAATCAAACTCGAAGATGATGAGGAGCAGGAAGCTGCTGTTATTTTCATCGGCCAATTGATGAGAAGCTTTCACTCTACTTGGAACAGGGAAAATTTTGACGATGCTATAATCTTGGATGACATTAAGACGTTATCCAAAGGTAAATTGCACATCGACCTTGAGAAGGTAAGAGAAAACGGTTTGTTTGAGTCCAACACACATAGGGACTTCAAGCCACCTCGTCAGGAAGAGCGCTCAAACAATAAAAACAAGCGATCTAATCATAATAATAAGCGTCGCTCAAATAACGGACACAACAAAAAACGTAGAAATTAATGGGGTCATTTCGGGTCAATGGTGGAATTAAACTCAAAGGAGAAATAATTCCTCAGGGAGCAAAAAACGAAGCACTTCAAATTCTTTGCGCAGTTCTCCTCACACCGGAGAAAGTTACTATTGAAAAAATCCCAAATATCGTTGATGTCAATAAGCTCATTGATTTACTGAGCGATATGGGCGTGAAGGTAACCAAAGAAGGCGCAGAAACTTATACTTTTCAAGCTAACGAAGTCAACCTTGACTTCATGGAAACAGAAGAATACCTCAAAAAAGCATCTGCTTTGAGGGGCTCAGTAATGCTTTTGGGACCTTTGCTGGCTCGATTCGGGACTGGAAAACTATCCAAGCCAGGGGGAGACAAAATTGGTCGAAGAAGAATGGATACGCACTTCACAGGTTTCCAAAAGCTTGGGGCAAAATTCAACTACGACGCCAAAAACGAGATTTTCCACATAGATGGAAAAAAACTAAAAGGCTGCTACATGCTTCTGGACGAAGCATCAGTAACCGGTACCGCCAATATCGTGATGGCTGCCGCTATGGCTGAAGGTACTACTACAATTTATAACGCAGCTTGCGAGCCATATTTGCAACAGCTTTGTGACATGCTAAATCGCATGGGGGCAAAAATTTCTGGTGTTGGATCTAACCTTCTTACTATTGAAGGAGTGAAAAAATTGGGAGGCACCACGCATAAGATGCTTCCTGATATGATCGAAATTGGATCTTTCATTGGTCTAGCTGCCATGACTCAATCTGAGATCACGATCAAAAACTGCCAAATCCCTAGACTTGGAATCATTCCGGAGACTTTCCGTAGAATGGGAATCCAATTGGAATTCCGGGGAGACGATATTTTCGTTCCTGCTCAGAAGCATTACGAGATTGAGACGTTCATTGACGGATCTATCCTAACAGTTGCAGACGCTATCTGGCCCGGATTCACTCCGGATTTGTTGAGTATAGTTTTGGTTACAGCTACTCAGGCAAAAGGCACTGTACTTGTACATCAGAAAATGTTTGAATCTCGCTTATTCTTTGTGGATAAATTGATCGACATGGGTGCGCAGATCATTCTTTGTGATCCACATAGAGCCACTGTAATTGGTCTCGACAGAAAAACTGAACTTCGCGGTATCAGAATGACTTCGCCAGATATTCGAGCGGGCGTGGCATTGCTTATTGCTGCTCTTTCTGCAAATGGGACATCCATCATTGATAACATCGAGCAGATTGACAGAGGGTATCAAAATATCGATGACAGATTAAGAGCTCTAGGAGCAGATATCGAAAGAATCTAATACATACCATCCGACTTCATAGTCGGATGGATTTTTTATACTAAACTTAGTTTTGTTAAGCCTTGCTACAAGAAGTTATCGTCAACAGAAATCCTCCCCTTAATCTTCGTACTGAAGATGAAAAACTTTTTTCGGGAGCTTATACGGCAAGTTTTAAGGTTTATCCCCTTCTAACTCTTGAAAAAGTCGCGTTACTTCAAGACACCTTTTTTTCACCTTCTAAAATACGATTTTACCATACGCACACCCATGTGAATTCCTTAGGGATTCTACCACTTGGAAAACGTGTTGTTAACTGCGCGTTTAAAAAGTGGCGTAAAATACCTCATGGAATTTGGATCATCGATGAATGGAGCGCAAACTATTTTCATTGGATGACAGATTGCCTTCCGAGATTATGGCTAGGGTTAGAAGCCAAAATTTCTAATCAAGTAATCTTACCAGAATCTTTCAAAAAATTGGGTTTCGTTACTCAAAGCTTAGAATTACTTAAAATAAGCCCAATTTATTATTCAGCTGACGAGAACGTTTGGGTAGAAAAATTAGTACTTACTCCTAGAACCTCCACCTTTCCAAATTTCAATGAGAAACTCACCAAATTAACTCAGGAAAGGTTAAGGATTCAGGCAGTAGATAAGCCTTCTAGAAAAATTTATATCAGTAGAAAACTTGCCCCAAAGCGAAAAGTCTACAATGAAGATGAAGTGATTCAATTGTTGCTGAGCCACGGTTTTGAAATTATCTATGCGGAAAACTTGAGCCTTTTGGGTCAAATTTCATTATTGTCCGAAACAAAACTTCTCGTATCACTTCATGGAGCAGCTTTGACCAATATGCTTTTCATGCCAGAGCATAGTAGTGTTGTTGAGCTTAGAAATCAAGGAGACGATACTACTCAGTGTTATTTTAATTTAGCAAATGCCTTAAGGCTAAGGTATTATTACACCCTAAATCAAGGTGATTCAGAAGATACTATTATGACTGATTTCAAAATAGATCTTATTGCTTTACAAGAAGTTATTTCTCAGATGCCAGATTAATTACCTTACAATCTTCTTTCATTTCTTTCCTTTGCAAAATTTTTGGTAAATTCTGGCTCGAAAAGCCAAAACAACCTATATGTCAAAGAAAAAAACTCCGGAGCCAAGATTGGTACGGACGCACAGGAAAAGACGGAATTATCTATCGTTCCTGGATGAAAAACCAAGGATTTCCTCACCACCTTTTTGAAGGAGACAAGCCTGTAATCGGAATATGCAATACTTGGTCCGAGCTTACTCCCTGCAACGCACATGTTTAGAGATCTAGCAGAAGCGCTGAAGCGCGGCATCTGGGAAGCCGGTGGGTTTCCACTTGAATTCCCCGTTATGTCATTAGGTGAGTGTTCTGTCAAACCTACTGCCATGCTTTTCAGGAATCTGGCCAGCATGGATGTGGAAGAAAGTATCCCGAGCAAATCCTATGGACGGCGTGGTTCTCATGTGTGGATGTGATAAAACCACTCCATCCCTAGTTATGGGAGCGGCATCCGTTGATATTCCTTCTATTGTTCTTTCTGGAGGACCGATGTTAGTCGGTCGTTATAAAGGAAAAAAAATCGGAACATCAGATATCTGGCGATTTGCCGAAGAGTTCAAACTCGGAAAAATGACCCAAGATGATATGATAGAAGCTGAAGCATCTATGTCTCGCTCAGTGGGGCATTGCGCACCTATGGGCACAGCATCTACTATGGCTGCCATGGTCGAATCACTTGGCCTCTCACTTCCAGATAATGCAACGATCCCAGCTGCCGATTCCAGACGAAAAGTCCTTGCTCACATGACCGGTATGCGGATCGTAGAAATGGTGAATGAGGACTTGAAAATGAGCAAAATCCTCACTCGCAAAGCTTTTGAAAATTCCATTATGGTGAATGCAGCTTTGGGGGGATCGAACCAATTTCATCTTGCACCTCACTGCGATTGCCAAGAGAATCGGAGTAGATGTTGACTTGACTGATTTTGATAAATTTTCGTCGATGATTCCGCTGATTGCTAATGTGCAGCCATCCGGCGAGCACTGGGTAGAAGACCTATTTTATGCTGGAGGCCTCCCGGCAGTAATGAAAGAAATAGAAAAACATTTGCATCTCGGAGAAATCACAGCAAATGGTAAATCTATTCGGAGAAAACTTTTCTAAAGCTCAATGCTACGATAGAAATCTAATTGGGACTTTCGAAAATCCAATTAAACCAGACTCAGGAATCGCAGTGCTGAAAGGAAATCTTTGTCCAAATGGTGCTGTCATCAAGCCCTCGGCAGCCACTCCTAGCCTATTGACCCATACAGGTCGAGCTGTTGTTTTTAATGATATTGATGATTACAAAGCTAGAATTGATACTCCCGAGCTGGATATAGATGAAAACTGCATCATGGTAATGAAAAACGTTGGCCCAAAAGGCTATCCTGGAATGCCGGAAGTTGGCAATATGGGATTACCTCAAAAGCTCCTTGCCAAGGGTGTCAAAGATATGGTCCGCATTTCAGATGGAAGAATGAGTGGAACAGGTTATGGTACCGTAGTACTCCATGTATCGCCTGAGTCAGCTATCGGCGGACCATTGGCATTAGTCCAAACTGGAGATATGATTGAGCTAAATGTCCCTGCTAGAACCTTAAACCTGATGATTTCTGATGAAGAATTTGCAAAGAGAAAAGCAGAATTTAAACCACTTAATTTGCCATATGAGCGTGGTTATGTCAATCTATTTTTAGATAAAGTCAACCAAGCTCATGAAGGTGTAGATTTTGACTTCCTCCAAGGCAGTTCAGGCTCAGAAGTGAAACGGGATTCTCATTAAAATGAAACCCAGAAAAACCGCTATAATCACTGGAGCAGGTCAGGGAATTGGATTAGCAATTGCCGAAAAACTTGCTTCCCAAAGCGTGAATATCATTATTAATGACCTTGAAGAAGGACTCATTGCTGAAGCCTGCAAGAGAATTTGTATTGCTCACGGGGTACAAGCCATTGCTATTGCCGGAGATTCTAGTGCTGAGGAAGTGATAGAAGAATTGATACAGAAAGCCATAACCAATTTCGGTTCGGTTGATATTGTAATAGCTAATTCAGGGATCACATTATTTGGACCGTTCTTGGAGTATTCCAGAGCAGATTTTATGGAAGTGACTAGAGTAAATCAACTAGGCACTTTCTTCCTAGCTCAGGCTGCTGCCAAGGTGATGAAAGAGCAGGTAAATGGTGGAGTTTTGCTTTTCACCTCTTCGGTCACAGCACATCAAAGCCATGAAAATCTCGCTGCCTATGCAATGAGTAAGGCGGCGATAGAAATGCTCGCCAAGAACTTAGTACTCGAGCTTGCTCCATTTAAAATCCGAGTAAACACCATCGCTCAGGGGCGACAGTTACTAACCGGACAAAACTCGACCCAGAATACGAAAACACTTGGTCAGAAATCACTCCACTAGGTAAGCCGGCTCTAGCACAAGATATTGCTAATCGCAGCAGCGTTTTTGGTTTCAGACGAAGCAAATCATATCACTGGACAAACACTCATTATTGACGGTGGCTGGACAAGTGTAAGCCCATCGCCCTATGCCTGAAAATCACCAAATATCTTTAAAGAATCAGAAACTTTATAAAAAAGCGTCTGCACCATGGAAATTAGAGGGTGAAGGAATTATTTTGGTTTATAAATTTTCAGAAAAATGGTTGGAGAATCACGGAGATTTACCCGATCATTTGAAAGGCAACTTTAAAGGAGGTTTGGGTTACCTGATGTTAGTTAATTATAAATCCTCCCCAGTAGGACCATACAAGGAACTGCTTTTCATACCAGGGAAATTTTCACTTTATAATAAGCAGTCAATTACCAAAATCTATGTGAGTACAGAAGTAAGTACTCAAAATGGCCGGTCAAATTGGGGAATCCCAAAGCAGACTTTAGCAATTTCTTGGGAGAAAAATAAGGGTAAAGAACTGATTCAGGTAACGTACGGTGACAAAATTGCTTTCTCCTGCGAAGTGAATTTTGGTGGAATTCCTTTTCCACTTTCAACAAGTTTTTTGCCTATAGATCTACATCAGCGTTGGGATGGGGTAGATTTCTTTACGAAGCCTTCCGGTCATGGATGGGGAAAGCTTGCCAAAGTTAAAAATATAAATAGCGATCCAGATTACTTTCCTGATCTTACTTCTAAGAAACCATTGTTCGCAGTAAAAATCAGCCCTTTTCATATGGAATTCCCTAAAGCGAAGTATGCTGTATAAACCATTTACAGAAGCTCATATCATTGTCACTGGTGCTGCTTCTGGGATAGGGAAATCACTCGTAAGGCAGTTAACACCTTCTAATCCTGAGATTCTGGCAGTCGATTTTGACTTGGCAGGTTTGGAGAAATTGAAACGTGAACTTCCAAAGCTCCATATTTTACAAGCTGACCTTGCTGACAAATCTGGCAATGAAAAGATTTTAGAATGGGTCTCCTCTAGGTGGGAACGAGTGGATTTTTTCTTTGCAAATGCCGGAAAAGCTCAGTTTGCTCCAGCAGAGAATCAAAACTGGAAAGAAATGGATCGCCTTTTCCAACTCAATGTCCACAGTCCGATTCAAATTGGAATGGCAATTCGGGAGCTTTTCCCTGGCGCAAAATTCCGTCTAATCATTACCGCTTCGGCCATGTCATTCTGGACTATTCCAGGTTACAGTTTGTATGCGGCCACTAAATCCGCTTTACTACAATGGGCTCGAACCGTATGGCTGGAGAAAAAAGGACATTGGCTCACCTTAGTTTTTCCCATTGCAACTAAAACCCAGTTCTTTGAATCTGCTGGCAAGGATATTCCAATGGCTTACCCCATACAATCCCCCAGCTGGGTAGCTACGGTGATTCTGAGAGGAACAGCCAAGGGAAAGAAAAGAATCTTCCCCTCTCCCCTTTTTCTCAGTATGCTGGTTTTAAATCGATTTTTGAGATTCATCAGAACCCTATATCAACGCTTTGAATACCAGAAGTATAAAAAGTGGCTAAAAAAAACAATCTGAAACTTAAGTCTGTTAACTTTATAAAAAACCAACGCCATGAAAAATTTTCTTTGTGCTCTTCTAGTGGTCTGCGCACTGCAGGCATGCCAACCTAAAGAAACAATACCAGACACCTTGCCTATGAAAGTGGCGATGGCGTATGGTTTCGACAAGTTTGATGAGGTCAATTCCATCGCCTATACCTGGAATGTACAGCGTGACTCGGTGAATGTACTTTCCCGTGATTGGAAATGGAATATCAAGGACAATACGGTCTATTATTCAGGCACGGATACCACATTTACCTATAGCCTAGCATCTGATTCTTTACCTGATAAGGATTCTGGATTTGTGAATGATAAGTATTGGTTCATGATGCCATTCCAACTGGCTTGGGACACAGGTTATACTTATGAAACAGAGGAAAATATTCCGACTCCGATAAAAGGGACAAATTCTACTAAACTGACCATACGCTATGGTTCTGGCGAAGCCAAATCTCCGGGAATGGGATATACACCGGGAGATGCCTATGATTTGTATTTAGATGAAAACCATAAAATTTTAGAATGGACTTTTAGAAGAGGGAATGGAGCAGAAGGAAGAACCTGGACGTGGGAAAACGAGGAAAAATTCGGCCCAATTACACTTGTCAAAGACCATATGGGACCAGATGGTAATCGGTTTATTTGGTTCACAAATATCTCTGTGAATTAATTCTAATAAAGATCTTATTACCTAGCCGTTTGTATCAAGCAAACGGCTTTTTTATGGCTTTTCCTGATTGTAATAAATTACAACTCAAACTTTTCGTCCATTCTCCTAATAGCCGAGTAAAAGAACCCGCCTCAAAAATCGCAGTTTCCTTTTGAGTGCAAATTGAAAAGCAATCCGTTGGCGGCTTATTCAAAGCAGACTAAAAGATAATTGTTGGCTAAAGTGTAAATAGCTTCATCGGAAAAGTATTAAAGGCTCCTTTTCTTCAAGTGCTGGATACGATGAAGTCTTGCTCCAATGAACAAAAAGTGGCAGGTATAACCCCTACTAGGTGGGCGATGCGAATGGTGATCCCGAAAGCAATAGAGTTGAAGGTAAATTTCATCATCGCCCTCGAACCTACTTTTTATAGTCATTTGGATGAGACTGCCAGTGAGGAAGCCGGATCTGAGTGTATGGAAAAAAAGAATATTTCAGGAGCTCCTGTAGCGCATATACTTCAATTGGAATTTCCTTAAAATGCGGAGAATCTATAAAATGTGGATCGAAGACGGCACACCAAAGTTTGTACCCCTTTCAAAAACCACTATTAAACAGATTGATTTATGCTATATTTGAAAATAGTGACATATAAAATCCTAATAGGCAATACTATTTTCAATGAGCTTAGGCCCCATTAATCTTTTACTCGCTGATGATGACGTAGATGATCGATTCTTTTTTGAAGATTCTCTCTCAAGGTTACCTATCGAAACGAATCTTACTACAGTCACAAACGGCGTAGAGTTAATGACCCTGCTTATGACTTCCGAGGACAAGTTGCCTGATGTGGTTTTTCTTGATTTGAATATGCCCTTGAAATCAGGTTTTGAATGCCTCGGCGAACTAATGGCGGATGAAAAATTCCGAAATTTGCCTATTATAATATATTCCACTTCAATGGATGAGCCAATAGTGAACTCTCTATATGATATTGGCGCATTTCGTTATATCAGGAAACCTGCCGAATATTCTAAACTGAAAGATGTGATATGTAAGGGACTTACCTCTTTGGCTAACAAATCCGAGAAACCCACCAAAGACAATTTTGTAATCCAATCTCATTAATAAGCTATGATTGAGCAAGGTTCAGCTATCGCTTCATTTCCAATAGGAGGCGGTGAAATGGGTCAATTGATCCGTGAAAAGGATTGGAGTAAAACCTACTCTCTAGGTGACTCCAGCTTTTGGCAACAAAGTTTAAAAACGACACTTAACATCCTCCTATATTCTAAATTCCCAAAGTTTCTTTGGTGGGGACCAGAATTACTTTGTTTCTATAACGATGCTTACAGACCAAGCTTAGGCAGAGATGGAAAGCACCCTTCAATTCTTGGCATGCCTGGGAAGAAGCCTGGCCGGAGATCTGGGAAACTATCAAGCCACTCATGGATCAAGTGCTGGAAGGGGGAGAATCCCTATATTTTGAGAATCTACTAGTCCCGATTCATCGAAATGGTCATATGGAAGATGCATACTGGACGTTTAGTTATAGCCCTGCGTGGGATGATAGTGGGATAATATGTGGCGTAATAGTCACCTGCGCTGAAACTACCCAAGAGGTTTTTTTGAAACGAAAACTGGAAAGTAGTGAACGTAAACTCAGGCTAATTATTCAGCAGGCACCTGCATCCATTGCGACTTTTATGGGGCCAGAATACCATACGGATATCGCTAATACAAACGCGCTTAACATGTGGGGAAGAAAAGCGGAAGAGGTCATGAATAAGCCGATTCTTGAAATTTTACCTGAACTCGAAAAACAGGGAATTAAGGGACTATTGGATGAGGTATACAAAACCGGAAATCGTTTTGCTGCATCTGAACTACCAGTTAAACTTTTGCGGGATGGAGAATTAAAAACTAGCTATATCAGCTTTAGCTATGAAGCCCTTTATGATGAAAGTGGTGAAATAAATGGGATCATCAGTATTGGACATGATGTGACTGAGCAAGTCATTGCTCATAAGAAAATAGAAGCGAGTGAAGAGAAACTCACTATGGTCATTGATGCTTCAGAGCTCGGGACCTTCGACTTTAATGTTAAAAATAAAATCCTGGATGGTTCAGACAGACTTCATGAGATTTTTGGACTCGCCCCTGGTTCAAATATTCACCATGAAGACTTTGTGAGTAATATCCACCCAAAGGATCTGAAGGTAAGACAAGCTGCTTTTGAAAGAGCATTCATTAGTGGAAATTTAGAGTATACTAGTCGGGTCATCACAAATGGAAACCAAATTAAATGGATCGAGGTAAAAGGAAGGGTCCATTTCGACAAAAAAAATAACCCGGAAAAAGTAATAGGAACGGTAAGAGAACATCACTGTAGAAAAATTAAATATCCAAAAACTCGAGGAGAGTGAGCAGAAATTCAGGCTTTTGGCAAACTCACTTCCTCAGCATATTTGGACTGCTGATAACGAAGGCAACATAAATTATTTTAACAAATCTGTTTATGATTTCTCAGGATACTCTCCCGAGCGACTTGAGGAAGAAGGGTGGATAGCTATCGTGCATCCAGATGATAGAGCAGGAAATATAAAAGCTTGGTCAGATTCAATATCCACAGGAAAAGACTTTTTATTTGAGCATAGGTTCCGCAAATATGACGGCACTTACAGATGGCAGCTTAGCAGAGCTAAACCTCAACTGAATGAAGATGGAGAAATTCAAATGTGGGTAGGTTCAAGCACTGATATTCATGATCAAAAAGAATTTATGAATGAACTGGAAAAACTAGTTGTCGAACGCACAGACGAACTCGCCAAGAAGGTAAAAGATCTAGCAAGTATGAATAAAGAGCTTCAATCTTTTGCCTACATTTCTAGTCATGATTTACAGGAGCCGCTTCGTAAAATCCAGACTTTCTCTACTCTCCTCCTTGAACAAGAATATGAAAACCTCACTGAGCAAGGGAAAGAATTTTTCAAACGAATGCAAAGCGCTGCTCAGCGAATGCAAAACTTAATTAGTGATTTACTTGCCTACTCCAGAACGAGCATTTCCGAACGTAAGTATGAACCTACGGATCTAAACAAATTAATAGTGGAGGTTAAGATGGATTTGAAGGAGGAATTAGCTGCGCATAATGCCACTGTAGAGTCAGATGAACTTTGTACCCTGGATATCATCCCTTTTCAGTTTCGGCAGTTACTTCAAAACCTCATCAGCAACTCCTTGAAGTTTGCAGTAAAGAATCGGGCCCCTATCATCAGCATCAAGAGCGAAAAAAGAAAAGGCAGAGAAATTGAAGCTGAATTTCTTTCGCCAGATATTAACTATTGCCACATCCGTATATCCGATAACGGAATTGGGTTTGAAGATCAATATAAAGAGAGGATATTTGAATTGTTTCAGAGACTAAATGGAAAGGATAAATACCAAGGAACTGGAATAGGCTTGGCGATAGTGAAAAAAATCGTTGAAAATCACAATGGATACATAGCCGCACACGGCAAGCCTGACCAAGGAGCTACATTTGATATTTACCTTCCGGAAAGTTAACCTGACATGGGTAGTTTATAGGAAAACAGGCTTGTAGATACAAATCATTTTTGGGGAATTGCTTCCCTAATGTCTTGACCTTTAGCAAATACGTATTTGTATTTTCTTGCTATATTACTTTTTACAAGATATCAAGACACAGTATCCCAACCCAATAACCCATGAAGGCGAAAATATTTATACTACTTTTTTTACTCCTAATTATCCTCAGAGTAGAAGCTCAGGATGGCTATAAATACGGCCCAAACTCAGAAGTCTATGAGACTATTCCTAAAGGAACTGTAACAAAACATTCTTGGGAAAGCACCACATTTCCAAACACAATCCGGGATTACTACATCTACATTCCGGCGCAATATGAAGCTTCCCCAGCCCGCTGCGTTGATGATTTTTCAGGACGGACATGCTTATGTCAATTCAGAAGGAGACTTCAAAGTTCCTACCGTTTTTGACAACCTCATTGCTCAAGGAAAGATGCCAGTTACCATTGGACTTTTCATCAATCCTGGCCACAATAAAAGTCTACCAGAACCCGAAAACCCTTGGAGAGCAAGTAATAGGAGTTTGGAGTACGATGACATGTCCTCGACATACAGTGATTTCTTGTTGAACGAAATGATTCCCGAATTAAAGATGAGTTATAATATCGCTGATGATCCAAAAATGCGAGCTATTGCGGGACTTTCTTCTGGGGCAATCTGCGCCTTCAGTGCAGCTTGGTTTCATCCGGAATCTTTTCATAAGGTACTCAGTCACTATGGAAGTTTCACAGACATCCGAGGCGGACATAATTATCCGCCGATGATCCGCAAAACCGATAAGAAAGACCTAAAGGTTTTCATGCAAGACGGCTCATCCGATTTAAACAATCACTATGGAAACTGGTGGCTAGCCAACCTACAAATGGAATCAGCACTAAAATTCAAAGACTATGAGTATGAGTTCGTTGGAGGCACAGGAGGTCATAACGGGAATCATTCCGGTTCGATTTTACCGGAATCACTAGCTTGGCTCTGGAGTGATGTGATGCCTAAGAGGGTCGTTTCTCAGGTATATTTTTATCCTTCAGGGAATACTGACACGCTACTTATGGAAGGAGAAACCATGCATCTTGACGATATGGTTTTTTCAGTGAATTTCATTAAGCCATCAGCACAGAAAACCTTCTTAAACGCCAAGAAAGAGCAAATTTTGATAATCAAGGAAGGAGAAGTAAAAGCAACTTTGGATGGCAAATCCAAAACACTCGGCGAAAACAGTGTGGTAGTCCTTATGCCTGGGGACCAAGCGAAGTTTACAAGCACATCGGAAGGCGCGGCATATTTCCAGATGGCATATACTTCAAAGGACATTGATATGAAGCGTGGAAAAAAGGCCGGATCAGAGATATTTGATTACAGCGAACTAGAATTTAAGGAACATGATCGCGGGGGAATTAGGGATTACTTTCACCGAGAAACTTCCATGTGTCCGTACTACGAAATGCACATGACAAATCTGAATCCTGGTATAAAAAGCCATGAACCTCATACCCACCTAGCCACAGAAATAGTCATCATGATAGAAGGCGAGACAGAAATGGAAATTGGTAATCAGAAATACCTGGGAAAAGCTGGAGATGTATATTTCCTAGGCTCATCCGTGCCACATGCGATTCGAAATACTGGAAATGAGCAAACGAGGTATCTGGCATTTCAATGGAATTAAATTTAAAGAACAACGCTAAACCAAACCCCATACTTAGTGTAAAAGACCGCACCTCAGATCCAAACAAATACCTCAAAAGCGAAACTTAGCTCCTAATAAAATGAATAGCTCAAACCTCAAGCTGGCAATCCATATAACTTGAGTATATTAAATACTTTCAATCAACCAGTTCCTCACGAACATGAAAAAAGCAGCTCAGATTATTATCGCCTTTGCCACATTTGTCGCTGTATTCTATTTTACTTTTTGGATTTACGGCGCTATTATCTCAATTTTTTTCGATTCAGATCCTCCGAAATGGGCAATGGTAATTTCGAGCATTGCAAGTTTTATTACAGCAGGCTATCTAGCATATAGTGTTTGGAATAAACAAACCAACAAGATGCCACGTCTAGGATCTTACATACTCGGTGGAGCACTCAGGCTAGGTGTAGTAGGCTTCGTACTAGGATTTTTTGGTCCTTTGATTTTAACCCCTGAAGCCAACCAAGGTCCTTTACTTGGAATTCTTATTACGGGTCCAGGTGGTATTGCACTGGGTGCCATAGCAGGCTCCATTTATTGGAAAGTAAAAAAAAGAAAAGCTATTAAACCTGCACAAAATTGATTTTCTCAAATTAGGAATAGGATCTTCGAATTGGAAATGGCAGGTACAAAATTGAGATTCCCCGAACTTTCATGCTTCTTATTTTATATCCTAAAACCTATCAAACTACAAATCAAGTACATGCTAGCTTGGCATTGTAAACTTTTGATACTAAGGATTTGAAAAATAAACTTTATAGTCCCCTCTCAACTCAAGTATCTAGTATATAGGACTTAACGGCTTAATATGTAAGCTTTCCCTAGCGTACATAAAAATGAATAATTCATAGTATTGGATTTATAACGTGTATTGAATCAAAAATCCTTTACTTGATGGAATATCTTCATCTAAAAAACTCCTAAAAGAGCACTAATTAGTTCTAAACAAATCCACCTCGGTAGATGTAATGATAGCAAAACCCAAACTCTTACAATAAGAAAAGAGATACTACAGCAACAAATAAAAATGAAAAAATTAAAATTCGATAAAACAGTTAATGCTGAATTCTCAAAAATATTACGAATTAGGGTTAATGATCACTTCAAAAAGAACAACAAGAATATTTATGGAAATGGAAACATGGTCTTCAAGACTATTGTTATGCTGTCAGTTTTTCTTATCCCCATCATCATTATTTGCACAGGAATAGTAGCTAGTCCATATTTACTTTTTGCGCTATATGTTACCAGTGGACTCGGAATGGCTGGAGTTGGCATGGGAGTAATGCATGACGCCATTCACGGGTCTTATTCTAAAAACCCAACCGTAAATAAATATTTGGGCTATACTATGAATCTCATAGGTGCAAATGCCAATGTTTGGAAGGTGCAGCACAATGTTCTTCACCATACGTACACCAATATTGAGCATGCGGATGATGATATCAATGCGCCATTTTTCTTGAGATTTTCCCCTAATGCGAAGCTGTATTGGATACACCGATTTCAATACTTATACATTTGGTTTTTTTATGGACTCTCTACGATCTCCTGGATCACCACCAAAGATTTTGTGCGGGTCAACCGCTATAAAGAAATGGGCTTTTTCAAAAAAGGAATAGAATTCAAAAAGGAGATCTTAAAGATTCTCGGATGGAAAATATTCTATTACTCTTACGCCTTAGTAATTCCTCTACTTATGGTGCCTCTGCCAACCTATATAATCATTCTAGCATTTTTGAGTATGCATTTTGTTACTGGGATATGCATCAGCGCGGTGTTTCAGACCGCTCATATTGTATCAGATGCCTCTTTTCCCCAGCCAGATTCTGAAGGTCAAATGGAAGGCAATTGGACAGTTCACCAACTGGCAACTACCAGTAATTATGCGCCAAAAAGCAGGTTCTTTTCTTGGCTGATTGGCGGTCTGAATTTTCAGGTCGAGCACCATTTATTTCCGAATATTTCACACATTCACTACCGTGAGCTTTCAGGGATCGTGTCGAAAACAGCTGAGGAGTTTAATGTTCCTTACTTTGTGAAAGCCACCTTTCTAGGTGCACTTAGAGATCATGTTTACATGCTGCGCCAGTTAAGTGTAGAGCTTAGGTGGTATGATAGACTAAAAGTATCTCAATTGTCTAAGTTGAAACTTGCAAGACTAGGCCAAGAGGTGATTGGAGGGCTTATCCATTTAAGGCAATTCTATTTAGCATAGGAATTAAAATTTTATGATCATGCGCTCAAAATAAAGACGAGGAACATTTTACATGTTCGCCGTTGACATTATAGTTCTTTGGAGTCACCTGCAGCTTTAGTATCTTAATGTGAAATCGACCTGTCCTGCAATCGCAACTATTTCATCCATGAAAACTGATTTCATATGTACTATTCCAGTCCTACCCTCTCAAGACATTGCTAGAGATTTAGATTGGTATTCTAACAATTTAGGGTTTGTGAAAACCTTCGGAGACCATATGTATGCTGGCATGCGCCTAGAAGAGATTGAGCTTCATTTACAATGGCATGCAGATACACCTGAAGATCCTCTTTTGGGAGGTTCGGTGGTGAGGATTTTCGTAAAAAACATTGAGCCCTATTTTGAAGCTTTGGTGATCAAAGGCATTTTAAAATCTGAAAAACTGATTAAAAATACTGCTTGGGGAACCCATGAATTTGGCTTGTATGATTTGAATAATAATGCAATTTTCATTGTCGAAGACATTGAATCCTCTGCTGAAAAAACTTCATGAATTAGTGACTAAGGTTTCAAATACCTTTTGCTTTTCACTACTTGCACCAATGAAACAACAACTAGGACAAATAGCCATTTTGGTAAGGGATTACGATGAGGCAATAGAGTACTATACAAATATTTTAGGTTTTGAATTAATCGAAGACACCCATATCAGTGATGTAAAGCGCTGGGTGAGGGTTGCTCCTCACTGGATCTACTTGCCATTTGCTACTGGCGAAAGCTGCCAACGAACTTCAGAGAAATCAAATTGGCTTTCAGTCTGGAGGTAGGGTATTTCTATTTTTATATACTGACAATTTCTACCGGGATTATCATAATTACACTGCTAAAGGAGTTGAGTTCATCAGAGAACCTTCCGAAGAAGCCTTTGGAACAGTGGCAGTCTTTAAGGATTTGTATGGAAACCTTTGGGATTTCATAGAGCCAACCCAGTAAACATGTGATTTTCAATACTTTTGAAAAAATCACTAATTTGTTACAATTCTAATTTTTCAACTAGACGAAATATGAAAAACCTCATCCTACTTAGTTGGTTCTGTTTGATTCTTTTCTCCTGCGAAACTCAAGTTGGTTCTGATATACCCACCACTATTTATGTTGGTGGAGATATCATCACGATGGAAGGGGATGAACCAGCGTACGCTGAAGCTTTGGTAGAAAAAGAGGGGAAAATTCTTTTTGTCGGCACTATAAACAAAGCCAAAGAAATCGCCGGGGAAGATCATCAGCTGAAAAATCTAGAAGGGAAGACCTTGGTGCCAGGATTTATAGATGGCCATGCACATTTTGGGGGATTTGGAGCACAGGCTATCGCAGCTAATTTATTGGCCAGCCCTGATGGTGAGGTCAATTCCATCCCCGAATTAGTCGCCGAATTGAAGTCTTGGCACTCAGAAAATGGAACTGATAAAACTCAGGGATGGATCGTTGGTTTAGGATTTGACGATGCTGTTCTAGTTGAAAATCGCTTCCCTACCAAAGAAGATTTGGATCAGGTTTCCACTGAAGTCCCAATTTGTATCATTCATATTTCCGGTCACTTTGCCGTGATGAACTCAAAAGGTCTCGAAATGAGTAATGTCACTGCAGAATCAAAGGATCCTGCAGGTGGAGTAATCCGAAGAATGCAAGGAAGCCAAGAGCCGAATGGAGTTCTCGAAGAACTTGCAGCTATCCCTTTATTTTTTCCAATTATTGGTCCTTCTGATCCTGAGTTAGCTTTTTATTATTTAGATAAATCTCAGGAAATGGCAGCCAAATTTGGCTACACCACTGCCCAAGAAGGAAGAGCAATGGCAAATCATGAGTTGATGGCAAGCTATGCGGAGAAGGGTAAATTTTATCTAGACGTAGTTTCCTACATCGACTATACAGCTCCTCAGTATTTTGACACCAAATGGTATGGAAAGGATTATACCAATCGCTACAGAATAGGTGGAATAAAAATGACGCTTGATGGATCACCTCAAGGAAGAACTGCTTGGCGGACAGAACCCTATTTAATCCCGCCAGATGGACAAAATAAAGACTATAAAGGATATCCTGCAATCGCTCAAGACGCCGAAGTACAACGAATAGTCAACATGGCTTTTGAAAATGAATGGCAACTACTTACGCACGCGAATGGGGATGCCGCAATGGACCAATTGATTCGAACTCTCCGACCTGCTATTACAAAATATGGAAACCAGGATCGTCGTAATGTGCTAATCCATGGTCAATACATTCGTCTGGATCAATTGGATAGCCTTGCTGATATGGACGTGATTGCTTCACTTTTCCCAATGCATACTTTTTACTGGGGAGATTGGCATAGGGAAATCATAGGTCAGGAAAAAGCTGATCAGATTTCTCCACTTCGCTCGGCTTTGGATCGAGGGATGAAAGTTACTTCTCACACCGATGCTCCAGTTGCATTTCCAAATTTGATGATGATCTTATGGACCACTGTCAATCGGGTTTCCCGAAGCGGTGAAATTATTGGTAAAGAAGAGCGATTAACTCCTTACGAGGCATTAAAATCTATCACGATCTGGGGCGCTTTCCAGCATTTTGAAGAAAATAGAAAGGGCAGTCTGGTGTCGGGGAAATGCAGCTCGACCTGGTTATTTTGGGACCAGAACCCCTTAAAGGTTGACCCAAATGCTATCTGAAAGACATTCAAGTAATGGAGACCATCAAGGAAGGAAAGACTATTTTTAAGAAATAATTCGAAAATAAATGTCTGACAATCCTATTCCTGAGTCACAACCCAACAATCCACTTCACGGCGTAAAGCTTGCAGATATGGTCGAGCATCTGGTAGAGTTCTATGGACGGGAGGAACTCGGTGAGCGGATAACTATTCGTTGCTTCACACATGATCCCTCGGTTAATTCTAGTTTGAAATTTCTTCGCAAAACTCCATGGGCTAGAGAGAGAGTGGAAGGTTTGTATTTGAAGTCTTTTGCGTGATGCGAAGAAAGGTTAATTGTAACCTTTGAGGTCTTCAAGACCTCGAAGGTTTTGATTGAATAGTGGATTTCTAGCAAATCGGTTCAAATCTACATGACTTGGACCATACCAAAATCAAGTCTTCAGACTTCTATTAAGTGTCAGCGTATTAGGAGGGACAGAAGACTAAATTTCATAGGTCACAAGCTAAAGAATTACGCCAGAAAGGATTATTGAATCGCATTTGTGCTCTCTGCGAAAACCTCCCTGCGCTTTGCGGTTCAACTTAATCAAGACCTTCGAGGTATTCCAAACCTCAAAGGTCATAAAAAAACCCGAAGGAATCTTCGGGCTTTTCGTTTTATGGTTTGTGGTTATTATACGTAGTTATTCAACATCACAGGCATTACTAGCATTAGGATGTCTTCGTTTTCATCCTGCTCAGCCGGAAGGATCAAACCTGCACGGTTAGGCGCAGAGAACTTCAAGCTAACTTCTTTGCAAGAAAGGTTATTCGGGACAGATTCTACCAGGAATTTAGCGTTGAAACCGATTTCGATATCCTCTCCATCGTGCTCACAGGAAAGTCTCTCATTCGCCTCGTTAGAGAAATCAAGATCTTCAGCAGAAATCATCAATTCGCTACCCGTCAATTTCAGTCTTACCTGATGGGTTGTTTTATTTGCATAGATCGCGATACGACGAAGTGAACTTAACAATTCTGAACGGTCAATAGTCATCACGTTCGGGTTTTCCGCAGGAATTACATTTTCGTAATCAGGGAAACGCTCGTCGATCAAACGACAAATCATCTTGATGTTATTGAAGTTGAAATAGGCGTTTGACTGATTAAACTCTACAGTTACCGGAAGATTTTCTGAAGGCAAAGTTGACTTCAAAAGGTTCAATGCTTTACGAGGAATAATCAAAGTAGCAGCATCCTGTGAAGCGATATCTACTCTTCTGTATCTTACCAGTCTATGTCCGTCAGTTGCTACGAAGGTAGTATTTGTTGGGCTTAGATTGATGTAAACACCAGTCATTGCAGGACGAAGTTCATCTGAACTAGTTGCGAAGATCGTGTTAGAAACAGCTGAAGAAAGCACCTCAGTAGACATGTCTACAGAAGTAGCGTTGCTTACAGTTGGAATTTTCGGGAAGTCAGTTGCATTCTCACCAGCCAATCTATATCGACCATTGTCAGAACTGATCTCAACCGCGTAAGTATCATGATCAATGCTGAAAGTAACCGGCTGCTCTGGTAGGTTTTTCAACGTCTCGATCAAAATCTTTGCAGGCACCGCGATATTTCCATCTTCCTTAGCCTCCACGTTGATTTCAGTAATCATAGAAGTCTGCAAATCAGATGCGGTAATGGTCAATAGACTCTCTTTGATCTCAAAAAGAAAATTTTCCAAAATTGGCACTACGGGATTGGTTGTTACCACACCGTTGATAGCCGAAAGCTGCTTTAATAATGCAGAAGAGGAAACAATAAATTTCATATGATTATAATTTTTCTATTGAAGGTCATATGGAATCTCGCATAGATTATGAACATCCCAATCTGAGAAGTTTAGTCATGCTCGATTTCATATCGTAGGGCTTAATATGTTTTTACTTTTGAATGGGGGTAAATTTATAAATAAATTCTAATTCGAACCGTCGTATAAATGATTCTCTGACAAAATAATGAAATAGAACCTATTTTTTTGACTCAGTTTATTCTGCGGCTATACTTATTCTTTCTAATCCACCACACCAATCCTCCAAAAATCACCAAAACAATCACCGGTGCTAGCACATTCAATCCTTGCCAGAATGCCTTTTGCTGCGCAATCTTAGCCTTATTCAAAGGACGAATCTGAAAAGATCGGGTACGGGAGGCAATAATTCCTTCCGGATCAGCAAGATATTGTGCTAGGTTTTTCAGGAAAAGCTTATTTGCAAAAGTCGTCTGACTAAAGGGATCTTCGCCCAAGGCCAAAGGCGTTCCATCCTCCAGATTTGTTAATGCTTGAAAAACATCACCATCACCTACTACGACCACTTTTCCTTTACCACTTTCCTTAAAATCTGCTTTCGCAAAGCCTTCTGGTAGGAAACGGTTTTTGTACAAGGAAGTAAATTCCCCTTCCAATAAATAGGCAAGTGGTAAATTTCTTAGCCCAAACTGCTTCACATCAGGCTCCTGCTCCATATCTGCAAAAGCCACACGCACGGGCGCTTGTAAAATACGTGACAAATCAGAACTAAAGATCAAAGGTGTTTTAGTTACTCCATCAGCTTTCACCGTATCCAGGCTACTTGCAAATCGAAACTCAACCACATCCAAGCCTTTGGTAATCGCATGCTCCTGCATCCTTCCAGCCAAAATATAAAATGGCCAAGGCAAAGAAACCATCTGCTGCTGATCTCCGAAATTCCCTCCCATCACAGGAATGTAGCCAAAGTTCAAGTCCTGAATCAAATCTTTATTCACACGAATTCCATAGCGGAAAAGAAGCTGATCCAAACCTACATCCACAGGCATTCCTAATGTGCCTTCACCTCCAGCATTCTCAATATCGACAGCCACGCCGTCTAGCAATACCACGAGATTTCCGCCTCCCATCACGTATTGATCAAGCAGGTAAATCTCACGTTCGGTAAATGCTTCCTTAGGTCCTTGGATAAAAATCATCTCAAACCCAGCTAAATCTGCTGGTGTTTTCGCTTGCTCAAGCGGCACCTTGAATAACTCAAAATCACCATCCAAGGCCTCTACCATGCCGTAGCCTTCATCCGAACCCATTTCTCCATGGCCCATAATCATGGCAATCGAGGAAGACTCAGGGGAAATCAATTGCCGGATCGCATTGCTTAACTCGAACTCCAAATTCTCAATGGATTGATTTAGAGTTTGATCTGGACTCATTCCGCGCTCTCCTTTGAGAATTAATGCTCCCGTTTCATATTCTTCATTGCTGACAAGAATACCCGGGAAAATAAGTTGCGTCTGCAAACCAGTAGGCTTATTGACAGAGAGATTGGTAGGGTTAATTCCGTACTGAGTTAAGGAAAGTATAAATTCCTCCTGCAGATCAGCTTCTATGCTTAATGGATCAAAATAAGAAAAAGTGATTTTCTCAGGACTGTAAGCATTAAAGGTGCGAACCGTTTCCTCAATAGATTTTTGCAATCTCCGCATGCCGCCGGGAAGGTCTTCACTCACCAAAAGAATATCCACGTGAAGCGGTTCGGTGATTTGCGAAAGCACTTCTTCTGTAGCAGGATGCAGAGAATAACGGTTTTCCTCAGTAAGATCAATTCTGAAATTCAGGAATTGAGCCAATAAGACAAATAACAAAACACCTCCGAAAAGTATCAACCAAGGCTTAGCAATATGTAAAGCGGCGTTTTTCATTTATTTCTCAAAGCCAATACTGCACCGCCCAAAAACAACCAGATCATCCCGAACAAAAAGAATAGATCTGCCGAATCAACCACCCCTCTACTCAAATTGATGTAATGAAAACTTAAGCTCACTTCATCTGCCCAATAGGAAATATTTCCAAGCTGCATATCCGCCAATGCCGAGAATCCAAAATACAAGACAAAACATAAAAACACACCCAACACGAAAGCAACTACTTGCTGTGAAGTAAGAGCACTCGCGAATAAGCCAACTGCAGCGAAAACCGCTCCTATCATAATCAAACCTATCCAAGAGCCAAAAAAACCAGCTTGATCAAGGTTTCCGACAGGATCACCAAGTTGTATAATGCTATAGAAATAAAGCAAAGTTGGTACAAGCGCTACCAGAACCAGACAAAGCAAGGCTAGGTATTTGGCCAAAATAATCTGCACCAACGACAGTGGTGAAGTTCTTAAAAGCTCCCAAGTTCCGGTTTTGCGCTCATCAGCGATAGCTCGCATAGAGAGGGCCGGAACCAGAAAGGTAAATACATAGGGAGTATAAGTGAAAAGTGCCTCAAGATCTGCATATCCATATTCCAATACGCTTGTTTCCGGAAAAACCCAGACGATCAACCCTAAAGCCACCAAGAATAAGGATAGCACTAGGTAACCTAACAGGCTACCAAAAAATGAATTGAATTCTTTTAGAAAAAGGCTGCTCATCTAGTGATCTCTCTAAAAATCTGTTCCAAATTCTTTTTACTCTGATTCAAACTAATCAGGTTCAAGGATCGCTCCTGCACGATGTTCATCA
The DNA here is from genome assembly GCF_055809615.1 of Algoriphagus sp. 10J20-15. Classification (NCBI taxonomy): domain Bacteria; kingdom Pseudomonadati; phylum Bacteroidota; class Cytophagia; order Cytophagales; family Cyclobacteriaceae; genus Algoriphagus; species Algoriphagus sp. 10J20-15. Next base: position 50,712 of record NZ_JBVVUG010000001.1, read on the forward strand.
CAGCTTTCCTTCCTAAAGCTGCATCTTGACAAGAAATCATCAGCTCTGAGGTTCCTTTGGAACCAAAGATCACAGTGCCAACATTCTCAAACCACTCCAGATGTAACTCCTCCTCTGTCTCCAGAATCAATTGAACTTCATTCGTTCCAGATTTCAACCTACTAAGTGAATCTGAAGCAAGGATTTTCCCTTTATTAATGATCACCACATCATGGCAAATAGCTTCTACCTCCTGCATGATGTGCGTGGAAAGAATAAGCGTTTTGTCTTTTGCAACTTCTTGAATCAGACTTCTTATTTCTACCAATTGATTTGGATCGAGACCGGTCGTAGGCTCATCCAAAATGATCACTTGAGGATCATGGATCAAAGCTCGCGCAAGTCCTACCCGCTGCCGATAACCTTTGGAAAGTTGTCCTATTTTCTTGTGCTGCTCCGGCTCTAGTCCGGTGCGATGAAGCAATTCCTTGGTTCGGGATTTTAAGATTTGACCAGACATTCCATATAAGCCTCCGGAGAATTCCAGAAATTCCCGCACATACATATCAAGATATAAGGGGTTATGCTCAGGCAGGTAGCCAATGAGTCTACTCACTTCCTTCGGTGAATTCACAGCATCCTTTCCCATCACAGTAACTCCGCCAGAGTTGGCAGAAATGTAACCAGTAATCACCTTCATGGTGGTTGATTTCCCTGCTCCATTTGGTCCCAAAAAACCAAGTATCCTTCCCGGCGTAGCCGAAAATGACACTTCATCAAGTGCTTTTTGTGTTCCGTAAATTTTGGTGAGCTGGGATACTTCTAGTGACATGTAGCTTTTTTAGTCATTCAAAAGTAGGGAAAAAATGTAGCTTTCATTAGCAAAGACTTGATTGACTTACTTAACGAAAAAAAGGGGCAATTCTGATTTTGATAATCTAGCCAAAATCAGAATTACCACCCCAAATTATTTACCAGCGCTCAATTTCTCAAGTAAAAGCTCAATCTTGGTGATCCCTACATATTCGGCAACCAATTGTTTTTTACCATCATAAACGTAAATTGAAGGCACACTTCTTACTTGATAGAAACTAGCTACTTTCATTTCAGAATCAAGTAAAAAATGAACATTGCTCTTGTCCTTAATTCCTAGACCATCTGCAAAATCTATCATTTCCTCCATAGGCTGCACCGTTGTTAGAATTAAGTTGTAGTCCTTAAACTCTTCAATTCTTTTGGAAATATTCCCGAGTTCCTCTTGGCAAAGATGGCAGGTGGAGTTGTAGTAAATGAATAGTGTCGGCTTTGCCCCCGCCACTCCGTGAATTGAGGTTGCCTTTCCATTGATATCATTCAAGGTAAAGTCTGGCAGTTCGCTTGGAGCAGTGAGAATAGCAGCTTCAGCGGAAGTTCCTAGTTGAGACAAATACCCCATGTAGGATGCACCACCTAAAAGGACTATCAGTAGAATTATCAGATTTGTTTTTTTCATAGCTCAAAAGATATTTTTCAAAATAAACACATAACTCGCTCAAAACAATTTTAAAGCATGCCAAATGGCTATTTTCTGGCTTCTAAAACCACAATAAATCTCATAAAAAACACCGATGAGCCTCTTTAAAATACTCATCGGTGTTTGAATTATTTTTACAGTATATTCTTATTTCTTGCCTTTTGGCCTCAAAGGTCTGCATTCCACATCAGCCACAAAGTAGTTCGGATGAGTTTCTAAAGTCTGTACCATAGTGGTCGCCACATCGATTGGCCTCATCATATTTTCGTGGGCATCCACACCCGGTATTTCGTCGAAAAAATTGGTTTGAATTGAGCCAGGATAAATCGTGGATACTTTAATACCAAAATCTCTTAGCTCCATATAAAGTGAATGGGAAATCCCTCTCACCGCATGCTTGGTACCTACGTATCCAGCAAACTTATTCACTCCATTCAATCCTGCGATAGATGCCACATTCAAAATATGTCCTTCATCTGCAGCTTTCATACTAGGAATCAAGCGCTTGGTGGTGTAGAAAATCCCATGAACATTGGTATCAAACATGGCTTTCCAGTCCTCTGAGGAGAAGGTTTCTGTATCCCCAGCTACCCCAAATCCAGCATTGTTTACAAGGATTCTAATATCTTTTCCAAGTTTTCCAGTAGTTGCTTGAAACGCATGTTCCACTGACTCTTCTTTTGCCACATCACAGCTAAAAAAATGGAAATTTTCATGCTGAAAGTCTGGTGCATTTCTCCCCCAGCCAGCGACTACAGTTCCTTTTTCAATTAACAATTTGACTACTTCCAGTCCTATACCTTTACTTACGCCAGTTACTACAGCTATTTGATTATTGAGTTGCATAAATTCTTATTATATGATTGTTCTATACAAAGTCATTTGAATTGAAATAGTTCTTTTCAATAAGACTTTTAAGCATTTGGCGTTGAAAAAGCTTGAGCATTAGCACATTTTTCTAAATTTGATAAATACCAATACATAGCACCAACCATGAAATACCTTTTATACTCACTGTTTTTTGTGTCAATGTTTGTAGGAACAGAAACGCTTTTGGCACAAACAGCACTCCGCTCAACTATCGACACAAAAGCAAAGGCAATTGAAGCCAAAGTGATCGAGTGGCGCAGGGATATTCACATGCACCCTGAGCTGGGAAATCAGGAGTTTCGCACTGCAAAGAAAATAGCAGACCATCTTCGCTCTCTTGGAATTGAGGTGACTGAAAATGTAGCTGTAACTGGAGTAGTTGGTGTGTTGGAAGGTGGAAAGCCAGGACCTACAGTCGCGCTTCGGGCAGATATGGATGGGCTCCCAGTCACCGAACGCAATGATTTGCCTTTTAAATCTGTAAATACAGCAACTTACAATGGTCAGGAAACCGGAGTAATGCATGCCTGTGGCCATGATTCTCACGTCGCCATATTGATGGGAGTGGCAGAAGTGTTGGCCAGCATGAAAGGCGAACTACAAGGCACAGTGAAATTTCTTTTCCAACCAGCAGAAGAAGGAGTTTTAGATGCAGATATAGCTGGTGCTGAGCTAATGGTAAAAGAAGGAGTGATGGATGACGTGGATGCCGTTTTCGGCTTGCATATCAATTCCCAAACCGAAGTAGGAAAAATCGGTTATAGATCTGGACCGATCATGGCAGCAGTAGACAATCTGGAAATCACCGTCAAAGGTGTACAAGCACATGGCGCTTATCCTTGGTCAAGTGTGGATCCAATAGTCACTAGTTCACAGATCATCATGGGGCTTCAGACTATACTTTCCAGAAGTGTAAACGTCACCCAAAATCCTGCTGTAGTGACAATCGGAGCTATTCATGGAGGAATCCGCCATAACATTATCCCAGAGGAAGTCAAATTGATAGGTACCGTAAGAACATTTGGCGATGAGCAGCAAAAGCTGGTACATAAGCGGATCAATGAGATCGTAATAAATATTGCTGAAAGCGCTGGGGCGACCGTTGACTTGAAGCTCGAGAAACTATATCCTTCCACGGTCAATCATCCAGATTTGACAAAGGAAATGCTTCCATCATTGGAAGCCGCAGCAGGAGCAGAGAATTTAATCTATCTCAATCCAGTAACCGGAGCAGAGGATTTTAGCTTTTTCCAGAGGGAAAAGCCGGGTGTGTTTATCTTTCTAGGAGGCATGAAAAAAGGTGGTGACCCATTGACTACACCTTCGCATCATACGCCTGGATTCTATATCGACGAAGGTGGATTTGTGCTAGGAATGCGAACCTTGAGTTATTTCGTTGTGGATTATATGGAAAAGAATAAATGAGTAGAATAATAGCTCATGATTATGAAATCAACTCTAGCCATACTTTTAATTGTAATCTTTTCTATTCTTGCTTTAATTCATTTTTACTGGGCAAGTGGAGGGGTTTGGGGATTTGAAAGTGTCATACCTACAAATGAACAAGGGCAGCAAATGCTGAGTCCGCAGACATTTGACAGCATAATTGTTGGGTCTGGACTAACTCTATTCGCAGCATTTTACTGGATAACCTTCATTTCGGCAAATCGCAAATTACCGTTTTGGGTTAGAATAATTGGGCTTTGGGCTGTCCCACTAATTTTTGGGTTGAGAGCTTTGGGTGATTTCAAATACATTGGTTTTTTCAAAAAAATTAAATCAACAGAATTTGCAAAATCAGACACCTTATTCTTTTCTCCTTTGTGTTTAATTATCGCGATAGTAGGTTTTATATTACTGTATAAAAGCCTTCAAATTTCAAGAAAAATCAGTTCTATTTGAACTGGTTTTTCTTTTTTAGGAATTCATAGTATAGATCAAAAAAGAGGTGGCACTTTAAAGTCACCCTCATAATATTTTTCGAAGATGAAGGTATCATCAGACAACTTTTTATAAGCTGCAATCTTTCCTGAAGTATCATTGCTAATGAAGGCATTTATTAAGTCATTGAAGGCAGAAAGCCCTAAAGCTTGCTGAAATCCATGACCATCTCTGAGTAAGAGCAACGTGCAATTAGTATAATACTCTGCGAGCACATCGTATGATTTGGAGTAAATCAAATGGTCAAAAGCTCCTCCAATCAGAATCATCTTCCCCTCAAATCCCAACAATCGATCGTAGTTGGTTCCATAGAAATCGAAGTTGTCATTTTGATAGGTGATCCAAAGTGGATTACTCAATTTTTTCAGTACTTCTAAGTTTGGATTGATCTTTTGAGAAGAATTTTGCATTCCCGAGACGGCTATAGCATGTTCAAATGCCCGCACAAGTAATGGGATATTTGTTGCAGAATCTTGGGTAGAAGCCAACCCCTTCAGCACATCCTGAAAAATCATAAACTCAATCAGATTGTGCTTCGCAGCGGCCTTTCGCCCCAAATTTACATTGTAGAAATTTGCATAATAACTGAAATCAAAGTTCTGCTCATCATTAAGTGTCAAACCTTGAAAGGTTAATCCTGAGGAAGAAAAACTCATGTTCTTTTGAACGTCAAAAACCAAGGGATTAACACTGATCATTGTGCTTACATGCTGAGGAAACAAGGAAAGGTAATGCTGCAACACCATGGCCGAAGATGAATATCCCAACAAAATCACTTGCTCTTCCCCGAGTAATTCCTCCCTGATCATTTCTACATCGCGCGCAACCTGATCTTGGTTAAAAAGAGTGTAAGCCAACTCATAATCTGGACTTCCAGTAAGCATCACGCCTCTTTTTAGCTCCTCATTATCCTTTCTCCCCTTGATCAAAACAAAATTGCTGGACTCAGAGAAATCCAGCAATTCATGAAAAGGCATATAAAGTTCATCGAAAGCATCCTCTAATAGAAATACCGTTTCCTTTTCTGCATCAAACTCATTTAAGAACTCAACCTGAATTTCGATTTTTCTTGAATCGGGTAGCTGATGGTTGTATGGAACCAAAAAAGATTGTGCCTGAAGGGAAGCACTGACAAAAACAAAAAATAAAACTAATCTCACATCTCAAATTTTATCATTACAAATAAAACTTCAAACAGATGGAGATTAGTTTTAGAGAAAATTAACCTTTCTTAGTTATAGGCTATTTCCCCTTATTTTTCTGATGCTTGGTCTTCATCTGATTTCTATTGGTCTTGGCTTTGGAATTTTTATTGCCACGCTTTTTCTCTTTCTCCTGTGCCTCTAGATGCGGGTTCGGCTTTTTATGTTCCTTTTTCTCATGAAAAGCTCCTTTGTAATCAGGATTATCGCGTTGGAGTAAACGATCCAATTCACGCGCATAGGCTTGTTTTTCTTCATAGGGAGTCGGCGTTATGTCCACTTCAGAAGGAATTTCAGCCTCTTCAACTTTCATTCTGATGATCTCCTCGATCTTGTCAAAGTGATATTCCTCGGCAGGATTCACGAAACTGATAGCCTTACCTTCATTCGTCGCTCTTCCTGTCCTCCCTATTCTATGCACATAATCCTCATAGATCAACGGCACATCAAAATTTACCACGTGAGATACCATTGTTACATCCAATCCTCTGGAAGCAACATCTGTCGCCACCAAAATCCGAACATCTCCACCTTTAAAATCCTCAATGGAATTGATTCTTGTATTCTGTCCTTTATTGGCATGGATCACGCGAACTTCTCCATAACTTCTATGACTCAGAAAGGCGAAAACCTCTTCTGCATTTCTTCTGGATCTGGTGAAAATGATGGCTCTGTTGATCTCTTCATTTTTAAAGAGATGAGCAAGAAGACTAAGTTTAGTCTTAATATTTGGAACCAAGTATTTCACTTGACCAATAGTCTCAGCCGTAGTAGCCTGAGGAGTAACTTCTACTCTTTCCGGAAATTCCAAAAACTCCGCTGCAAAGCGATCGATTCGTTCTCCAAAAGTTGCGGAGAAAAGTAGGTTCTGTCGCTTTCTAGGAATGATTTCCAAAATCGATCGGATCTGAGGCATAAAGCCCATGTCCATCATTTTGTCAGCCTCATCCAGCACCATGGTTTTTATTTCTTTGGTCAGGATTTTTCCTTTTCTATAAATATCCAGAAATCTCCCCGGGGTAGAAACGATGATATCCACGCCTTTTTCTAGGATTTCTATCTGAGTTTTTGGTCCCAAACCTCCATAAAGCGCAACCATTCTCAGGTCAGTATTCGCTGACATTTGAACCACCACTTCTTCGATCTGCATTACTAGCTCACGAGTAGGTGCCAAAATTACTGCTCTGGCATGATCCCCTTGGGCATATTTCACCTTCATTAGAACCGGCAACACATAGGCAGCAGTCTTACCAGTACCTGTCTGAGCGATACCTAATACATCGTGACCAGCAAGAGCAAGAGGAATTGCTTTTTCCTGAATTGGGGTAGGATGAACATATCCGGCGTCCGCCACGGCATTCAATAGCTGTCTATTTAGCTTAAATGCTTCAAATGTTGAGGCCTCATTGCTCATGATTCGTTAATTTTGGTTGAAATAGTAAAATCCAAAAAGGAATAAAGATGAAAAGTATTCTGATCACCGGTGCAAATATAGTCAATGAAGGCCGGATAAGTCTTGGCGATGTGTTAGTAGAAAATGGAAGAATCTCAAAACTGGGTGACAACCTCAGTGCTGAGCAGGCAGATATCCATATAGACGGAACTGGAAAACATCTTTTCCCAGGGCTAATTGATGATCAGGTACACTTCAGAGAGCCGGGGCTTACACACAAAGCTGAGATCTATACCGAAGCTAAGGCGGGAGTCGCTGGTGGTACCACTTCCTACATGGAAATGCCGAATACCATTCCCCAAGCCACGACGGTGGAATTGCTCGAACAGAAATACTCCAGAGCTGCAGAAGTTTCATTAGCGAACTATTCATTTTTCATGGGAGCTACTAACAGCAATTTGGATGAGATCATGAAAGTGGATTTTGAAAAAGTTTGCGGATTGAAGATTTTTCAGGGCTCGTCTACCGGAAATATGGTCGTGGATAACATTGAGTCTCTGGAAGGAATATTTAAAGAATGTAAAGCAATAATCGCTATCCACAGCGAAAACGATGACATCATCAAAGCAAATTTCGATAAATACAAAGCTATCTACGGGGATGATATCCCTGTCAAATTTCACCCAAAGATCAGATCAGAGGAAGCTTGCTTTGATGCTTCGAGCCGGGCAGTCGCCATGGCAAAAAAACATGGAACCCGACTTCACATATTACATATTAGCACAGCAAAGGAATTGGAGTTATTCACAAATACAATTCCTTTGGAACAGAAAAAAGTAACCGCGGAGGCTTGTATCCATCACATGTGGTTTGCTGAGGAAGATTATGATTCAAAAGGCACCTTGATCAAATGGAACCCAGCGGTAAAGACTGCAAAAGATAGAGATGCAATCTTCAATGCAATGCTTGACGGAACTATCGATGTGATCGCCACTGATCACGCTCCTCATACCTTAGAAGAAAAAGCACTGGTGTATACCAAAGCTCCTTCCGGAGGCCCATTGAATCAGCACAGTTTAGTCGCTATGCTTGACTTCTACCATCAGGGTAAAATCAGCTTGGAGAAAATTGCTCTTAAAATGTGTCACAACGTAGCCACACTATTTAATATTAAAGAAAGAGGATTCATCCGGGAAGGATATTATGCTGATTTGGTACTGGTAGACTTAAATAATCCATGGAAGGTATCCAAAGAAAACATTTTATCGAAGTGTGGCTGGTCGCCATTCGAAGGACACACATTTCAGTCAAAAGTCACACACACAGTCGTTTCTGGACATTTAGCGTACGAAAACGGTACATTTCATGAAGAGAAGAAAGGTGACAGACTTATTTTTTCTATAAATTTTTGATAATCCTATTGCGCTGATTCAGCTTAATCATTACTTTTGCAGACCGTTTGGAAGAAACCAGTTCAAACGTATATATGGTGATTGTAGCTCAGCTGGTTAGAGCGCTGGTTTGTGGATCCAGAGGTCGCCGGTTCGAACCCGGTCTTTCACCCAAAAGCCCCTCATTTTGAGGGGCTTTTCTTATTAATAGAGCCTCTATTGGCACAGCATTTGATAAATCCTGCCAGAACTAAACCAACTTCAGATGTTCACTTTGTTCAAAACTTCGCCAAAATTCCCACAGGTAAAACCTATCAATATCAGAATGGCAAAAAGTTACCTGATGAAATTCGAAGAATCGCTAAAAAATTTCGAAGAAGTCCAAAAAGAGGCGATTCATTCTTAATTATTTCAACAAAGACAAAAGGTTATGGAAACATAACCTTTATTTTTTACCATTTCATTTTTCTTGTCGGTGCAAAACTCTATTTTTAACAACATAGAATTTTCCCCGCATGAGTTATATCCATTTCGATAAAACACAACTAATCAATCTGAATTATTCTCTTGAGAGAGAGATCATCAGATCCAATCGTTCCGGCGCCTATACCAGCACTTCAATAATTTGCTGCAACACCCGTAAATACCATGGGCTACTCGTAGTGCCTCAACCAAAAATCGACTCACAAAGCCACGTAATGTTATCTACCGTTCATGAAACGGTAATCCAACATGGAGCCAGTTTTAATTTAGGGATAAGCAAATTCCCGGGAAATTACTCCCCACGAGGCCATAAATACCTCGAGGATTTCGATTCTGAACCCATCCCTAAACTAACCTATCGTGTAGGTGGAGTTCTTTTGCAAAAGGAGTTGATACTGGATACCAACAGAGATCGCTTGATGATACGCTACACCTTGCTAGACGCACATTCGCCGACTAAAATACGTATACAACCCTTCTTGGCATTTAGAGGTTACCACGACCTCTGCAAGGCCAATACTTACATAAACAAGAAATATAAAAAAGCTCCAAATGGAGCAATTTTCCACTTATATGACAAGTATGACCCACTTTATCTGCAGGTATCAAAGAAGGTAGAGTTTGTTCCTGCACCTGATTGGTATTACAATGTAGAGTATATTTTAGAACGCGAGCGAGGGTATGACTATCAGGAAGACTTATACGTCCCCGGGTATTTTGAATTTGAAATAGAAAAAGGTGAGTCTGTCATATTTTCAGCAGGACTGACAGAAGCCGATCCAAAAACACGTCAAAATGCCTTCGAGAAAGAAATCGCGAGGCGAATACCTAGAAGTAATTTTGTAAACTGCCTGAAGAATTCAGCAGGGCAATTTTTACGTCAGCGAGACGGAGACACCAGGGTAATTGCTGGTTACCCTTGGTTTGGCTGGTGGGGTAGAGATACTTTTGTAGCCGCTCCAGGAACTTACACTCACCACAGGAGATAATAAGACTTTTCTTGATATCATGGACACCATGTCCCGCGACTTGAAAGGCCCACTTTTTCCTAATGTCGGAAGCGGAGTCACCACTAATATGAATTCCATTGACGCACCATTATGGTACTTCTGGGCACTACAACAATACATCAAGTATACAGGCGATAGCAAAACAGTTAAAGAACGCTATTTGGGTAAAATGAAAGGTATTATTGATGGGTACCTCAATGGTACAGATTTCAATATTCACGTTTTAGAGAATGGCCTAGTGTATGGTGGAGAGGAGGGTAAAGCACTTACCTGGATGGACGCCGTAACCCCAGATGGTCCTGTTACTCCACGGATGGGGTGCCCAGTTGAAATCCAAGCCTTATGGTATAACGCTTTGTGTTTCTATCATGAATTAACTGGAGATGAAGAAATAGCAGATCATGCAACAAAAATCGGCCATACCTTTGAAAAAGAGTTTTGGTCTGATGAGCATGGTTATCTGGCAGATTACATTGACGGGGAAGAAAAAGACTGGGCAATTCGTCCAAATATGATTTTTGCTACCTCTCTCCCTTATGTCATGCTGAGTGATGAAAAATGTGATCAAGTGTTGGAAACTGCCAAATCAAAACTTCTCACAACCAGAGGCATGAGATCTCTTTCTCCTGACGACCCAGCTTACAAAGGCTACTATTTCGGTGATCAAATTAGTAGAGATGAAGCTTATCACAATGGAACAGTTTGGGTTTGGCCCCTAGGTCACTTTGTAGAAGCATACATTAGGCTACATGGTAAGTCTGGTGCGAATTTTATTCAAAAAATTGTAAAGGGTTTTGATGGCGTAATGACTCAATATGGAGTGGGAGCTGTGGCAGAAATTTATGATGGTGATCCACCGCATCGCCCTAAAGGCGCAATATCACAAGCGTGGAGCGTATCAGAATTGCTTAGAATGATGGATTTGGTCAAAAAGATATAATAGACTTTTTATGAAGGTGCTAATGTTTGGGTGGGAATTTCCACCACATATTTCTGGAGGTCTTGGGACGGCGTGTTATGGCTTGGTGAAAGGGATGGCTCACCATAACCAAGACATCATATTTGTAGTACCTAAACTTTGGGGAGACGAGGAACCATTGGCAGATTTTGTCAATGCAAGTGATGTTACGATAGACTACCGTGAAAAACGATTCAAAAAATTCTGGAAAAACCTCACTTATTTAGAAGTAAGTAGCTTTTTGGTCCCCTACTTAGGACCTGATGAATTTAAGAAATATACTGATTATGCCATCCATGACAGGACTGATGTTGATGAAAGTGTATTCTCAAACAAATTTGAATTCAGCGGAAAGTATGGGAAGGACTTAATGATGGAGGTTTCCCGCTATGCTTTAGTAGCAGCTCATATTTCCAAAAATAAGGAGCACGATATCATTCATGCCCATGACTGGCTTTCTTTTCCTGCCGGGATCGCTGCTAAAGAAATCAGTGGAAAGCCTATGGTAGCCCATGTGCATGCGACTGAATTTGACCGATCAGGCGAATCTGTAAACCAGGTGGTTTATGATATAGAGCGCGCAGGCATGGAAGCTGCGGACCATGTGGTTGCAGTAAGTCAGCTAACCAAAAACATTATCATAAAAAAATATGGCATCCCTGCTGAAAAAGTAACGGTCCTTCATAATGCTGTCCTTGACGCCAGTATTATCAAGTCTAGTTATCAAAAGAAGGTACCAGAAAAGATTGTTACTTTCCTTGGAAGAATCACCTTCCAGAAAGGCCCTGAATACTTCGTAGAAGCAGCAAAAAAGGTCATTGAGCGAGATCCTAACGTACGTTTTGTAATGGCGGGTAATGGGGATTTGCTCAATCGAATGATTGATCGAGTGGCAGAACTTCGAATGGGGACAAAGTTTCATTTTACAGGATTTCTCAAAGGTGACGATGTGGACCACATGTATGCCATTTCAGACGTATATGTAATGCCATCAGTATCTGAGCCCTTTGGCATCTCTCCTTTAGAAGCAGTTAGACATAATACTCCTGTAATTATCTCCAAACAATCTGGTGTGGCCGAGGTCCTAAATAATGCCATCAAAATCGACTTTTGGGACATTGACTCCATGGCAGATGCCATTTTTGCTTTGCTACATTATGATGGTATATCTAAAATGTTCAAAGAGCTTGGAACAGAAGAATTGAAAAAATTAAAATGGGAGCATGTGGCTGAAAAATTGATCACAGTGTACCGAAAAACATTATCGAAGAAATCATGAGAACCATCTGCTTTTACTTCCAGGTTCATCAGCCATACCGTCTGAAGCCTTATCGTTTTTTTGACATCGGAGACGATCATCATTACTGGGACGATTTCCTGAATCGTAGTGTCATGCGAAAGGTAGCTCAGAAATGCTATTTACCTATGAATGCTTTATTGTTGGAAATGATCAACAAGTATAATGGCGCATTCAAAGTGAGTTTCTCTATGTCAGGCGTATTTTTAGATCAGTTAGAGACTTACGCCCCTGATGTTTTGGAAAGTTTTCAAAAACTAGTGGCAACTGGTCATTGTGAATTGCTCAATGAAACTTATGCCCACACATTAGCAGCTTTGAAAAGCAAGGATGAGTTTCAAAGTATGGTGAAAAAGCATCAGGAAAAAATCAAGAAACTTTTCAATGGGTACAAGCCAAAAGTATTTAGAAATACGGAGCTTATTTACTCAGATCAAATCGGCGCTATGGTCGCAGAAATGGGTTTTGATGCCATTTTAACGGAAGGAGCAAAGCACGTGCTTGGATGGAAAAGCCCAAATTATGTTTACGTAAACAGCATTGATCCTAAGCTAAAAGTATTGCTGAAAAACTTTCAGCTTTCGGATGATATCGCATTTAGATTTGGAAACAAAGGCTGGGATGACTATCCGCTAACTACGGACAAGTTCGTAAAATGGATAAACAACGTTCCTCAAGAAGAAGAGACAATTAATCTATTCATGGATTATGAGACTTTCGGGGAACATCAATGGGCTGAAACGGGAATTTTCGAATTCATGAGGGCTCTTCCAGACGCAGTTTTCAGTAAGACTAACTTTACATTTTCTACCCCATCAGAAGTTGCCGATAAGATTTCTCCAGTTGGTAAAATCCATGTTCCAATTCCTATTTCTTGGGCAGATGAGGAGCGTGATTTGACAGCATGGTTAGGTAATGACCTACAAGACGAGGCATTTGATCGACTTTTTGAAATGGAGAAGTTGGTAAAAGGAATTGATGACGATGATATTCAGCGCGACTGGGCATATCTGCAAACCAGTGATCACTTCTATTACATGTGTACTAAGTTCTTTTCAGACGGAGATATTCATGCATATTTCAGCCCATATGATTCGCCATATGAAGCATTTATTAATTACATGAATGTCCTCAGTGACTTTATGATAAGGGTGAAAGAAAAACTCAGTGAAAAGGAAGCCAAGGTTTCAGATGTATAGATAAAAACAATTAGACCGATTAGCTTCGGTCTTTTTTTATGTCAAAATTTGCATCAAACCTAGGCAAATTTTTAAGGCACTTTCTAAGTTTTGAATAAAATAGCTTACTAATCTTCTGGTTGATTAATCCTGAAATTTTCAATTCCAGAGGTAAGAGTATCTAACGATTCTGATAGATTTTGATGAGCAAAAGGGTTTGTGACGCATACTTTTTCATACGACAAATGCCCTATTTAATAGATCAACTAATTGTTAGTATATGGAGAGACTCCCTTTCACTAACCTGATTTACAGACGTTTAACAACATTTTAAGCAAATAACAAGTAAACTAACAAGCCGCTTCGCATTTAAAAATCCCACGTCTATCATCTAATTTAGAGCTATCAGAATCACAAAAACGTCTCGCATTAATAACTCTAATTATGAAAATTACACTACTAACAATTCTTCTGTTTCTGACAGGAATTCTACAGCCAGCTGATCCTTATATTTCATCAAAGGATTATGATGTCAGTACTTTTCACCGTGGCAAGCAATCATCAAAATCTCCAAAGCGGGTTTATATCCAAAAATTCAGAGCCCTATTTGAAGTGTATGAGGAAGCTTCTGCAAGTACAGCAGCATCTAAAAATGACCGTGCGAATCGTACTACCACTGTATCAGGCACTAAAACCAGAATGGGAGTACAATTGAGCGGTGTGGATATCCCTGATTTCCAGAAAATAGTTGATGAGGCATATGCCGATTTTGTAGCACAGCTGGAAGCTGAAGGGTATGAAATCATTTCTGCTGATGAGGCTGGAAAAACTGATTACTATTCAGGTTATACAAAAATGAAAGGTGGTGCCTCCTCTACTGATCAAGCTACAGGATACGTCATGGTGACTCCTACAGGATATGACTACTGGGTAAAAGACGTCTCTAGCAGCGGCCGTGAGAAAGGAACATTCACAGATACTAGTTCCAAATTATCTAAAGATCTGGGTGACGCCTATGTTGCGGAAGCCACTTTCATATTCCCATTTGTGAATTTGGATGCAAGCTCAACCAGCTTTGCAAACTATGCTTCTTCTAAAGTAAAGGCTGACATTAATTTGAGAATGGCCGCAAGTGTAGGATCTATGGACAATGAGCAAATGAGTTTAGGTAAGTTTGCAAAAGGGTTTACTACCTCGCCTACTCAGTCTCTATTAGCATCCAAAGTACGATTTGTAGCAGGCCATATGGCGAGCTCACCACTTTTTGACTCTTCCACTGCCCTGAAAAGAGATGTATACTTTGGAGAAATCTTTGCCGAAGACAAATTGGTAGAAGTTACTTCTGCTGAAGTAGCTACCTTTTCTAAAACAGCTTATCCACAATTGGTCATGGTATCTGGAGGGGAAATGACTCTTGCTTCGCATTATGTAGCATGTGATCATGAAAAGTACATCGCCTCTGCAAAAGGTTCCATTATGGAAATGATAGGAAGCGGAATTAGCAATTTCAAGGAGCTTGTAAAAGATTAAATAAACCACTACACATAAAAAAAGGGCTTATCATTTAAAGATGATATGCCCTTTTTTTTATGAATTAGCATTTCTAATAACTTTCCTTCTCATTCGGAAAGCTCATGGCTCTTTACGTCTTTGATGTATTGGCCGAAGGCCTCCATCATGATGCCCTCGAGGTCTGCATATTGCCTCAAGAATCTTGGTTTGAACTCCTGAGTGATCCCGAGCATATCGTGTACAACCAAAACTTGCCCATCAACTCCTCCACCTGCACCTATACCGATAATTGGAATAGAAACTGACTCGGCCACTTTCTTAGCAAGGTCCGCAGGAATTTTTTCCACAACGATAGCAAAACAGCCTAGCTCTTCCAGAAGCTTAGCATCCTCCACTAGCTTTCTTGCCTCAGCTTCCTCTTTTGCTCTTACTGTATATGTGCCGAATTTATAAATGGACTGCGGAGTAAGGCCCAAATGCCCCATTACCGGAACTCCAGCACTTAATATTCTCGCAATAGATTCCTTGATTTCAGATCCACCTTCTACTTTCACAGCATGAGCACCGGATTCCTTCATGATCCGAATCGTAGATCGCAATGCTTCAGAGCTATTTCCCTGATAACTTCCAAAAGGAATATCCACCACCACAAAAGACCTGCTCACCGCTCTTACGACTGAAGAAGCATGATAGATCATCTGATCCAAAGTAATCGGCAAAGTAGTCTCATGACCTGCCATCACATTGGAGGCCGAGTCACCGACAAGAATAATATCGATCCCAGCAGCATCCACAATTTTTGCCATGGAATAATCGTAGGCTGTGAGCATGGAGATCTTCTCACCACGATCTTTCATTTCCTGAAGGATGTGCGTAGTGATACGTTTTACGTTTGCGGAGGAGTGTACTGACATAATTTTAATGTAGATAGACGAAGTAATTTTCTCCGGAGAAATCTACTTTGATATGTTCGTTGAGTGTAGTGGAAAGCTCGAAACCTGTGTAATCAGGACGAATCGGAAAAAGTCCATGACTTCGGTTGACAAGTACCGCGATTTCCATTCGATACAATTCCTCATCCAAAAAAGGCTTCATTGCATAGACTAATGTTTTGCCTGTATTGAGAACATCATCTACTAGAATCAATGTTTTCCCCTGCAAATCTATCTCATTGGAAAGCTGAACTTCCTCTGAAGCTACATGTGCCTTGTCCAAAATGATTTCTGTCTTTTCAATAATCAGCGGGGAAATCGCTTTAAGTTCTGTCGCTAGAAGATCAGAAAGAAACCTTCCCATTCCAGAGATCCCAGCAAACACGACGGCTTTTGAGTTGAGATTTCGTTCATAAATCTCATACGCCATTCGGGTGATTTTCTTCTTTATCTGTTGGTGATTGAGTACTTCGCTCATGGTATTTTATAAAAATGAAAATTAGGCCAATTCTACTTGGATTCAAAATCAAGCAGGCAGCTTATCTATAGTCATCCTCCTCATTCAGGATATTCAAATAGCTTTCGTATCGGTAAGGATGAATATGACCCGCTTCCACTTTCTCAAGCACGACACAACCTGGCTCATTCACATGTTGGCAGTTATTGTACTTGCATTGCCCAAGATACTTTCTCATTTCTGGAAAATAATGTGAAAGCTCATTATCCTCGATATCCAGAATCCCAAACTCCTTAATACCCGGGAGTATCGATCAGATCCCCACCATTTTCCAGCCTAAAAAGCTCCGCAAAAGTAGTCGTATGTACACCTTTAGAAGTGAATCCAGAAACTTCTTTTGTATGCTGGGTAGCTTCCGGCACCAAAGCATTGAGCAAAGTCGATTTCCCTACACCTGAATGACCTGAGATTAAAGTAGATTTTCCGGAGAGTACTGAATCAAACTTTTCTTTAAGATTTTCTTCTTTCAAAGCCGAAACTTCAAGCACCTTATAGCCTAATGGCTCATAAATCTCATGAATATCCAAGAGCCAGTCATCTGCTTTTTCGCCGGACATTTGATCCATCTTATTTACTACCAGAATAGCTGGAATCCTAAAGCTCTCTGTACTCACCAAAAACCTATCAATAAAACCCAGAGATGTTCTTGGGCTTTTCATGGTGATGACCAAAATTGCCAGTGGTCGAGATTGCTCGCAATGATATGAGAAAAATGTTGCTTCCGAGTAGACTTTCGAATTACGTAGTTTTCTCGAGGCAAAATATCAGAAATCACCGCCGTCTCCTGATTGTCTTCTTTTTCCAATTCTACCCAGTCTCCCACTGCAATAGGATTAGTCAACTTTAGCTCGTCCTGTTTGAATTTCCCCTTTAATCTAGAAGCGACTACCTCTCCTTCAGTCTGAACAAGATACCAGCTCCCTGTAGATTTTATAACTCTTCCCCTCATTTCTTTGAAACTAGTTTTTCCACCTTTTCTATAATTTTTGCTGCTGCTCCAATATTCATATCAAGCCATTGCTGAGCAGATTTCACACTTTCCTGATAAAATTCAGGTTGCTCCAATTTCTCAAATACCAGACTCAAACTCTCTGCATCACTTACTTCAAATCCGCACCCCTTGGCCTGGCTTTCTGCTGCTTCAGGAAATTTATCCACCTTCGACAATTTGCCGAATATCACCGGGACTTTGAATCCAATCGGCTCTAATATATTGTGGAGCCCTTTTCCAAATGCACCGCCTACATAAGCTATCCTAGCAAATTGATACAAAGAGCTTAGCATTCCAATATTATCTATAAAAAGCACATCTGGAGAATCGTCCGAATCCCAAAGGGAATACCTGACGGAAGACAAAGATAACTGATCCGACCAACGATTCATTGGCTCAGGACTCAAATCATGCGGCGCTATTATCCACCGATACACCTGGCTTTGAATTCATCAGCGGAATTAGCAGATCCATATCCTCCTGCCAAACAGAACCAGCCACTAAAGTTGGTTTATCCCCAACCCATTTAGCCATCTCTGGATAGTCCTTCTGATTACGTGCAGTTTCCGTAACTCTATCAAATCTAGTATCCCCAGTTACGTTTGTATGTTGGTAACCTATAGACTTAAGTAGGTCGAATGTGTTTTTATTTTGGGTAAAAATGTAATCGAATTGGAACAAGATTTTTCTAAAAAATCCATCACTTCTGAAATAGATTTGATTAGGTCGAAAAGATGCTGAGAATAGAAAAAGTGGGGTATTGCGGGATTTTACTGCAGCAATATGATGATACCAAAGATCATACTTGACAAAAAATGCCATGCTAGGGTTCAGGGTATTCACAAAATTATCTGCCAGCTTTTTACTATCCAGCGGCAGATATGTAATAAAATCTACATTAGGCTGAGATTTTTTAATCACATTGTCATAGCCAGATGGGCTGAAAAAACTAACAACAACCAATTGAGCTGGCTGTAAGCGTTTTAACTCAGCAATAACCGGCCTAGCCTGTTCATATTCCCCTAAGGATGCTACGTGAAACCACGCTAGCTCACCTTTGTTTTTAGACCTAAATACTATCAGTCTTTGAAATAGATTTTTTCTGCTAGAAGAGAAATGTCTAATTTTGGGTATAAAGAGTCCGCTTATCAGTAAAAGTATTCTGGCAAAAAATATCCCGATTCGATAAATCCATTTCATTTATCAAAAGTAGTTATTTGACATGAAATACTATTATTAATGATTTATTCAGGCTAAAAGGCTCTTTGAAAGCATGGATTTGAATATTCATACAAAAAAGACGAATCTCGC
This sequence comes from Algoriphagus sp. 10J20-15, assembly GCF_055809615.1. Taxonomy (NCBI): domain Bacteria; kingdom Pseudomonadati; phylum Bacteroidota; class Cytophagia; order Cytophagales; family Cyclobacteriaceae; genus Algoriphagus; species Algoriphagus sp. 10J20-15. The sequence continues at coordinate 69,190 of NZ_JBVVUG010000001.1, forward strand.
CGTGCATTTCCCCCTAAAAATAGCTACTTTCAAAGCCTTTGTTTTTCAAGTAGCTAATTAAGTTCAGCTAATAATATGATTAGAGTTTTATTTGTTTGTTTAGGTAATATATGTAGATCACCTCTTGCAGAAGCTATTTTTAATTATAAAGTAGAGCAAGCCGGCATGAAATCACAATTTAAAGCTGATAGTGCCGGTACTTCAGATTTTCACATTGGAGAACTGCCTGATGAAAGAACAATAAAATGTGCCAATAAATATAATTTACCTCTTAATCATCGCGGCAGACAAGTAAATCGTACAGATTTCAGGGATTTTGATTACATCCTTGCAATGGATGACAACAACCTTCGAAATCTTAATAACTTAAAAGCAAGGTATGGTTTTAAGGACAAAGGAATTTACCTCATGCGTGACTTTGTGGCTGAAACGCAGGGAATGTCAGTTCCAGATCCATATTATGGTGGAGAAGAGGGTTTTGAGGAAATATACCAAATATTGGATGAGGCCCTTGATCGTTTTCTAATACAGGTTAAAGCGACCCATCATCTCTATGCTTGACCAGCACGAGATCTACGAACAAATACTTTTTGAAAGCCTAGGTACTACGGCTGAATTAAAATCAGCTTCTCTTGTAGCAGCGGGAAATCATAATCAAGGTATCCGAATAGAAAGCAATTCAGGCGTATTTTTTCTAAAACTAAACTTCGATCATGAAAGGGATATTCTTCACAAAGAGGAAGAAGGGCTAAATCTTCTACGTCAATCCACTTTTCTCAAAGTTCCAGAAACTTATGGTTGTGGAAGAGTGAAGGATTATAATTTTTTGCTGTCTGAATTCATCCCTGAAGGTAAGGCCAAACTTGACTATTGGGAAAACTTGGGACTTGGCTTGGCTCATCTTCATTTGACATCTCGAAATGAATTCGGGTTAGAAAAGGACAATTACATTGCATCTATTCATCAAAAAAACCTACAAACATCCAATTGGGTAGACTTCTACATTGAGCAGCGATTGGAACCTCTAATTGGGAAAGCCTATTTTGATCGCCTGATTCCTTTGGAATTCTTAAAGAAATTTCAAGAAATCTACCCTAAGCTGGAAAGCAATTTCCCCAAGGAAAAACCTTCTTTGGTGCATGGCGATTTATGGTCTGGAAATGTGATTGCCACACCTGATGGAGAGCCATGCTTTATAGATCCTGCCGTCTATTTTGGACACCGAGAAATGGATATAGCCTTCAGTCGCCTATTTGGGGGATTTGACTCGAAATTTTATGACTCTTATGAATCTGTTTTACCATTAGAGCCAGGTTTTGAAGACAGAATGGGATTATATAATCTGTATCCACTGCTGGTTCATTTGAATCTTTTTGGCGTAGCCTATCTTCCAGGAATCGAGCGGATCATCAACCGATTTGTTAAATAGGCTACCCCATTTTAAAGATTTCAACTTAAATTCAGAAGTACTTTTTCTCCAGTTTCTACAGCTTTGAAAATAGCATCTATTATCTTCATATCCTTCACTCCTTCTTCTCCATCTACGGGTACTTCAGGCTTTTTCCCATCAAAAATTATAGCTGCCATTTCATCCATTTGAACTGTCTGATGCGTGACGATTGGCTCAGTTAAAGGGCCTTTATTGGTTTCCCCTTTTATGGGACCATAGCCTGTCGAAGGCTGCATTTCTGCCCAGCCTTTGCTTCCATTAAGATAAAACCTATCTAGATTATTCATATTGTAGGTAGATAAGCAAGAAGCAATTACCCCACTTGGAAAGCCAAGTTGGAATGTGATCGTCTCATCAATTCCCTCTTTAAATTTTTCAGGATTGGTTTTGACCTCCTGAGCGGTCACCCAAATTGGTTCCTCTCCAATCATATACCGGGCACCATTAATCGAATATATCCCTATATCCATCATGGCGCCACCGCCTGAAAGTTTCGGATCTAGTCTCCATTGAGTTGGATCACCAATGGTAAAACCACTTAGTCCCTGAAAAAATCGAATGTCACCAAATTCTCCTGCCTTTCTCATTCGAATCACTTCTAATGTATTTGGCTCAAAATGCATTCTATATCCAATCAAAAGATGAACGCCTGCCGTTTTGCACGCATCGACCATCGCTTGACCATCTGCTGCGTTCACAGCCATCGGTTTTTCGCAGATAGCATGCTTTCCAGCTTTGGCTACTCGGATTACCTGATCCTTATGTAGAGCATTTGGAGTGATCACATAGACGGCGTCAATGTCAGGGTTATCCTTGATTGCATCGAAATTCTCATAGTTGTAGCAATTTTTCTCAGGAATACCATACTTCTCTCTCCAAGCAACCACTTTTGAGGGAGTTCCACTGATTACTCCAACCAATTTGGTTCGCTGGCAACTTTGAATCGCTTCCGCAACTCGGGTGCCGTAGCTACCAAGGCCCATGATTGCAACACGCAAGGTTTTTGAATCTTTAGCATATTCAGAAATTTGATCAGCCATAACAGAAAATGGGTTTAAAACGGGCACAGTCAATGCCATAGCAGAAAGACTGGCTCTTTGTAAAAATATTCTTCTAGTTTTCATAGGGTAAGGTTAGGTTATCGAGTTTATATCCTGAAACTATTGATTTTTGATGAAATACCAGTGGTTTCAGGAAATGACTTTTATCGAAAGTCTAGTTTAACCGTCTCACTACCTGCACCATATTTCTGGTGCTTTGCTCCAGCAGTACCTCGTACCCATCCAATAGAGACGGGATTGAATCCGGCTTTGGATGTAATACCGTCAACAAGTCTAAGCCTTCATTGTATCGTATTATAAAATCATTTTTAAGTTTGGCCAACAATTGCTCCAATTTGAACAGTTGGGAGTCTACCACGATGGAGATAGTTATCGCTGAGGTTTGCAACATGTTTGCCCTGAGCTTTAACATTTGCAACTGTTCATACACTTGATGGATGTGCTTCTCTTCAATAAAAGTGAAATCCGTCACTTTAAAAGACACTAGAATTTGATCCTTTTTCAAAATAATAGTCGGTACAGTTTCAACCTTTGCTGTCTTATGGATTTTTGTCCCATTCTCTTCCGGATGGAGAAAAGATTTGACGAAGAGTGGAATTCCTGCATTCGCCAATGGCTTAATAGTCTTAGGATGAATCACCGAAGCTCCGTAATAGGTCATTTGTGCTGCTTGCTGATAATCCAGCTCACTAAAAAGCTTCGTATCCTTGAATAATTTTGGATCAGCATTGAGCACACCAGGCACATCCTTCCAGATCGTGACCGATCCGGCATCAAGGCTAGTGGCTAGAATTGCCGCAGTAAAATCAGACCCTTCTCGACCTAACGTTGTCGGTCTTCCAGATGAATCAGCACCAATAAATCCTTGAGTCAAAACAGGAAACTGCTCCAATTTCGGTCTCAATTGTGATTGGCAATTTCTGCGCGTTTTCTCCCAATCTACCTTAGCAAATCGAAAATCACTATTTGTACAGATCAGTTCCCGTGCATCTTGCCACAGGACGAGTAATGCCTGCGAGCATAAATACTCCATGACAATTCTGGAAGAAAGCATTTCTCCAAAACCAATTACCCGATCATAATATTCATCGTAATTCTCCTTGGAAACAGGTTTGTTGAGTTCATGATGGAGCAGGATGAAGTAGTTCTCGATTTTAGGGAAAATTACATGTCCCTCGGGAAATAACTCTGTGCAAATATCCAGGTGGTAAGACTTCAAATTTGAACTATTCCAAGAATAATCCTGATTTGTTAATTTAAGAGAGAGAATAGTTTCAAGATGATTTGTAGTTTTTCCCATGGCTGAAACCACAATCACAAAATTATTTCGCAATCGATTACGGAGAATATTAGCCAAGTTTTTAACTGCAGGGGCATCTTTTACAGAAGCTCCGCCAAATTTATAAATCTGAGTTTTTGTCATTAAAATATTTGCTTACTTTTCAATAAGATTAAACCACCAATTGAACTATTCCAATATATGAAAATCCTTCCTTACCAACCTGATCAAAGCGGACTAGCCTACTCTGTCGGCACTACCTTAGACAGATTTATTAAACTCAAGCAAAGCGATTTCCCTTTTGCTTCAGGTGAACTTTCACAACTTCTGCGAGATATCGCACTTGCAGCCAAGATAGTAAATCGCGAAACCACTAGAGCCGGACTATCAAATATCGGCGGGGCCTTTGGTCAAGTCAATGTACAAGGAGAAGAGCAACAAAAGCTGGACGTCATTGCTAATATCCGATTTATGCGTGCCCTGAGTAAGGGTGGCGAAGTCTGTGCCATAGTTTCTGAAGAAGAGGATTCTGTGATTGATTTACAAAATAGCTCTGGAAAGTATGTAGTTGCTATAGATCCCCTCGATGGCAGCTCCAATATTGATGTAAATATTTCCATAGGAACAATATTTTCGATTTACCGCAGAAAGACTCCGGCTGGAAGCCCTATTCAAAGAGAAGACATCATGCAAGCAGGTACGGAGCAGGTCGCTGCTGGTTATGTGCTCTATGGCTCTTCGACAATGTTAGTTTACACCACAGGATGCGGAGTAAATGGCTTTACATACGAACAATCGTTGGGGGAATTTTTCCTTTTCCACCCCAATATTCAGGCTCCAAAAAACGGAGAAATTTATTCCGTAAATGAAGGTTCTCAGAAAGAATGGGAAGAAGGAATGAAGGCTTATGTAGACCAATGCAAGGATAGGAGATACTCTGCCAGATACATTGGCTCCTTGGTAGCAGACTTCCATAGAAACTTGCTAAAAGGTGGGATTTACCTTTATCCTGCTACTCATAAGAACCCATCCGGGAAATTACGATTGTTGTATGAAGCAAATGCCTTGGCACTTATAGCGGAGCAAGCTGGTGCAATGGCAACAGATGGATGCAACCGGATTTTGGAGATCCAACCGACCACGCTTCGTCGAAAGAACACCGCTACTGATTGGTTCATCAGAGATGGTACAGGAAGCAGAAGCATTCATGAATTACCCGGTAGAAAAGCCGACTTCCTAAGCAGGTCATCGAATGAGCTGGCAAGAGTCAAAGATGTATTTTATCTTGCAACTTATTTACAACGCTATGAAATCGAGCATGAGTAAGAACCCCTTGCATAGAGGTTTTACTGTAATGCATGCGAGATTCCATGTGACCATTGGAAAACAATATAAACACATGACAAAAAACAAACTATACCTGCCTATCGCTCTCGTAGCATCTGGCATCGCCTTAGCAACATCTTGCTCACCTAAAGAGCAAGAAGCTGTAGTCGAACCTATCGATGAGACTTACGCTGTTCAAACTGAACAGCTATTAATGAATTGTGACACCCTTTATACTGGATTTGAAAATCCTTGGGGCATGACATGGCTATCTGATGGTAGAATGCTTGTTACTGAGAAAAAAGGAGAAATCCTTATTTTCAAAGACGATAAATTCACCGGAGAGAAAGTACAGGGGCTACCTGAGGTTTGGACAAAAGGTCAATCTGGTTTGTTGGACGTTACAGCTCATCCAAAATTTGATGAGAATGGCTGGATCTATATTTCCTATGGCAAGCTAATGCCAGATAGCACATCCGCTACAACGATCACAAGATTTAAATTAGAAGGCAATAATGCAGTCAATCAAGAAGAGCTGGATTCAATCGCTTCCAGCATGGAAAAGCAATGCGCATTACGGTAGTCGAATTGTATTCGATAACGACGGATACCTTTACTATTCTAGTGGAGACCGTCAAAACACTCCTACAAATGCACAGGATTTGACCAACTCTCATGGAAAAATTCACCGAATTCATGACGATGGCAAGAATCCCGACTGACAATCCATTTGTACAATACTGGGTGCAGTAGCTTCAATCTGGACTTATGGAAACAGAAACCCTCAAGGCTTGTATTTCGACAAAGAAAATGATCAACTTTATGAAGAACATGACACGTATTCAAGGTAGTAACGTTGATTTCTTGGAAAAAGGAAAAAATTACGGTTGGCCAGTGATTACTTGGGGAATTGGATATGATGACAAACCAGTTTCTGACATTCAGGAAAAAGAAGGAATGGAACAACCATTAACTTATTATGTACCATCCATCGCTACTGCGGGTATGACAATGGTGACTTCAGATAAATATCCCGCTTGGAAAGGAGATATTCTTATCGGCGCATTAAAGAAAATGCACATCAACCGTGTAGACATGAATGGATCTACTGCTGGAGAGCAAGAGATAATGCTTCAGGACATTGGGCGTGTACGCCAGGTATCTCAAAGCCCAGATGGCTATATTTATGCTATTACTGAAGGTACAGGCTTAATGGTAAAGTTGATTCCGATTAGATAAGAAATAATAACAAAATTGGAAAAAGCCACTTTTGATCACTCAGAAGTGGCTTTTTCTAACTGTACTAAGCGCCACACTTCTCTCAAAAATCTGACAGATCACTAGTTGGCATATGGTAGTGCTTCAAATCCTACTTCAAGGGAAGCAAGTTAAATCTGTGCTCACTGTATAAAACTCTGTGTCCATTGCAGCCAAAAGTCTACACAAAATCTACATCCACATTGAATGGGTATTTCATCAAAAACTGTAGTGCATCTTCTACTTCTAAATCATCAAAAAGCACACGATATAAATTTTCTGTGATCAGCACCCGGAGATCAGCAGTTTCAGGAATGCTTTAATTATTCTAACCGTATTTATACCTTCTGCCACTTCTTCCATATCTGCAAGAATCGAATCAAGGGTCTCTCCTTTCGCAAGTCTGTAACCTACAGTAAAATTCCTTGAATGTATAGAATTGCAAGTAGTAACCAAATCGCCAATTCCTGCCAAACCCATCACGGATTTAATACTCCCTCCAGTGCATTTCCCAAGTGGATCATCTCCACCATTCCTCTGCTGATCAGCAATCCTTTGGCATTTTCGCCCAAACCTAAACCTGCTAATGCACCTGAGGCGATAGCAATAATATTTTTCAATACTCCACTTATCTCCACGCCGATAATATCGGAATTTCCATAAACCTGAAATTTCTCAGACCTCAACAAACTCTGACCTTCTAAAATCACTTCATTGTATTTCTCGGCTATCACAGTAGAGCTGCAGGTTGACCTTGAGCCAGTTCCTTGGATAGATTTGGCCCTGCTAGACACCCAACTCTTACAGCCACAGTTTCTTGCAGGATTACTTCGCTCATCGTCAGTATTTGACTACGTTTGATCTTCTTGACTGTTTCCAGTGTTTCTCCAGACTTGAGATTCAAACAGAGCCCTTTGGTACCATGAATAATCAAGTGATAGGAAAACAATAGGGCGAAAAAGTCTTCACTACTTCCTGAAAGCCTGAAGATGGAATCATCAAGAAAAGCACATCACAGCTTTTGCAAAGTTGTGCAGGATCATTAGAAGCAATTATATTTTTTGCCAATGCTTTTCCTTGAGCAGAATGAGACGAATTAATTTCATTGACTACTTCCTGCTTTCGGCATAGACCATCACAGGGTTTTTAGCCGCTAGAATATTTGCGATGGCTGCGCCAAAGCTTCCCACTCCTACCACTCCGATATACTTAGCTTCGTGAGTTTTTTTCGAGTCCATATCCGGTTAATCTGTTATGATAAAAATAAAGTAGGCTCATGTCATCAGTTCCTATCTCCCATTTTTGTCACGGATAATAGGGCGTTTAGCATGGTACATACCCACATTTTCCATCCCTCGACTGATTATTTCATCCAAATCAAGCGAAAGATGACATATGATCAATCCCTGTGACTTCAATTCCTTGATTTTGTCTAGCACAAGACTGACAATTTGCCTTAAACGTCCTCATAAGGGATCGCGATATCTGTCCTCTGGTCATCTTAGTAAGTCAAACAAATCAAGTTTTCTGTTTTGCTTTTTGATTAGCTCAAAAGCCACAAAAGCCACCAAATGAGAATTAAACACCCGGTTGATTTTGTGAAATTCCTCCACAATTCGCTTTCCAAGCATATTCGTGTATTCTTCCTCCCGCTGATTATCCACTGAGACTTTCCCGTCAGAAATAAAATAATCCCTCGTATCAATCACCCGACCATGTTTATCCAAGCTTCTGCCATCCACATCCACGTAGTTCCCTAACACATCCATTGCCTTACCTACAGACACTGAGATATCAGATCCTTTGGTGAAAAACTTGATTAGGAACTTGGATATCTTGTACGAATTGGAGAACTCATCATTCTCCTTATAATAACGCTCTTGACCGGTGATGCTCAAGTGATCTCGGATCAAACTCGGCGCTTCCAATACAAAGTGATAATTAATCGTAACCGGAACGATGAAAATCTTACCTGAGATATCATTCAATCCATTTTCGAAATTTGCCCGCTGTGCCTCGATCGCAGTACTTAGAAGGCCAAGTTTGAGTTTGGACTCGATCATCCCACTGCGGGATCTAGTTCCCCCAGGAAAAAACAAGGAATGACATCCAAACTGAATGGCTTCTTTGGAATAGGTTTTGAGCGTCTCCAGATACATCAGATTCTTTTTCCTCCGATCCACTTTGTAGGCTCCGAGAGAATTCATGAAGTAGGCAAAAATGGAAATATTGAAGAGATTCAATCCTGCTCCATAAATAAAAGGCGGTAAGCCTAAAACAGAAATCACCCATCCGATCAAGATACTATCAAGATTACTGAAGTGAGTGGGAACCATGACCACGGTGCCTTTAGTAGCCAGGTCACGCAATTGATCTGTTTCTCCAGTGATCTGTATTTTATCCTGTAAGGTGTATTGATTGCTGAAAATAGACTTGAAACCCTTCACACGAGCTGCATTCAGCAATCTCGAAAACCCATAAGTAACCACTGATCGGGTAAACTTATAATGGGTAGTTTTGAAATTACTGGCAATTTCCTCTGCGTAGCGAGCTGTGATTTGATTCAAAACCACCTTGTAAGCCTGCAGTTTTTTGACCTTACTTTTTACTGTTTCAGTACTTATTTGTACCAAAGAAGACTTACTCCACTCCAAAAAGACGAATCATCATCAGGATCTACAACCCAAGGATTTTGCTTGATTCGAAGTTTCTCCCGGTATAAAGTCGTTTCCAATTCTTCTTTGAGAATATCAGGACTGTTGCCAGTGAGATTGAGAATCCTATCCTCCGACAGGTCAGCAACTTTTTTTACAAATTCCTTCCGCTCTCGCGCCAACTTCACTAACTGGCCATTCCTCTTTACTAGGGTGAATCGGCTCGTACTTATGCTTGATGTATTTCTCCTCCAAGTGGCTGGTTTTTATTAAAAATCAATCCAAAGATAGTGAAAAGCCCTTTCTTATATGAATGATCCCTGTGAAGTAAT
>NZ_JBVVUG010000002.1:0-11170 GCF_055809615.1 Algoriphagus sp. 10J20-15
GCACCTAATTCAATTACTCCACCAAGCTTCAGCTTTACCTTAATTTCGCTTTCTTTTTCCCAATCCTCATTATCAGTATTATCACGATTGGCTTGTTGGCTAATAGCTATCGGGATGATCTGGATAGACAATACATCCAAAAGGCAGCGTTGATCAGAGGGAATCTTGGTAGCTTTCTCAATAACCAGCGTCTTGAAAATGTAGATAACGATCTACTCAATGAGGAAGTGAATGAATTGGCAAATACCATAGCCAGTGACATCCATATTTATACCACTAAGGGCAAATTAGAGTCTACCAATCGCCCAAATATCTTTGATAAAAAAATTCTGGCGCCGATAATTAATCCTAAAGCGATGGCTGAAATTGAAGAAATGGGGCAGTCCCAGTTTCTGGCTGATGAGCAAATCGGGAAATTGCGTTATAAGTCTGTTTATTTATCAATTCCAGCCACAGCGAATCAGCAGAATTTAGGAATTTTGGCTGTTCCATTCTTTGAGTCAGAAACAGAATTGAATACGTTGATCGCAGATGTGTTGAGCAATATTTTCAATGCCTTTGTGGTGATTTTCATTTTGTTTTTATTCGTCTCCTACTTTGTCTCCACTAACCTTACTTTCCCTTTCAAATTGCTTACACAAAAGCTGAAGGCTACCAATTTGGAAGATAACGAACCTATGTATTGGGGATCAAAAGATGAAATAGGATTACTTGTAAATGAATACAACAACATGCTTTTTAAGCTTGAAAGCTCGAAGAAAGTACTCGCATCCACCGAGAAAGAATCTGCTTGGAGGGAAATGGCAAAGCAAGTAGCACATGAGATCAAGAATCCACTTACACCAATGAAGCTTACGCTTCAGCATTTGATTCGCCTTCAGGATGCTGGCAGATTAGATGATGCAGAAAAGCTGAAACGATCGCTGGAGACGTTGATCCATCAGGTAGATGCACTTAGTGGGATAGCATCCTCATTTTCCACTTTTGCAAAAATGCCTTTGCCAAATAATGAGTTGATGAACTTCAAAGCTGTGCTGAATAAAGTGTTGGAGTTATTCAGTGGCGATGAGCAAGTCGAGTTGGTTTTTCAGGACGATTCATTTACAGATAATATTCCGATTTTGGGTGATGATAAGCTTTTTGGACGAGTAATTTCCAATCTTATAATTAATGGGGTTCAAGCTGTCGAGCCAGGGAGTCAAGCCAATTATACGTATTTGGCTTTGGATGACTGATCAGGCGGTTTTTCTTGAAATTACAGATAATGGTAAAGGGATTTCGGATGATCTAAAGGATAAAATCTTCATTCCAAATTTCTCTACCAAGTCCACAGGATCGGGCTTGGGATTGGCTATCGCAAAAAGTGGAGTAGAGACAGCGGGAGGTAAAATCTGGTTTGAAACTGAGGTTGGAAAGGGTACCACATTCTATCTCACCTTTCCATTGATGGGATAATTCATCTTTTTAGTACCTTCCAATCAAAAGGAATTTCGGAGTGAGCATGCGTAATTGGCTACTTTTCTGGGTATTAGTGTGTGGCTTTTCCAATTCGGTAATGGCTCAGGAAAAATGCCGATGGGTGCAGTCTGAGGTTTTTGCAATTCCTACAGTTCCAGACTCACTTTCCCTATTGGAAGAAACTATCAGAATTTCAGATAAGGAAGGGATTTCGTATAATTTCAAATATGATCTAAATGCTAATAAGCTTCAAGTGCTTTTTGAAAGTGAAGTAAAACCTGATTCACTTTTGCTTTGCTACAGGACTTTTTCCATACGCTTTGATCAGCCAGTTGCGCGCAGGACTTTATTGTCGGATTATGATTCTACAGCTCAATTCAAAGACCATAGAATGGCTGAGTTGCCTGCTTTTGATTTTCGTGAGGAGCTTTTTCCAACAACAAACCTTTACAAATCGGGAAGTCTCACGCGCGGAATTTCCTTCGGAAATACACAAAATGTATTTGTCAACTCAGCGCTTAATCTTCAACTAGAAGGCGATATTTCCGAAAATCTAAAAATCCGTGCAAGTATCACCGATCAAAATGTACCATTTCAACCCGAAGGAAATACACAACAAATCCAGGACTTTGACAATGTGCTGATCGAGCTGTATAATGATGACTTTAGTTTGGCGGCGGGAGATGTGGTTTTGCAGCAGCGGCAGTCTGAATTTCTGCGCTATTACAAAAATGTGCAGGGATTGCAGTTTACCTCCAAATACAAGTATGAGTGATAAGTGGACCGCGAGTTCCCAAGCTTTTGCTTCCATTGCCAAAGGGAAATTTGCGTCGATTCAATTACCAATTTTGGAAGGTGTGCTCGGCCCGTATCGAGTTAGTGGGCCAAATAATGAGCGATTTGTAATCATCATGGCCAATTCCGAGCGGGTATTTCTGGATGGAAAGCAGCTAAAGCGAGGTTTCAATGAAGATTATGTGATTGATTACAATCAGGCAGAAATCACCTTTACCCCAAAAGTTCTAATCACTCAGTATTCCCGAGTTAGGGTTGATTTTGAATATGCAGAGCGGAATTATTCCCGATCTATCATCGGCGCGAATCACAGCCAAACAAACGGAAAGGTGGATGTGTACTTGAATTATTACCAGGAAAAAGACAATAGAAACCGTCCGCTTTTTACAGATTTTTCCCAGAGTGAATTAGGGCTAATGGCTTTAGTAGGCGATAGTGCAACACTTGCGAGAACTCCTCGGATTGATAGTGTGGCTTTTGATCAGAATAGAATTTTATATAAAAAAGTCACCGAGTTTGATATTCTGGGAAATCCATTGGTTTATTATGAATATTCCAATGATCCTGAGGTGGCTCATTATGATTTGGGCTTTTCCCAAGTAGGATCTGGGCTTGGAGATTATCGTCGTTCCAACCAATTGTCGAATGGGACAGTCTACGAATATGTTCCGCGACAAAATGGACAGCCACAGGGTGATTATTCTATTTTGTCCCAATTGCCACTTCCCGATAGCAAACGAATGGTGACTGCTGGCTCAAGGATACGGCTAAATGAGCATGAGAAAGTTTATACAGAATTGGCGCTTTCTTCAGTGGACAAAAATCTATTTTCTGAATTAGATGATGATGACAATCAAGGGCTGGGGATGAAGGTTGGCTTGCAAAGTGAAGGTCGGGAGTCTTCACTTTTCAAAGGTTATATCATGAAAGGGCAGACGGAGTACGAATACAATTCCACCAACTTCAATTTTATAGATCGATTTAGATATATCGAGTTTGATCGGGATTGGGGACTTAGCCAGCATGCATTACAAAGTGCAGCCATCCCGAACAGTTTTTTCGTGCTGGGATTGGCTTTGAAAAAGATGTGCTCAATCGATTCGGCTATCTTTTTTACCTGAGAAATAGAGAAAATGTGTTGAACGGAACACAGCATTCAGCCACCTGGAATTTTCAGTTGGGTTCCAAAATCAGACTCAGGCAAGAGTTTTTTCGCTTGAATTCCACTCAGGATTCATTGAAGTCTGACTGGACTCGGTACTTGGGTGATGTGAGTTATAATTCCAAAATCATCGTTCCAGGCTATCAGTTTTCATTGGATCAAAATGCTTTGAGAAGTGCCGAGACGGATTCGGTTGTGAGCACAGCAATGAACTATAAGCAGCATTTGCTCTATTTGCGAAGCAATGACTCACTCAGTTATTCCTTTTTGGCTGATGCAGCTTGGCGTGAAGATAAGGCTCCTATAGCTGGAGAATTGCTAAATGATACCAGAGCTTTTACTTCCAACTTTACTTTCAGAAAGCAATGGACTCAGCACAGCCTGAGCAGTACGTTTACTTACAGGGAACTGGAGTATTTGCAGCGCGATCTCCAATCCGAACTTACCGTAATGGGTAAGCTAGATTATCAGGGAAGCTTGGGTAAAAATCTCATTCGAAATGAAATCAGCTATGCCATTGGAAACGGGCGGGAGTTGCAACGGGAATTCGTCTTTTTGCCAGCTCCAAATGGTGATGGGACGCATACTTGGAGAGATGATAATGGAGATGGCGTACAGCAGCTGAATGAATTTTACTTGGCAATCAACCCAGAAGAAAAGCAATACATCAAGATTTTCGTACCTACAGATACCTTTATTCAAGCTTACACAAGTATTTTGAATTACAGATTACAGGCAAAATTCCCGGAAACTTGGAAAGAGGCTGGTGGCTTGCGGACATTTTTACATAAGTTTTCAAATACCACCAGTCTGAGTGTGGAGAAGAAAGTCACTTCGGATGACTTTGTGGATCGGATAAATCCTTTTATTGGAGGAGTGAATAGGGAAGACGTTTTATCTCTCAGGCAAGTGATCCGCTCGAGTTTTTTCTTCAATCGGGCTTCTGCCAGTTATGGATTTGATTTGTCATATTTCGATTCTCAGTTCAAGCAATTGCTTTCCGGGGGATTTGAAGATTTGATTCAGAAGGATTGGAAGTTGAATACGAGGTATAATTTCAACGGGCAGACTACTTTGAGGATTATTGCAGGAACCGGTAACCGACTTTCGGCATCTGATTTCTTAGAAAACAGGAATTACAATATTTCCCAAAATCTAATTGGACCTGAGTTTTCCTGGCAACCCACACCATATTTCCGGACTACAGCTACTTATTCTTTTACGGGAAAAGTCAATACTGAGAATATTGAATTCGAGGAAAAGGCGCAATTGCATCAAGTAGGACTAGATCTTCGCTTTGCGCGAGCAGTAAAAACTACGCTGACAGGCAATCTCAAGTTGATTCAGATTGATTACAATGGTGTTGCAAATTCTCCAGTTGGCTATGAAATTCTCCAAGCGTTGACACCAGGACACAAATGTCACTTGGAATGTGAATTGGCTACAGAAAATAGGAGAGGGATTACAATTGAACTTGGTGTATGAAGGTCGAAATTCGCAGGGATTGGATAAGATTGTCCATGTTGGGAGAATGCAAGTTTCCGCTCTATTTTGATAAAAACATGTAACTTTGCCGAAGGAGAATAGTTGTCACACTAACTATTAAACTACGAATCAAATGAGCAAAAGCATTCTCGTCACCGGAGGTACCAAAGGAATAGGAAGAGCGATTATTGAGCGCTTCGCAGCGGAAGGTTTTGACGTCTTCACCTGTGCGCGGAATGCAGCTGACTTAGCTGACTTGAAGACTTATTTGGAAAGCCAGTATCCTTCGATAAACATTCTGGCGATTCAGGCTGACCTTTCCAAAAAGGAAGAAGTGACTAAGTTTGTAGATGAAATCAAATCAGTTTCGATTCCTGATGTCTTGGTAAATAACACCGGAGTCTTTTTGCCAGGTGCTATTCACAATGAGCCTGAAGGGAATTTTGAGCTAATGATGCAAACCAATTTGTATTCTGCTTATTATCTGACTCGTGGTTTTGTCAACGAAATGATTGCGAAGAAATCAGGACATATTTTCACCATGGGCTCAGTCGCTGGACTTACAGCCTACCCAAATGGGGGTACTTATGCTGTTTCAAAATGGGCGATGCTCGGAATGACCAAGTGTCTGCGTGAAGAATTAAAACCACATCAGATCAAAGTAACATCCATTCTTGCCGGCGCAACTTATACTTCGAGCTGGGAAGGAGTTGATTTGCCTGTGGAGCGATTTATGAAAGCAGAAGATGTGGCCGAGAGTGTTTGGGCCGCTTATAACCTTTCGCCCCAATCTGTTGTTGAAGAACTAGTAATCCGACCTCAATTAGGAGATATATAAACCCCATGCATACAAATATTAAATCTTTAGACCTGCTGTATTGCGATAGTCTGACAAGTTACTCAAGGAGAAAAACCATTCCGGTAAAAATTGGTGATGTCGTCATTGGCGGTGATAATCCCATTGTAGTCCAATCCATGACTACGGTGGATACCATGGATACAGAAGGCTCAATCGAGCAAAGTATTCGCATGATTGAGGCGGGTTGTGAACTGGTGAGAATTACAGCTCCAAGCATTAAGGAAGCAGAGAATTTAAGACATATCAAGGATGGGCTTCGTAAAAGAGGATACAATACACCATTGGTTGCTGATATTCACTTTACCCCAAATGCTGCAGAAGTAGCAGCTAGGATCGTAGAAAAAGTACGCGTGAATCCAGGGAATTATGCGGACAAGAAGAAATTCGAAGTAATAGAATATACAGATGAGACGTATCAAGAAGAGCTGGATCGTATTCGCGAGCGGTTTTTGCCTTTGGTGAAAATCTGCAAGGAACACGGAACGGCGATGCGAATTGGAACAAATCATGGTTCTCTTTCTGATCGGATCATGAGTAGATATGGTGATACTCCACTGGGAATGGTGGAGTCAGCATTGGAATTTTTGAGAATCTGTGAAGATGAGAATTACTACGATATCGTAATCTCGATGAAGTCTTCAAATACTCAGGTTATGGTTCAAGCTTACCGGCTGCTTGTAGAGAAGCTGGACGAAGGAGGATTCAAACCTTACCCTTTGCACCTCGGAGTGACTGAAGCTGGCGAAGCGGAAGACGGTAGAATCAAATCGGCTGTTGGAATTGGGACATTGCTGGAAGATGGTTTGGGAGATACGGTTCGTGTATCCTTGACAGAAGATCCTGAGTTTGAAGCGCCAGTTGCTAAAGCATTGATCGACCGCTATGCACATCGTGCAGGACATGCGGAGATAAAGTCTATTGAAAATTATCCAGTCAATCCTTACGAGCATTTCAAGCGCCACTCTGCAGAGATTTACAATTTTGGTGGACATAATGTCCCAAGGGTAATTACAGATATTTCAAAGGTTGAAAAGATTACAGAAAAGGAAATGAAGTCTGTAGGTCATTTCTATTTGCCAGAACTGGACAAGTGGAAAATGAATGACCAAGGCTGTGATTTTGTTTATTCTGGAGCCAACCCGATTCCTTTTATGCTACCAAATGGGATGAAGGAAATACAGGATGCAGCGATATGGACTGTTGGTTCTGATCAGCAAAATAAATTCCCCCTTTACGATTTAGTGGGTTTTTCTTCTGCTGAGAAATTTCATAGAGAATTGAATTTCCTTGAAGTCTATGATACTGAGATAGCAGAGGCAATCACACTGACGTCAGATCGACGGGATACTGTCTTGATTCTGAAAACTGAAAATAGACATGCGATGCCAGCAATGCGACGGGCTTTTGTGAGTTTGCTTGAAGCCAAATCGGGCATTCCGGTGATTCTGAAAGTGAGTTACCCTGACCAATCTCAGGATGAGACTATGCTTTATGCCTGCAACAGACGTTGGTGGGTTGTTGATAGATGGATTAGGCGATGGAATCTTTATTTCCTTAGAAAAGGAGAAAGAACATTCCCGCGAGGAAGTGTTAGCACAAATCAAACTTCATAATTCTGTGGGATTTGGAGTTTTGCAAGCAGCGAGAACTCGAATGTCTAAGACTGAATACATTTCCTGCCCTTCCTGTGGAAGAACCTTATTTGATTTGCAAGAAACTACCGCGATGATCCGTAAGCGAACTGATCATCTAAAAGGAGTAAAGATCGGAATTATGGGTTGCATCGTGAATGGTCCTGGAGAAATGGCAGACGCAGATTATGGCTATGTAGGATCGGGCAAAGGGAAAATTACGCTATACAAAGGCAAAGAAGTGATGAAGCGTTCCGTTCCTTCAGAGAAAGCCGTTGATAAGTTAATAGAAATAATCAAGGAAGACGGAATGTGGAACGAACCTGAGATTATCTGATTTTAGAAAAACCCTTCGAGGTTTTTAAAACCTCGAAGGGTTGTAAAATTTAAACCAAACCATTTCCCAATTCTATCTGTTTACAAAAAAAAACTCAAACCATGTCCGATAACAATAAAGTAAAAGGATTTTTCAAGATGGGTGATTTTGGGAACTACTTCGTTCGTGTTTTTCAAAAGCCAGATCCAAACCAGAAGTCCAATTATAACCTTCGAATGATGCATGGAATCAACAAGATTTCTATCGTCGTATTTCTATTGGCAATTATTTTTTGGATAGTGAAAAGGTTTATTTAATCAGATAATTCTTTGCTAAAGAGCCTTTATGGTAGAAAGTGATTTTACCAGGCTAATAAAAAAAAGAGTCCCGGATATCCGAGACTCTTTTCTTTTTAGTATGAAATTCTATTTATCTTCTATCCAACGCACTTCCGCCACTTTGCTGCGGACCAAGGAATTGCTCCATTCTTAATTTTAACTCCTGAGCTTTTTCCTGATAGCCTCTTTCTTCCAAAAGTGGTATAAAATAGCGTATCATCTCTATAGAAATCATCATCTCTCGGTCATACTCTCTATTTTCCTCTGTGTAGAACTCGATCATGTCTAATGACTTCTTCGATACCTCATTAATGATATCCAGCGCCTTTTCATCTTCCCCTACCTCAAAGAAAAGAGGGACAGACTGTCCACTAGATAGGTCGTAAGGAATCGCTTCATTAGGCATTACTTCCAATCCGTAGTTTAGAAGAGTAGCCGCTTTTTCCATATCACCTTCGTCTAGCAAAGCAATCGCGATGCTATTCAATGCACTTCGGTGATTGGAAGCAAATCTCCTGTATTCCTCATCCAAATAGGCATCAGGATTGTTCATGCCTCTGAAAGCAAACTTGGTCATGTAGTTTTCATAGGCCAAATCAGCATTGACCAACTCTTCACGGACATATTCAGGTTTTCTCACAGGAAGCAAGCGATAAGTCAAGCCTTCCATCACGACGTGATCTTCTATGTTGATCCCTATGGTTGCGAGTGATGTGTTATTGAAATAAATAGGTCTATCCCAATTGTTGGATACAATCAAATCAATTAGCATCAAGGTGCCTTTCGTTACATAGTTTCCAGTGACTTGAAGATTCATTTGCGGAGCAAAAAGCGAAGCAAATTCTTCAGGGATTATGTCCTTGGAAGCAACAGCAGAGCTGTCTACTTCCAAGATCAGATTTCTTGAAGGAACCATGTTGGCAACAGATTTACCGCCAGTTTCCATTTTTAAAAGATCAGAACCTGAGTTCAATAACTTCAAATATTCCTTAGCAGAAATCGCATTCATGCCTTCTCTCTCCATTACGTAAAGCACATCATTTGTGCCTTTTTGGTAGCGGTTTGGATCCAAACTGAACGGTAAAGCCTCTGACTCATTCACTGGTCGAGTCATTTGTTCCACATACCAATCTGTATCGAAATAACTTAATACGATCACTCGGACATCTGTACGGAAACCTTCCACTTCTTGTACATACCAAAGTGGGAAAGTATCGTTATCTCCACCAGTAAATAAAATCGCGTTTGGGGCACAAGAGGCCAGGAAGTTTCTAGCAGAATCCACCGAGAAATATCTTCCTTTTCTGTTGTGATCATTCCAGTTCTGAGCGCCCATCAAGCCGGCTACCGGCAAAGTAAGTAGCGTCGCAATTATTCCGGCAGTTGCCATATTCTTCGTGGCCCGACCGATCATGTGTGCGATGGCCATTACTCCGAGCCCAACCCAAATCGCAAATGCATAGAAACTACCTACATAAATATAATCACGCTCTCTCGGCTCCACCGGAGGGGAATTCAGATATAGGACCAGCACTACGCCCATCATCAGGAAAAGCATCAAATTCACATAGAAAGACTTAGGGTCTTTCAGAGCTTGAAAGAATAAACCGATAATTCCCAGCAACAGCGGAAGCATGAGGTAGTTATTGTGTCCTTTGTTTTCCGTGATGTAATCAGGGTAATCTTTGAATGCATCCGTAATTCCTACCCAAGGTGCATCGCTGAAATCTGACTCTTTACCCGAGAAATTCCACATGAAGTAGCGCCAGTACATTTTGTTTAACTGATGCTCAAACATGAAGTAAATATTGTCACCAAAAGTTGGGTCTTGCCCTTCTCTCAGGCCAAGTTTCTGTCGGTAAAGCCTTTTATGATTTTCTTGTGTTGAATAGATTCTAGGAAGAATTGTTGTTTTTGTAGGGTCGTAAGTGTTTACCAAAGAATAATCTACGATCTCATACTTATCTTTTCCCTTCATATAAACTGGTGCGCCTTCTTCTTGAGCCACCAATTGCGCAGTGAAATACTGGCCATGAAGCAAAGGCCTGTAACCGTATTGCTCACGCTTTAGGTATGAGACGTAGCTGACTATATCCTTTGGCGCATTTTCATTGATAACCGGATCTTGGTTTGCTCGTACCACGATCAAGGCATAACTCGCATAGCCGATCAAGACTGAAGATGAAGGATAAAAGAGCTGTATTTAGAATTGCATTTCCCTTTTTACGAGAATACTTATAGGCGAAGAATACTGCTGTGAAAAACAGAAGCATAAAGACTACGATTCCTGACCCAAATGGCAAGCCAATGCTATTCACAAAGAAAATCTCCATGGATCCAGCTAAGCTAGGAAGTCCTGGTATAATCAGATTGTTGATGATAATCAGTGCAACTCCTCCCAAAAACATAGCAAGAAGACCACCTTTCAGCGTAGGATTCTCGTATTTTTTGAAATAGTAAATGAGTGCCAAAGCTGGTAGAGTCACCAAGTTCAGCAAGTGAACACCAATAGAAAGTCCGACCAAATAGGCGATGAAAATCATCCATTTGTTTTCTTCGCGTGGGTCTTTGATCACATCCCACTTCAAGAATGCCCAAATCACGATCGCTGTAACGAAGGAAGACATCGCGTAAACTTCTGACTCTACAGCCGAATACCAGAAACTATCTGAGAAGGTGTAAACCAATGCGCCGACGATCCCAGCACCCATCAAGGTGATTGTTTCGCCTTTGGTTCTTGCCCTTCTATAACTTTGAAAAGCTTCTTTCCAAATAAAGTGATCGACCAAAAAAGGAATAAAATAGAGAAACCTGAGAATAGCGCACTACCGATATTCATCCAATAAGCCACTTGCAAAGGATCTCCGAATGCAAATAAAATGTACATTTGGTATACCAAAGGAAGAATGGAGCTCCTGAGGGTGAAGGTACTTGTAACTTGTATGCTACGGCTATGAATTCTCCTGGATCCCAGAAGCTAGCTGTTTGTTCGACAGTAAGAACGTAAACCAAAGTAGCTACCGCAAAAACGACCCAACCGGTCAGATTATTGATTTGCTTGTAATTGAGCATTTAATAAGTGGAATTTGACTGGCGAAAATAAAAAAAATAAATGCCAAATAGGGC
>NZ_JBVVUG010000003.1:0-268037 GCF_055809615.1 Algoriphagus sp. 10J20-15
TACTCTTATGGACCTACTTTTCTTCCTAATGGCAATATGCTGGTGACGTTGTAGCAATCTAGGCTGGAGTAATAGCCTTGGACATGGAGTTAGTTTGGTTCCTTGGAGAGGTTGGGCGTTGGAAATCACACCTGATGGTGAAATGATCCCTTTTGCTGCTGGAATGCGGTCTCCAGCCGGATACGGAATGAATGCAGAAGGTGATTTCTTTTATACCGAAAACCAAGGTGACTGGGTTGGTTCAGGCAGAATTTCTCATGTCGAAAAAGGAGATTTCTTGGGAAATGCGGAAAGTTTAGAATGGTCTGACTTGCCAGGTTCTCCGGTAACACTGAAGAAGGAGGATATTCCAAATACAGGTGAACCAATGTATGACGTAGCACAGCGAGTCCCAGGACTGAAAGCGCCGGCGATTTGGTTGCCTCATGGGATTTTGGGGATTTCTACTTAGGATTCTTGAATGATAATACAGAAGGAAAATTCGGGCCATTTGCCAATCAGGTATTTGTAGGAGATCAAGGGCAGAGTAATATAGCTCGTGTTGATTTTGAGAAAATTAATGGTGTTTACCAAGGGGTAGTATTTCCATTTAGAGAAGGTTTTTCCTCAGGAATTCTTAGAATCGTCTGGGGAAATGATGCTTCCATGTTTGTAGGTATGACAAGCCGTGGTTGGTCTTCCACTGGCAAGAGTTATTTAGTTTACAGCGATTGGTTTGGACTGGTAGAATGCCTTTCGAAATGAAGACGATCAAATCAAAACCTGATGGTTTTGAGATTGAGTTCACGGAGCCGGTAGATAAGGAGCTGGCAAAAGACCCGGCAAACTATCAAGTAACTGGGTTCACTTATAAGTATCAAGCGCAGTACGGTAGTCCAGTGATCAATAATGCGCCTTGTTATATTATTGGTGTGGTAGTTTCTGAGGATGGAATGAAGGCTAGATTGTTGGTGGACAATCTACGCTTAGGCTACATCCATGAGATCAAAGCTGAAGGCGTGAAGTCTACTGAAGGAAAGCCTCTTTTGCATAATGTAGGATATTACACGCTGAACAATTTTGGCGCAGGGGAAAAAATTGATCAAGCGCCTTTTTTGGCAGCGCGTCATGAGCATGAGATGATGATGAAAGCTGCGGCAGATAGTGCAGCAAAAGCGCAGGCAGAGGCAGAAGCTAAAGCCAAAGCTGCCGAAGCGAAAAAACAGGCGGCTGCAACTACTCCAGCCGCTCCAAAATTGGCAAAAAACACCACAACTATGCCAGCAGCATGGGATGGAAAAGCTGATGTCACAATTAACATGGGAACTAAGCCAGGTCTGAAGTTTGATCCAGCTCAAGTTCAAGTAAAAGCTGGAAGCAAGGTGAAGCTAGTTTGCCAAAATGTGGATGATATGCTACACAATTTTGTGATCGTGATGCCCTGGAACCGCCGATAGAAGTAGGTGAAGCAGCGATGAAGCTTGGACTGGAAGGTCAGCAAAAGGACTACATTCCTAATACAAGCAAGGTACTGGTTAATACAAAATTGCTTCAGCCAAGTGAATCGGCTACGATATATTTCATCGCTCCAACCGAGCCTGGCGAATATACTTATGTGTGTACTGTTCCTGGGGCATTTCTATACCATGCAAGGAATCTTGAAAGTGGTGAAGTGATTTGGCTGGAAGACAGAAGACAGAAGACAGAAGACGGAAGACGGAAGATCGAAGTACCCTGATTTTTGTAGATAAACAAATCCTAGGTTGCTTCAACCTTTCAATAAAAAAAAAGCGCAGATTGTGAGGTCTGCGCTTTTTTGTTTCAAATTTGAAGTTTTAATCCTCAGAAATTCCTCTCACTTCTGAATCTGATAATGCCTAATCGGTTCTTCGCCCAATAGATGCTCAAATGAAATAATCCCAGCGCTTTTTAGTAAAGTAATCTCCATCAGTTCTTCCAAAGCTGTGATTTCTACTTGGCCAGATAAATAAGTCAAAGTCTTTTCCAGCTTTGATGAGCGCTTCAGCAAATTTGAATGTTGCCGAAGGATTCACATTTTCATCTATTCCTCCATGGGCTAAAAGAAGATGACCTTTGAGTTTGGATGCATTGGTGATGTTGGATTGCTCATGATAGAAATCCCCAATAGGATAGCCCATATACATCTCTGGCCACCAGGCTCTTTCCATACGATGATCATGATCCCCAGCGGAAGAAGCTACTCCAACTTTATAGAAATCAGGATGTAAAAGCATAGCTCTGCCGGCATCATATCCACCTGCAGAATGTCCAAAGATTCCTACTTTTTCCACATCCATGAACTTGTTTTTAGATGCCAATTCTTTGATGGCAAGTACATGATCTGTAGTTCCATCGCCTAGGTTATTGTAAGATACGTCATCGAATGCTTTGCCTCTTCCGCTTGTGCCTAGGCCGTCAACCGTCACAACTACAAATCCCAATTCGGCCATTGGCTGTTGTAAACCAACGAGGCCAGCCCGAAATGTCTTTGGAGTAATATCTATGTGAGGACCAGAATAAGTATAGTCAATGATGGGGTATTTCTTTTTGGAATTAAAATCCGTAGGTAGATAATAGATGCCATAGATCGTGGTTTCGCCATCCTTAGCTGTTGCAGTGAACTGTTTAGGGCTTTGATAACCTTTCTTCAACAGATTGGAAATATCAGCTTTAGAAATTTCATGGACGATTCTACCTGTCTTTAATTCTCTTACTACTGAAGTTGTTGGTTGATCAACAGTTGAATAATTGTCCACAAAATAATCTTCCCCTCGACCATAACTGATGTCGTGAAAAACTTTTTCCGGAGTCAATAATTCCAGTCCAGTTCCATCAAAATTCACTTTGTAGACAAATGAGTAATACGGATTTACATCCTTTTCCTTCCCCGATGCTTCAAAATAAATAATGCTATTTTCCTCATCGACTTTGAGCAGATTCTTGACTACATAATCTCCATTAGTAATTTGATTAACCAATTTTCCAGATGCCCAATCCATCAGATACAGCTGATTCCAGCCTGATTTCTCAGTCCCAAGGATGAATTGCCCGTTATCCAGTCTTCTGAAAATATTGTTGTTATTGATATGTGTGGGAGAGGATTCGGAATATACTTTTCGGATTTTTTGGTGTCGGTATTGATCTCAAGTAAGTCAAAGCTTTTAAAACCTCTTTCTAAGTAGGTACCATAAATGTGCTTACTATGGGCATCCCAGTTGAAGTACATTCCGATGAAATGTGGGAGAGAAAGCCCAGGAATTTGGTGGCCGCTTTACTTTCTACATCAAATAAAACCGGAGTGTACATCACTACAGTAGTGTCGCCGAGTGACGCTCTATAATACCCCATGAGCTGAGGTCGGAATTTATCATCTTGACTATTGTCCAACAACAGCATCTTTTCTGCAAGTCGCAAATCCACAATCTGAGTTTGGATCTTCTTAGAATCTGGAGACCAATTGATGCTTAAATGCTCAGGATGCTCGCCATTTTCTCCTAAAATCATATCTGACCAGCCCCAGAATGAAGCGTATTCATAGTCTTTTCTTCCATCATAGCCTCAACTGGGATTCCTCTCCAGTTTCTAGATTTTCTACGAAAAGATTGAAGTTTTTCACATAAGCATTCCAATTCCCATCAGGAGAAATAGACACTGATCTGTCCCTAGAATCTTGGGCAATCTTCTTTGACTCCAAATTCCCATTGGTATAGATCCAGTTTTTATTCATCCATTCGAAAGAAAGAGTCCCATCTTCTTTGAGCTGAATTCGACTGAAAGGAAGGTTGCTGGAATCGATAGTATCACCACTCTTATCGGATAGAAGTTTAGCCAACGCCTCATGGTCAAAGGCTACTTTGGTTTCACTTTTTTCTATGTCCGTTATAAAAAAACGTTTCCCCTCCTTCGTATAGGCTTGATGCCAAAAGCTCTTTTTATCATCCAGCCAATTTGGAATCACATCTAAGTGATAAACTTCTTTTTGAATGTTTCCACTCAGGAAATACTCCGCTTTGTGGTAGGTGTCTTCTGTGATTTGGGCAAATGACTGTGTGGCATATATCGATAGGAAAAGGAATAGAACCGATTGTCGAACAGACTGGAAATTAATATGAATGAGCATAATAAAGGGGATAGCTTACGGTTTCAAGGTATCCCCAATATTTGCAATAAACACTTCAACAATTGATAAAAAGTGATCCTATTTTGTATGCGGTACTATTTATCCAGTAGCTTCATAGGCTTTTTTGAGCCAACTTGACACTTCCTCATTAATATCATTTACATCCGTAAGATAAATTTTGTGGCTACACATTCCATTGGTTTTGGTATCAATTTCCAAAATTCCTTCCGCCGGGTGTCCTTTTAGATTGATGCCAATTTCGTATCTGGTTTTTGTAGCGGGAATTAACATAGCAAATTGCTTTTTGCGCTTGATACTCACGTAGGAGTTTTTTGGAGCGAATTCCACATCAGAACCAAGAGCCTTAATTTCAGCACTCAGCTTTTCATAAATTGGCAGAAAATGCTCCTTACCTTTGTATTGCTTGGTGATCAATTCATCCGTGTCTGATGCTGATCCAGCATCTGATTTCAAAGTTTTGTGTGCTACTAAATTCGCAAACCCATGAGTAAATTCATGTTCTGTCTTTAGAAATTTGACGATTTCTCCATGCTTTTTTAAATCTTCTCTTTGAACGATTGCAACCCATTGATCTAGGCTTTTGCCTGTGTTTTTGCGCTTAAAAGTTGTCGATCTATCGTTTGTGCAGCTTGATCCATAGTTTTTTAGGGGTTTGTTGTTTCGATTTCACAAAGAATTGGAAAGTGATCTGAAGCTCTCTTCAGGGAATTACTGATAGACTGAATTGATGGATTATCTTTTTCTAGGTATGGATTCCAGACAGTCCCGTTGATAACTTTTATTTTTTGGCTGGCGAGGATATGATCAATCAAGACATTTACTTCATCTCCCGTGATCCGATCTCTATATCGACTGGAATTTGGGGTATATCCATAGCTGTTCGATTGCGGTTTAGGTAGGACAGATTTGAGTACAAATTCCGGCTTCCAAAGATCACCTAGCAATATTTCCACGGCACTTTTAGAGAATTTATTTTCGTAGAAATCCAACTCAAAACCGTCGTTGATATCTCCCATCACCATGACTTGTTGGCTTTTTTCTAAATATTCATCACAGCGCTCCCTGATCGACATACATTCTGCAAAAAGCTTTAGCCGATCACGAGCTGAAATTTGTTCAAATCTCGCATAATCTACCATGTCAAAAATACCTTTCGACTTCGTATGCGCAATTATCACTCGGGTAATCAAGGTGTCATCTAACCCTAAAATACTCAGTTCTAAGGGTGCGCGGTAATGCTTGTATTGCTCCTTGATCAATCTGTTAGTAGTGTCTTGAAGAAAGGGCTCATCAAACCGCTTCCCCGCTTTTGTCTCAGGTGTGAATAGAACATTGATTTTGTCAGGTTTGTAAATCGCGCAGAGTTCCTGTTGACCTGCGGAAGGGAATCCATGAATGCCTTTGTAATTAGATCCCGGAATAAAGGTCTGTGTCCAGACTTCTAATTGTAAAGAAGCTGTTTTGGAACCGTCGACTAAGGTATTTGGTCCTTCTACAATTCCGAGAAAATCAGGATTCATCGCTTGGATAACTTCGGCTAGTTGTTGACTTCTCACCAGTTCCTTACCTGTCATTTTTGGATTTCCGCCGGTGTCAAAAAGATCCCGCATCCATTCCACATTGTAAACACCAATTTTCAGTATCATAAAAATGCAACTTAAGGTTAAAAATCACCCTTAAGTTACATTTTTATAGGTATTTATCTGACAGTGAAATTATTGAATTTATACTTTTATGTAGATTTTTCTTTATCCATCCCTAATCCAATCAGCCAAATGACCAGCATATAGCTGAATGCGAATAGGAAGGAAGCCATTTTGGGCGAAAGCCAACTCGTATAAAAATTCTGATAAATGAATCCTTTCAATGTGGTGTCACCGATTGGAATGAGCGACAAAATAGTTACTAACAGACCAGATAGTACATAAAGAATCAACGGATTTCTCCCAAAGACTTCGAAGAAATAAGTCCAACCTTTCCAGTTTTTGATTTCGATAACTCCCACTAGAATTGCCAATAAAAGCATGTCAATTCCTACAGTCAGAAGTACGTAAGAGCTCGTCCAGATTTTTTTATTGATAGGAAAAAAGATATCCCAAACGTAGCTTACGATAATCAGAACTACTCCTATAGCGAGCAATCTCTTGATGGCTGGCATTGTATTGCCCAGTTTTTGAATCATTTTTCCAGCCAAATAACCGGCAATAACATTCACGATTGCAGGTAGCGTACTTAAAATTCCTTCGGGATCAAATGGAATTCCCTCACCACCATACATTCTTTCTGGTCCCATGAGTGCTAGGTCAAGTTTGATGGCTGCATTGCCAGTAAGTGAATAAGGGGCTCCAGAATCACCAAAGAAATACATGATCGCCCAATAGCCAAGTAGCGCAATGGCGCTGAATATCCATGCTCCTCTAATTCCTCCATAATACAACACAACCGCACCAAAGAAATAGCATAAAGCGATTCTCTGCAAAACTCCGAAAAGTCTCACTTCAAAAATATTTGTCACATCATAAAATGGGAATGCGCTTAAGAGCCACCCAATCATAAAAATCAATACAGTCCGTTTACCTACTTTTTTGAAGAATTCAGCGCTTGGCATTTGCTGAAGCTTTTTCATAGAGAAACTCATCGCATTTCCCACAACAAAAAGAAATGTGGGGAATACAAGGTCGGTGGGGGTAAAGCCATGCCACTTTGCGTGAGCAAGCGGAGCAAATAAATTACTCCAGTCCCCAGCAGTATTGACTATAATCATGAACGCAATAGTCAATCCACGTAAGACGTCCAAGGCCAGGTATCTATTATTCAAGCCAGTGGAGATAGAATTTTGGGCCATTTAAGTGGGGGGTAAGGGATAAAAGATGGGGTTTTTCTGTAGGGTTAAGATAAAATATTATCTTGTTCTTTACTTGAAAACAGACTTTTTATCCACCCAAAAATATAAATCAGATGAAAAATATTTCCATTGATGATTTTAAAGTGACCAAAGCTATTTGCCTCAAAGATGTTCCTACATCCATAGACTTGGAAGCTTCTGAAAAAAAGAAGGAGAAAGAACTCAATAAGCTGAGGGAAAAATTAAGTGATCATCAGGATACGATGTATGCCCATAATAAATACGCTGTCCTCATCTGCCTGCAAGGAATGGATACTGCGGGCAAAGACAGTTTGATTCGGGAGGTTTTCAAAGAGTTTAATCCACGCGGAGTAGTGGTACATAGCTTTAAGACTCCCTCTAAACTGGAGTTGCAGCATGATTTTCTCTGGAGACATATCATAGCACTGCCTCAACGTGGCAAATATGGGGTTTTTAACCGCACGCATTACGAGAATGTACTGGTGACGCGAGTTCACCCAGTCTATATCTTGGGAGAAAATATCCCGGGGATCAATTCTGTGGATGATATTACTGAGGAGTTTTGGGAAAAAAGATTTGAGCAGATCAATAACTTCGAAAAACAAATCAGTGATAATGGTACGATTGTGTTAAAGTTTTTTCTGCATCTGGGAAAAGAGGAACAGCGGCAGCGATTGCTAAGACGGCTTAATAAGCAAAAACATAACTGGAAGTTTTCCCTGGTGATCTCAAAGAGCGGGAACGCTGGGATGACTATCAGAAGTGCTACGAAGAAGCAATTAATAAGACTTCCAAACCACATGCTCCGTGGTATATTATCCCGTCAGATAATAAAGAAGCTGCTCGTGTTTTAGTTGCAAAAGCTATTTTGGAGAAAATGAATTCTCTAAATGATATTCAGGAACCAACACTGGAAGAAGAAGTAAAGCAAAATATAGAGATGTATAAGGAGATTTTAAGTAAGGAAAAGAATTGAATCCTTTTCCTTATTTATTGAAAATCACCTCATCAACAAACACCCAACCTTTATCACCAGCAAATGGATGCCATTTTGGTAGGCTAGAAAGTGGTGTTAATGTAATCTTGAGCTTTTCGTAGCTGCTACTCCCTAGGTTCATATTCATTAGCTCCGTTCTCGCTGGCGCTGCCTTAGCCGATACTTCTGGAGAATTACTGGCTAGGAGTTGCCATTTTCCATTTTCTAATCCTTGAATTGTCACTTTGGAGGGAGGGAAAATATGAGCACCCTCATTATAAAGTAAACTGATTGACACTTCAGTCGGCTTGCTTTCTTGCTCAAAACTCACTTCCAACACCATAGGATCGTCCTGAAAACCCAGCCATTTTTGCCCATGATTTGGAGGATCTGCTTTTTCTGAATCGAAAAGTGTGGCAACTCCCGCTGCTTTGTATTTAGGGTTTGGATCGAAAGCTAAAGATGACTCAGAAGGTTTGAATCCTGAGTGAATAAAAACTGATTCAGATCCCTTTGAACTCTTCCAATCTTTAGCATAAGCTTTCGCTATTATTTTCCCCGTCTTTTTTGTAAAAATTGGCTTCGAATAAATTGGGCTGCTAATACTATCCGGCTCTGTGCCATCTAAGGTATAGCGAATCTCTGCAGTTTTGATAGGGTGGGAAATGCTGATTTCCAAGCTGTCCTCATAGATCATTTTATCCTGAGAAATAATAGGGCTGTTCAACTCATAAATAATCCCTTTTCCATCAAACCCAAAATCTATTTCAGTGTCTGGAAGTGCTTTTTGAATGGATTCCTTATCCTGCGAACTTAATCCAGTTTGCCAAATGAAAAGCTTTTTAAGTCCATTCATCTTTGAGAGATTTTGTAAAGATGAATTATCTATTACATTCCCTGAAATAGCTAGTACTTCAAGACTTTTGAGTTCAGAAACTATTTTGAGCTGCTCAGCATCTAAGTCTGTGAAATTCAACTGGAGTTCTTCCAAGTGCGTGAAATCCTTCAGGAATTTTAAATCTATTCCAGCTAAAGGCATTTTATTTAGGCTAAACCGGACTACCTGATCCTTTACTTTTTTAAGGTCAGTCAGGGATTTAGGCTGAAATGCTGAAATACCAAAATAGGAAACATCCAGAGCTGGTGATTCAGGAAAAAGCGGCATTACTGATCGGAATGAAGTATTCAGCTCATCTATGGCTTCTGGGTCTGCTGCTTCAAAAGAGTAAATTTTATTTCCTTCAAACTTCACAGATGCCAATTGGAAGAGCTCATTTTTGGGGGGAAGTGTTACTAGTTTCTGATCAAAACTAGCTCCAGAGGCTACCCACTCACTTAGAATCAACAGTTCTTCATCTGTTAATTGTGCCTTATTCTTGGGAGGCATGTGTTTTTTATCATCTTCTGGGAGATTGATTCGCTGGATGAGCAGGGATTTTTCGAAATCCCCAGCCAAAACGAAAGGACCTGATTTGCCACCTTTTTGTAGGCCTTCGATATGATCCATTCTTAGCTCTCCTTTAATTTTGCCCTCTTTGTGACAGCTTACACATTTTGCCTGCAAAATAGGCTGGACTACATCTCCAAAAATCTCAGCTTCCGCTAAAGGGATTACTTCAATTTCGTCAGTCTGAATGGGAGCTAAAAGAAAGTCTTCCCCGTGTGTCAAACCCGCGCCCCAATGTCCAGTCGCAATGATAGCCAATGCCAATGCTATACTCGAAAACCTAATAAGATTGGCTTTGATTGATCGAAAGAAATAGAGTAAAACACATCCAACAAAAACCGCTAATCCACCCCATTTATGCCAGGTTAAAATCTCTCCAGTATATTCTTCCTGAGCTAAAATCAATCCTGCTATTACGGTAATGCCAGCAAAATTACAACCGGCCAGAAAGCTGATTTCTCCTATTTCTATAATCTCAGGTTTTCTGTCAATTCCTGGAATCCAGAAGAAGAGTAAACCCATTAAGAGCAGAACAATAGGAAAGTGTAATAAAATAGGATGGCTTCTTCCAACAACCTGAAGCCAATCTGGCAAAACAAGTGCGTTTCCGGCAAGTGTTATGATAAGCGTGAGACCTATCCAGATAAAAAGGGTGTTTTCCAGAATAGATCTAATCGAAGAAATCTTAATCATCCGTCCTTATGCAATTAAATCTTTCACTACATGACCAGAGACGTCTGTGAGACGATACCTTCTTCCTAGATGCTTATAGGTCATTCGCTCATGATCAATTCCCATCAGATGAAGCATGGTAGCTTGGAAATCATGCACATGAACTGGATTTTCGGTGATGTTGTACCCAAACTCATCTGTTTCTCCATAGACCATTCCGGATTTCACACCGCCACCTGCCATCCAGATAGAGAATGCACGAGGGTGGTGATCACGACCGTAATTGTCTACTTGTATTTTTCCTTGGCAGTAATTAGTTCTGCCAAATTCTCCACCCCAGATCACTAGTGTTTCGTCGAGCAATCCTCTTTGCTTCAGATCTGTAATCAAAGCTGCTGAAGCCTGATCTACATCTTCAGCTTGCAGACGCATTTCATTAGGCAAATTGCCATGCTGATCCCAACCTTGGTGATAAAGTTGCACAAAACGAACACCACTTTCAGATAGCTTTCTAGCCAAAAGGCAGTTTGCTGCATAGGTGCCAGGCACCAGGGCTATCAGGCCCGTAAAGTTTAATTATACTTTCCGGTTCCTTGGATACATCGGTCATTTCCGGTACGGCTGTTTGCATTCGATAGGCCATTTCATACTGCTTCACTTTAGCAGATATCTCAGGGTCATTGAATTGCTTCATGCTCAGATCATTCATAGCAGCGATTTGATCAATCATTTTTCGACGCTCAGAACGACTCATGTTTTCGGGGTACTTTTGAGATAAAGTACAGGGTCTTCCGAATTCGAAAATTGCACTCCCTGATGCGTGGCATCTAGAAAGCCGTTACTCCACAGCTTAGAATAAACTCCCTGGCCATTTCCTCTACCTCGACTAAGTAATACAGAAAATGCTGGTAAGTTGCTGTTTTCACTACCTAAACCATAGCTTAACCAAGATCCCATGCTTGGGCGATTTCCAACTTGGGCTCCTGTCTGGAAAAAGGTGAGTGCAGGGTCATGATTGATCGCATCAGTATGCATGGATTTCACAATACAGATATCATCAACTATGCCTGCGGTATGTGGAAATACTTCGGATATCCAAGCCCTAGACTCTCCGTATTGATCAAATTTATAATTGGATCCAACCAAAGGGAAGGAGGATTGACCCGCAGTCATTCCTGTAAGTCGCTGGTTACCCCGAATGGATTCTGGAAGTTCTTCTCCCATTCGCTTTATTAATTCCGGCTTGTAATCAAATGACTCCAGTTGACTTGGGGCGCCATTTTGAAACAAGTATATCACTCGTTTGGCTTTTGGAGCAAAGTGTGGGAGGGCATGCATCATGGCTTCTTCAGCCTCTGATTTGCCTGAGAATAGATCTGGGACCAAAAGCGATCCAAGTGCTAAACTTCCAACACCAAGGCTAAGTCTGGATAGAAATTTTCTCCGATTATGATTCAGCCCTTCTTCTAATATTTCCTTTTCCATGTTAGCTCTTAGTAATAGTTTCTTCCAGGTTGTATATACTTACGATCACTTGCATAAGTGCTGCTGTTTCCGGGTTTATGTTCTTTTCTTCCAGTGGATATTCTCCCACGCTCAAGGTAGGGAGAACCTGATCTGGATTATCTTTAAATCGTGCGAGTTGATCTTCGTAGTAGGAGAGCAAGATTGACATTTCCTCATTACTCATGTCCCTACAAACGATGCGTTTGAATGAAGTAAAAATAGCTTTTTCACCATCGGTATTTTCCTCCCACATTTTGCTGGCAAGCACTCTCGAAGCTTCAAGGATCATAGGATCATTCATCATCACCAATGCCTGAAGCGGAGTATTTGTCCTACTTCTACCAATCTCGCATCGATCCCTATTACTGGAGTCAAAAATGATAGCCTTTGGAGGTGGTACAGTTAATTTGATAAAATTGTACAAGCCTCTACGATAGAGTTTATCACCTTTATCTTGAATGTAAGTAGCCAAAACTCCCCGTCCAGAAGTTGCTGCTTCCCAAATTCCTTCAGGCATGTATGGTTTGACACTTGGCCCTCCAAGTTTTCTTACAAGTAAACCACTACTAGCCAATACCAAATCCTGAATATTTTCTGCTGGAAGTCTAAGGCGAGGAGCTCTTGCTAGATATAAATTCGCAGGATCAGTAGTGAGGTGTTTTTCGGTGATGACTGCAGATTGTTTATACGTAGCTGAAGTTAGAATTTGCTTCATTAAGCGCTTGATATCCCAGCCATTTTCCATAAAGTCCACAGCTAGCCAATCCAATAATTCAGGGTGCGTGGGAAGATCTCCCTGCATGCCAAAGTCTCCTGCGGATTTGACGATTCCTTGTCCAAAAACCTCTTGCCACATCAAATTTACAAATACGCGTGCTGTCAAAGGATTGTCTCGATTTGTCATCCATTTTGCAAGCCCCAACCGGTTCTTTTCCAAATCTGCTGGAAATTCTAAAATTGAGGCAGGTGTTGAAGGCTCAACTTCTACCGTAGGCGCATCATAAACACCACGGTCAAGAATATAAGTTGGGCGCTGCTCATCCAATTCTCCCATCACCGAAACACTCAACTTAGATGTATCTGCATAATTGATGAAACTCATGATGCCGGAAAGGTCTTCCTGATCTACAAATAGGATAGGAGTTTTGGCAGGTTTGGATTGAGATACATCGCCTTGGTAGCCTTTCTCAGGAGTATTATTAAAAAAGGCAAACATCTCATAATATTCCTTTTGGGAAAATGGATCATACTTATGATCATGACACTGGGCACATTCCATGGTGATTCCCAGCAGCCCTTTGCTCACTGTATTTGTTTTATCAAGCACATATTCAATACGGTATTCTTCGTCAATTACGCCACCTTCCTCTGTGTATTTATGATTTCTGTTGAAAGCTGTTGCTAGTATTTGCTCTTTATTCGCATCGGGTAACAGATCTCCTGCGAGCTGCCAGGTGACAAATTGGTCGTAAGGCATATTTTCATTAAAGGCATGAATTACCCAATCCCGATATGGCCACTGCGTCCGAATATTATCGTCCTGATATCCGTAGCTATCCGAATACCGGAGATATCCATCCAGAGAATTGCCATTTTCTCTCCAAATCCCGGATCATCCAATAAACCATCCAGTAAATCCTCGTATGAAAGCTCACCTGAAAAATCTCCAAACCTATCTAAAACTTCTGGACTAGGAGGTAGGCCTGTAAGCATCCAGGCATGCTCGCTTGATCAATTCATGTGATTCAGCTTCAGGGTTAGGTTTCAGCCCTTTCTCTTTCATTTTTTTTAATGCGAAGCGATCGATTTCATTGATCGTCCAATCTGTTTCTTCCGGTAATTCAGCTTTTTCTGCTTTGATAAATGCCCAATGAGGTTCGTACTTTGCTCCTTGTTCAATCCACTTTTTGATCAATTGGATTTCCGTTTCTGACAAAGCAAGGTTGGATTCCGGCGGAGGCATTAATTCTCCCGGATCCTCAGAAATGATTCTATGATAGACTTTGGATTCATCTATTTTACCTGGCATGATCACAAATTGTGATGGATCATCCTTTAGCGCTGAATAAGCACCTGCTTCTGTATCGAGTCGAAGATCAGCTTCCCGTTTATTTGCATCTGGCCCATGGCATACAAAGCATTTGTCTGAAAGTATTGGCCGAATATGGAAGTTATAGCTAACCTGTTCAATCTCCGAAATTTGTATTTCACTAGACTGCTTGGTGTTACAACTGGAAAAAATGTTAATCCGAAACACGAGAAGGCAAGAAGTCTATATAAGTTTGGGTACGTCATTTTTGGGTCAAATCGATAGTTAAATCACTCTTAAACTAGCAATAATTTGTACAAAAGCTGTCATGATTGGTATAATTTTCTTGCTCTTTTTTAATAAAAGGAAATTAGCTTTGTGTAAAATATTATTTATTAGAAGATTGTTTTGTGATTTTTAGAAATAACTAGGATAGATTTTTCAATACAGCACAAGTAGAAGACCTATAAACAAAAAAAAGCTGCCTATTTAATAGGCAGCTTTTCATTTTATGGATTTTTGATCTATCCTTTTATTACTGAGAAGTCAAAGTCTTCCAAGAATTTCGTAGTGAAGATTCCTTCTTTAAATTGTTCGTTTTCCAACAAAGCGATATGAAAAGGAATGGTTGTTTTGA
The DNA here is from genome assembly GCF_055809615.1 of Algoriphagus sp. 10J20-15. Lineage (NCBI taxonomy): Bacteria > Pseudomonadati > Bacteroidota > Cytophagia > Cytophagales > Cyclobacteriaceae > Algoriphagus > Algoriphagus sp. 10J20-15. The sequence continues at coordinate 14,275 of NZ_JBVVUG010000003.1, forward strand.
TCCCATCGATTACAAATTCCTCAAGCGCTCTTTTCATTCTCACAATCACTTCTTCTCTCGACTGTCCACTGACAATCAGCTTGGCAATCATGGAATCGTAATTAGGTGGAATTACATAACCAGCATAAACGTGCGAGTCGATTCTTACACCACGACCACCTGGAATATGTAGGTTTTGAATTTTACCTGGACTAGGTCTAAAACCATGTGCAGGATCTTCTGCATTGATTCTACATTCCATAGCATAAAGCTTAGGATAGTAGTTTCTTCCAGAGATCGTTTCACCAGCGGCTACTTTGATTTGCTCTTTGATCAAGTCAAAATCTGTAACTTCTTCAGTGATTGGGTGCTCCACTTGGATACGTGTATTCATCTCCATAAAGAAGAAGTTACGATGCTTATCAACCAAGAATTCTACTGTTCCAGCACCTTCATAGCCGATAGCTTCGGCACCTTTGATGGCTGCTTTTCCCATTTCTTCTCTTAACTCATCTGTGATGAATGGGGAAGGGGTTTCTTCAACCAATTTCTGGTGTCTTCTCTGAATGGAGCAATCCCTCTCAGATAAGTGACAAGCCTTTCCGGTTTTGTCTCCAATAATTTGAATCTCTATGTGGCGAGGTTCTTCAACGTATTTCTCAAGATACAGGCCGTCGTTTCCGAAAGCTGCACCAGATTCCATTCTTGCGTCGTCCCAAGCTTTTTTGAATCCGGCTTCTTCCTTAACTATCCTCATTCCACGACCACCACCACCGGCAGTAGCCTTCAGAATAACTGGGTAGCCCATTTCATTGGCAAGCTTGATACCTTGCTCCATCGACTCTAATACCCCTTCAGAACCTGGGATAGTAGGAACTCCGGCTGCTTTCATGGTTGCCTTAGCCGTAGCCTTGTCGCCCATTTGATTGATCATCTCAGCGCTGGCACCGATAAACTTGATTCCGTATTCTTCACAGATTTTAGAAAACTCAGCGTTTTCTGAAAGGAATCCATATCCTGGGTGAATTGCATCTGCATTTGTGATTTCTGCAGCAGCAATGATTCTAGGAATGTTAAGGTATGAATCTCGACTTGGAGCCGGACCTATGCAAACAGCTTCATCAGCGAACCTGACATGCAAACTGTCTTTATCCGCAGTGGAATAAACTGCAACAGTTTCAATCCCCATCTCTTTACAGGTGCGGATGATTCTTAAAGCAATTTCACCTCTATTGGCAATTAGTATTTTTTTAAACACAGCTATTTATTTTGGGTGAAAAAATTAACCTGCTGGATCTACAAGGAACAATGGCTGGTCATATTCTACAGGAGTAGAATTGCTAACCAGGATTTTTACAATTTTACCAGAGATTTCAGACTCGATTTCATTGAAAAGCTTCATTGCTTCAATGATACAAACAGTCTGACCAGCTTTCACTGAATCACCTACTGCAACAAATGGATCAGCATCCGGGCTTGAAGTAAGGTAGAAGGTTCCAATCATCGGAGATTTGATCTCTATTAAATTAGAAGGAGCTTCAGCTGGGGCTGGTGCCGCGGCTGGAGCAGGAGCTGCGGCAGGTGCAGGTGTTGGAGCGGCTGCCGGTGCTGGTGCTGGAGTGGAAACTTCAACCATTCTCTGGGCAGAAGAATCAGCATATTTTTTAATAGAAAGTTCAAACTCGTCAGTCTTGATTTTAACTTCCGCCAAACCAGAATTGGAGATGTAATCGATCAACTCCTGAATCTCTTTTGCTTTCATAGGTATATTATTTAGAATGCCAATTGGCAAATTTGTTAGTGATTTATTAAAGAATAAGTCTTAGTAATTTAAGGAAATCAGAATGACTTATGTACTTATTTTACTCTTTCTGAGTATGAACCGTCTCGGGTATCAACTTTGATTAGGATATCCTGCTCAACAAATAAGGGAACCATTACGGTTGCACCGGTTTCCACAGTTGCAGGTTTTAAAGCGTTTGTAGCTGTATCTCCTTTGATGCCAGGCTCTGTGTAGGTAATCATCAGCTCTACGAATGGAGGAAGCTCAACAGCAAGTGGAGTTTCTGTTTCGTCATGAATTAAAATATCAACAAGCTGTCCATCTTTCAAAAGATTTGCTCGTTCGATAAGCTTCTCCTCAATGGAGATTTGCTCAAAAGTGGTCGTATCCATGAAGTTGTACCCCATGTCATCAGCATAAAGGAACTGATGAGGTCTCTTTTCCACTCTAGCAGTTTCTACTTTTTCACCTGCACTGAATGTTTTGTCCAGCGTTTTTCCGGAAGTTATGCCTTTCATTTTGGTCCTTACAAATGCAGGGCCTTTTCCAGGTTTGACGTGCTGAAATTCGACAATCGTGTAGATGTCATTATTCATGACCAAACAAAGTCCGTTTTTAAAATCTGCAGTACTAGCCATACTATTATTATCGTATTATTTTTTTAAACTTATTTCGGATCGTATCCCCACTTAAGGTAAATGGAACCCCATGTGAATCCGCCTCCAAATGCAGCGAGAACCAAGTTGTCACCTTTTTTCAATTGACTTTCATAGTCCCAAAGGCAAAGAGGAATTGTAGCAGCGGTCGTGTTGCCATACTTTTCGATATTCATCATCACTTTATCAGATCCGATTCCCATACGATTGGCTGTTGCATTGATTATGCGGAGATTTGCCTGATGAGGAACAAGCCAAGCTATGTCATCACTAGTCAGTCCATTCTTTTCCATAATCTCAGCACTTACATCTGCCATGTTGGTAACGGCAAATTTGAATACCGAAGAGCCTTCCTGATAAGCATAATGCTCATCAGCATCTAAGGTCTCTTGAGTGGCTGGTCTACGACTTCCCCCAGCTTTCATATGTAAATAAGGTGCTCCCGATCCATCTGATTTAAGGATAGCATCCACTACTCCAAGATCTTCAGTAGTTGGCTCAAGCATTACCGCTCCGGCGCCATCTCCAAAAAGGATGCAAGTAGTTCTGTCTTTATAATTGACGATAGAAGACATTTTATCCGCGCCTACTACGATTACCTTCTTATGAGTCCCTGTCTGAATAAACTGGCTACCCATTTGTAAAGCATATAGAAAACCTGAACATGCAGCGCCGATATCAAAACTGAAGCTGTTTTTTGCCCCAACCATATCTGCTATGATGTTTGCAGTAGCAGGAAAAGGCATGTCGGGTGTGACAGTAGCACAAATGATCAAATCTACATCTAAGGGGTCAATGCCGGTTTTTTCTAATAAACCTTTGACTGCTTCAGCACCCATTACAGAGGTCCCTTGATCTTCTCCTTTAAGTATTCTTCTTTCTTTTATACCGGTTCTTGAGACTATCCACTCGTCGTTGGTCTCCACGAGCTCCTCAAGTTCTTTGTTGGTCAACCTGTATTCCGGAACGTAACCTTGTATTCCGGTGATCATGGCTCTGAGTTTGTCCATTATGCTTGGTTTAAGTTAAGATGATCAAATCAAAATCATCTAAAACTGTATGTTATGGATGTGTTCTATCCTGTAAGGAAGGCAAAAATATTACAATTGTCATTCTCTACCAAAAGAAATCCATTAACGGAAGGTAATTGGCTTGATTAACAAGCTCTTTTAATTAGAGCTAAAAAAAAATCCATCCGCAAGTAGCGAATGGATTTTTGTATGATTGAGATGACTGATTAAGCCAGGATTTCTTTCTCAATGATAACTTGTCCTTTGTAGTACAATTTACCGTCCAACCAGAAAGCTCTGTGTGGAAGGTGCATTTCGCCTGTAGTAGGACATTTAGCCAAACCTGGAGCCTCTAACTTGTAATGAGTTCTTCTTTTATCTCTTCTGGTTTTCGAAATTTTTCGTTTAGGATGTGCCATTTTATGCGTGGTTTATGATTATTCCTTGTTTTTTAACTTTTTTAAAAGATCCCATCTAGGATCCACTGGTTTATTATCTTCGTCAGAATCAGAGTCTTCTTCGGAGTTATTTGAATCTTGCCCATCTATGTACGCGTAGATTCCTTCTCCTTCGTAATCCTCATCATCCATTTCATTTCTGTAATCGGGGTGAATCTTTTTTAGAGGCAAAGCCAATAAAATAAATTCGTAAATCAGCTGAGCTACATTGACTTTCGGTGTATCGCGAGTGATCATGATTACATCTTCGTCAATTTCTTTTTCCTCAGCACCAAACTTATAGATCATTTTTTCATGGAAGTCCAGCGGCTGCTCAAAAGGCTCCAGACTTCTATCGCAAGTCAAGGTTACTTTCCCCGCAATATGAAAATCCATTTCAATTAAGTTGGCTCCGACTTTCATTTTGATCCGTACGATCAAATTGCCTTTTTTAACAAGTTCGTTGTCTTCGAAGTGTTGGAAAAATGAATCTCCAATTTCGAAGTCAATTTCGTGGATGCCTTCGAGGAACTTAATGACCTCAATATCAAATGTTCTCCAGAATTTCACGATACCTCCTCTCGATTTAAGACCGCAAAAATAGTGAATTATTATAAAAGGATGAAAGAGATTTTAAAATAATCTTTGGTTGTATTCAATAAATCTCTCCTTTTTACGCTTAATTCTCTGATTCCTGCGGGTTGTGTTGTTGAATAATGTCTGCTGCAAGGAAAATAGCGGCTCTCATAGAGCCTTCATCTGCAATGTTTTTCCCTGCAATATTATAAGCTGTGCCATGATCAGGCGAAGTTCTAACTACGGGAAGGCCTGCGGTAAAGTTTACTCCGATGCTGAATGCCATTGATTTGAAAGGTACTAATCCTTGATCATGATACATGGCCAACACCCCATCGAATTTAGTCTGATGTGCCATACCAAAGAATCCATCTGCAGGATAAGGCCCAAAAACCATTTTGTTTTGATCCTTCAGCGCATGGATAGCAGGTTTGATGATTTGTTCTTCCTCTTCACCTAAAAGTCCATCTTCGCCAGCATGGGGATTTAGGCCTAGAATGGCGATCTTTGGCTTATTGATACCAAAGTCTTTTTCCAATGTTTTGAGAAGAATATTGGCTTTTTCAATAATCCGCTCTTGAGTTACATTTTCCGCCACTTTTGCCAACGGCACATGACCTGTTACTAAACCTACACGGAATTGCTCGGCGACCATAAGCATTAAGCTGTCTTTTGATCCAACCGCCTCGGTAATAAATTCAGTATGTCCAACAAAGTGTAATTCTTCTGAATTGACGTTGTTTTTATTAAGTGGCGCAGTGACTAAGGCTTGAATTTTTCCTTCTTTCAAATCATTTACGGCCATTTTCAAGGCTTCCAAAGCAAATTTACCAGCTTCCTGAGTTTCCACACCTGGAATAACTTCAGGACATTCTTCGGCAGCATTGATTACATTGATTCGCTTATGCTGAATCTCGTCTATGCTTCTGATCTGTGCAAAATTGAAATCATCTAAGCCAAGTTGTTTCCTGTAGAAAGTCAGCGCTTTACCATGTGCATAAATCAGCGGGGTAAATGACTTATAGGTTCTATTGTCTAGCAAAGCTTTCATGGTAACTTCTACGCCTATGCCGTTAATGTCGCCAATGCTAATTCCGATAATGGGTTTGATCTTTCGTTGATGCATATTAATTATAATGTGGACTAGGTGTTAAGGTTTGGTCAAGCCTCCTCATGTAAGCTAGTCCTTTAGAATTATTCTCTTAATTTTGAGATTGCAATTTATAAAAATTTATCTGAGCTAACCGATGGAAAAGGTCAAAGCCAAGAAACACTTGGGACAGCATTTTTTGACCGATTTGAGTATTGCGGAGCAAATAGCTCAAGCGGTCAAAGGGCATAACGGAGTATCAAAAGTTCTGGAAATAGGGCCAGGTATGGGGGTGCTTACTGATTTCTTAATGAAGGGAAATCTGGATTTATATCTAATCGATATTGACAAAGAATCCATTGTTTATTTACATAAAAAATATCCAGAACTGGGAAAAAAGATCATTGAAGGGGATTTTCTTAAAATGAACCTCGAAGAAGTCTTTACTGATAAGTTTGCCATCGCTGGTAATTTCCCCTACAATATATCATCGCAGATTTTCTTTAAAGTTCTTGAGGTAAAAGATCAGGTGACAGAAGTGGTTTGTATGCTTCAGAAGGAAGTGGCCGAACGAATCGCTTCCCCAAAGGGAAATAAAGACTACGGAATTTTGTCAGTGCTCTTACAAGCATATTACGATATAGAATACCTATTCACAGTCCCACCTCATGTTTTCGACCCGCCTCCAAAAGTCAATTCTGGTGTTATCCGCCTAACCAGAAATGCGACTGAAAAATTAGATTGCAACGAAAAGTTATTTAAGCAGGTTGTAAAGGCAGGATTTGGTAATAGAAGGAAAACCCTTAGAAACTGTCTGAAGCCTTTTAACCTTCCTGAAGAGTTTAATTCAAATCCCATTTTGAATCTACGTGCCGAACAATTGGACGTAGCTGAATTCATATTTCTAACCCAAACAATCGAAGCTTCCCGTGGAAATCATTAAGCAGTTTGAACTTTCGAAGGAGTACTTAGAAAGCCTGCAGCAGGCGATTGAAGCAGAGGACTTGAACTTTATTCAAGAGACCCTTAGCGGGGTCAATGTAGCAGATATTGCCGCTTTGCTCGATGAGTTGTCCATGGCCGAGTCAATCTTTGTGCTAAGGGTGCTGGACGCTCAGTTGGCGGCGGATATTATCATCGAGTTAGAAGCTACAAATCAGCACCGGGTATTAAAGGAGCTGGAAGTTCAGGAAATGGCTAACTTGATTGAGTTGATGGACTCTGATGATGGAGCTGATATTTTAAATCTTTTCCTCGAAAGAGAACGGGAAGATATCATCAGCCATTTTCAGGATAAGGTAAAGTCAGATCAAATTCTGGAACTTTTACGCTATGATGAAGACACCGCGGGTGGTATTATGGCGAAGGAATATATTCGGGCCAATAAGAATTGGAATGTAGTTCAGACCATCAATGAGATCCGTCGTCAGGCAGAAAATGTAAGTAAGATATATTCCATTTTTGTTGTGAATAATCGGCAGCAATTGATGGGGATTGTTTCGCTGAAGCGCATTGTATTGGCTTCAGATGAAACAAAGATTGAGGATATCTACGAGGAAGAAGTGATCTCAGTGCCTACTTACATGGATCAGGAAGAGGTGGCTGAGGTCATGCGAAAGTATGATTTGGAATCACTACCAGTGGTAAATAGTAAGAATAAGTTGGTTGGGAGAATTACAGTCGATGATATTCTAGATGTAATCCGTGAGGAAGCCGAGGAAGATATTCAGGCAATGACAGGTATTTCTGATACCGTCGATGAGTATGACAGTGTTATCAAGCTTTCCAAGGCTAGACTCCCTTGGCTACTGATAGGAATTTGCGGTGGACTACTTGGTGCTGGATTTATTGGCTTTTTTGAAGAAGGGCTAAGTAAGGTTACTGCACTTGCCTTTTTCATCCCGCTAATCACTGCAACTGGCGGGAATGTAGGAATTCAAACTTCCTCAATCGTAGTCCAGTCTCTTGCCAGTAAATCCATCTTCGATGATTCCATGGCCAAAAGATTCCTGAAAGTGCTTTTAGTCGCGATTTTAAATGGGTTGATTCTAGCCACTTTTGTATTTGGCGTGGTAGTTTTATTCTACAAGACCGACGTGTCATTCGCGATGGTCGTCTCAATTGCTTTGTTTTCAGTGGTGTTACTTGCCTCATTTATGGGGACGATCACGCCGATTATACTTGATAAAATTGGAATTAATCCCGCTTTGGCTTCGGGACCATTTATCACCACAGCAAATGATCTGATTGGACTGGCAGTTTATTTTTTGGTTGCCATGTCGCTTTTACACATTTAATTATCAGAAAATGAAGATTCTTATCATTGATGAAATGCATCACAGCATTATGCCCATGTTGGAAAAAGATAGGCATGAAGTTATTTATGCTCCTAAAATAACCCGTGATGAAATTGCAGCTTGCATTGCTGAGTTTGATGGGTTGATCATTCGATCCAAAACTCCTATGGATAGGGAGCTTTTGCAGAAGGCTACTAAATTGAAATTTATAGGAAGAGCGGGAGCAGGGCTGGACAAAATTGATTTAGAATATATGGCTGAAAGGGGAATTAAGCTTTTCCATGCAGCCAAAGGAAATAGGGATGCTGTGGCAGAGCATGCTGTCGGAATGCTTTTAGCGCTTTTCAATAATGTAAAAAAAGCTGACCAGGAAGTTCGCAAAGGGATTTGGGACCGAGAAGGAAATCGTGGTCATGAGCTGATGGGAAAGACAGTTGGGATCATGGGCTATGGGAATATGGGGAAGTCATTTGCTGATAGACTTAGGGGATTTAAGGTGAATATTATGGCCTACGATAAGTACAAGTTTGACTTTGCTGATGATTTTGTACAGGAAGTGATGTGGGAAAAGTTGAAAGCTGAAGCTGATATATTGAGTATTCATATTCCACTTACTCCGGAGACAAAGAATTTTTTTACTCTAAAAGAGCTGCAAAGTTTTGCAAAACCTTTTTGGCTGATTAATACTGCAAGGGGAGAGGTGATTAGTTTCAAGACCTTAAATGAGGCTTTGGATCTTGGGGTTCTGAGAGGAGTTTTGTTGGATGTTTTGGAAAATGAGAAGTTTCAGAAGTTTACGGACGAGCAAAAAGCTGAGTTTGAGAAATTGGCGGCAAGAGAAAATGTTTTGTTTAGTCCCCACGTAGCCGGCTGGACTTTTGAGTCATACGAGAAGATTAATAAAGTTTTAGCCAAAAGGATCAAAAAGGCTTTTAAAGACAATTAACCCAGTATTTAATAGTAAGACAAAGAAATAGTCACTTTGCTTTGTTTCAAAGCTTTTGCTATCTTTGTACATCAAATACAAGCCAATAACAAGGTAACGGTCCCGTCTTGCGACCGTTACTTTGTTTTTGTGGCTTTTAATAGAGTTGATTATGGGAGAAATACAATATTATACTGAAGAGGGCCTAAAGAGATTGAAGGACGAACTTCAAATGCTTAAAACTAAAGGTAGAACTGATATTTCCTTGCAAATAGCAGAGGCAAGAGATAAAGGAGATCTAAGTGAAAATGCTGAGTACGATGCGGCAAAGGACGCCCAAGGTCACTTAGAACTTAAGATCGCAAAGCTAGAAGCTGTGGTAGGTAATGCTAGAGTTTTGGATAGCTCTCAGTTGGATACTTCCAAAGTAGGAATCCTGACTACAGTGAAGATTAAAAATGTAAAAAATGGAATGACTGTCAGTTATACGTTAGTTTCTGAACAAGAGGCTGATTTGAAAGCCGGCAAAATTTCCTTGGGCTCTCCATTTGGAAAAGGGTTAGTAGGAAAAAAAGTAGGAGATATAGCTGAAGTAAAAGCTCCGGCAGGGACTCTACAATTTGAAATATTGGATATTACATTCTAACATTAATCCCGGCTTATGTCGGGATTTTATTTTTAAAGATTATGGCCACAATTTTCACAAAAATTATTAATCGAGAAATCCCCGGTCACATCGTAGCCGAGGATGAGAATTACATCGCTTTTTAGACATCATGCCTTTGGTCAAAGGCCACGTATTGGTCGTTCCCAAGAAGGAAGTTGATTATATTTTTGATTTGGAGCCTGAAGTACTTTCTGGCCTACATCTTTTTGCGCAGCAAGTAGCAAAAGCCATAGACAAAACAATCAAATGCACACGAGTTGGCGTTGCTGTGATTGGATTAGAGGTTCCTCATGTACATGTGCATCTTGTGCCTCTTAGTAGTATGGAGGATATTAATTTCAATCGCCCAAAACTGAAACTTTCTAATGAAGAGTTGGCGGAAATTTCTGAGCGTATTCGTGAAGCAGTTTAGTTCATACTCGCTGTGATTAGTCGCAGTTTGCAGGGATCGAGTATTCAGTATTCAACGCTACTGAATACTGAGGCTGCCCACTTTATATATCCGTAATTTCATACCTCGGAGTTCCCCCTTTTTTACTGGCTACAAAGGCTCCAAGTTTACAGGCGAAGTCCAGTACTTGATCCAAAGGTTGTTTGTCTAGATAGGTTTTGATAAAGCCGCTCAGAAATGCATCACCAGCGCCGATACTATCTGCTACTTTTACTTTATAACCTTCATGGCTGATAATTTTCCCGCCTTTATAGATCAAAGCGCCTTTGGATCCTTGGGTGACACAAATCAAATCTATAGGGAAATGCTGATCTAAATGACTACAAACACTTTCCACACTTGGATCTATGTCAAAGTAGTCTGCAAAGATCACCAGCTCATCCTCATTAATTTTTAAAATATCTGTAAAACCCAGTATAACTACTACCATCTCAAAATCATAAAAAGGAGGACGGAAGTTCGCATCAAAAATGCGTAAGGTGTTATGATGAAGCAACTTCAGGAGGGTAATTAAGCTACCAGCATTGCGTACAGCTAGGGTTCCAAAAACAAATGCTTCTGATTCAGCCACAGCTTGACTTATAGTGTTATTCCATTGAATAAAATCCCAAGCTACGGGAGAGACGATGGTGTATTTGATATTTTCGGGGTCGTCGTCATTTACCAATACCTTTGAGGTTTCAAGCTCCTCATTTACCTGAATCAGATCAACTGGTAAATCAAAGGTTTGTAAAAAGTCAATAAGTTTTTGGCCATCCTCATCATTTCCTATAGCGGAGATTAACCGGGAATTCAGTCCAAGCTGATGAAGATTTAGAGTGACGTTCATCGGGGCTCCTCAGGCACTGGGCCAGAGGGTAAGCAATCCCAAAGCATTTCTCCGAAAATGACTACTTTATGCTGCATCGGTATTATGTAAGTCTTGTTGAATCTCTTCCAAGGATCGTCCTTTGGTTTCTGGCATTTTGAATTTCACCCAAAGTAATTGCCAGACCATCATCAATGCGAAGAAGGCAAAGATATATCCTGGACCAAATTGATTGGCAAAATAGGGAAAGACATTTGCAATCAATGCTGCCAGAATCCAATGTGTGAAACAGCCGATGGATTGACCGTAAGCTCGAAGTTCATTAGGAAATACTTCTGATATAAATACCCAAATAACAGAGCCTTGTCCTACGGCATGTGAAGTAATGAATGCAAACACAAATATCGGTAACCAGAAGTTATCAATTCCTCCCACCAGAAAATTATAGGCCATAAGAGAAAGTGAAATAATGTAACCAATGGACCCTATATACATCAGTTTTTTCCTGCCTATTCTATCAATCAAATATAAGCCAACAAAGGTTGCAAATAAATTTACTACACCAATTCCAATGGTTGAGAATAAAGCAGACTCTGTGGATATACCTGCCATTTCAAATACTCGGGGAGCAAAATAAATGATCGCGTTGATCCCAGAAACCTGATTGAAAAAGGCAATGAAAATCGCCAGCATGGTGGTAGATAGGAAGGCCCTGCTGAATAGTGCGGAAAAGCTTCCTTTTTCCTTAATACTTTGCTCTTCAATGATTGCCAGACGAATTGCTTCATCTACTCCGTCAGGATCAGTTCTTGTCAGAATTTCCCTTGCTTTGACTTGGTCATTGAACTTAGCGATTAACCATCTTGGACTTTCTGGAATTCTAACTATCATCGCTGTATATATCAACGCGGGAACTGCTTCCATGCCTAACATCCATCTCCAGTCATTTTCAATTCCGGCTGTGCCAATCAAATAGTTCGAAAGATAAGCCATCAAAATACCGAATACGATATTGAATTGATATAGAGCCACAAGTAAGCCTCTGTTTTTGGCAGGTGCGATTTCAGAAATGTACATAGGAGCAACCACTGAAGAAGCTCCGACTCCTAAGCCTCCTATGAATCTAAAAAACATAAAGGAAAACTCGTCTGGAGCCATTCCTGATCCCACTGCAGAGATGAGATACAATGCTCCGATCCAGAACAGACTCTTTTTCCTACCAAATTTGTCTGCTGGTATTCCTCCAAATAAAGCTCCGATTACTGTACCATAAAGGGCCATGGCAATCGCCAATCCATGGGTAAGATCATTTAATTTCCAGACATCTTGAATTGCTCGCTCAGCCCCGGAAATTACAGCTGTGTCAAATCCAAATAAAAAGCCACCCAATGCGGCCGTGATTGAGAGGAAAAAGGCATATTTTTTTGAGGACATCAGCTGTTTTGGGTTATTTTAGGATGCTAATCTAAAGAGAAGCACAATAAATCAAAACCTGGTAATACACTTTACCTTCTTATTTACCGAAATGGATATATAAAACTTCCAAATCTTTCTACTATAGCTCTCTCAAGTGTTTCTCTATGATCTGGATGAGCGATGCGCATTAGTTCATAAGCCCGCTGACGTAAGTTCTTTCCGTAAAGATTAACCATTCCGTATTCGGTGACTACGTATTGCATATGTGCTCGGGTAGTGACTACACCAGCACCTTCCTTTAGGAATGGGACAATTTTGGAAGTTCCTTTTCGAGTAGCGGAAGTCATGGCCATGATTGGTTTTCCTCCTTCAGAGAGAGAGGCACCACGCATAAAGTCCATTTGACCACCTACACCTGAGTATTGGTAGCTTCCTATGGAATCTGCGCAAACTTGACCAGTCAGATCCATTTCCACACAGCTATTGATAGAAATCACCTTAGGATTCTTTCGTATGAGCCGCTGTGTCATTCACGTAAGCTGCCTCATGGAAGGAAAATTCAGGATTATCATCAATCGCATCGTAAAGCTCCCTAGTTCCAGTTACAAAAGATGATACTATTTTCCCAGGGTGTTTTTTCTTGTATTTGTTGGTGATGGCACCTGATCTCAGGAGTCCTAAAATCCCATTAGAGAACATCTCGGTATGAATTCCAAGATCCTTGTGTTGCTTCAGTGAGTCCAGAACGGCATCTGGAATAGCACCAATTCCCATTTGCAGTGTAGATCTATCTTCAATAAGTGCCGCGCAATGATTGCCTATTCTTCGTTCTGTTTCTGTGATTTTTTCACCATAATCAACAATTGGTAGTGGCTCATCCACATGAATGGCTGCATGAAACTTTGAAATGTGAACTTGGCCATCCCCATGCGTTCTAGGCATCTGTTTGTTGACCTGAGCTATAATTGTTCTGGCAGTTTCCACTGCTGGTTTTGCAACATCGACGGAGGTTCCAAGGGAGCAAAATCCATGTGAATCCGGCTCGGAAACTTGGATGATGGCCACATCTAGTTTTAGAATATTCTGTCTAAACAAGTGTCCTATTTCACTTAGAAAAATAGGAACGTAACCACCATGTTCGGAATTGACAGCCGCTCGTACATTCTGTGAAACAAACAGTGAGTTCATGTAGAAGCTATCTTTGCATTCATCCGAGGCTAAAGGCATATCCCCAAGGGTAGTTATAGCTACAATTTCCACATTCTTGAGTTCATCTTTTCTTGCAGCCAAGGCATATAGAAGGGTAGTAGGAGTAGCTGCACTACCATGGATAAAAACGCGTTGATTACTCTGAATAGACGAAACGGCAACTTCCGGACTGACGTAGTTGATCATAATTGCAAAATGGTATAAAAGTCAAATTTTAAGTTCTAATGTCGGAAAAATTACCGACTAAGTTTAGCTATGATAAAATTCATAGAATCTATGTGCCAAATTATATTTTGTTTTTCCACTAACTGCGAAAGTAGAGCGCCTTTATAATTACTATATTTGTTGTGAGTAATTAGGATCAAACTAATCCTGACTCATGAAAATCGATTACTACAATAAGCTAACCCAACTCCATGACTACCATTCCTGAGAGCTATAAACCCAAAAATCACATTAGAATTGTTACTGCTGCTTCCTTATTTGATGGGCATGATGCAGCAATCAATATCATGCGCCGTATCATTCAGTCCACTGGCTGTGAGGTAATCCATTTAGGTCATAATCGCTCTGTGCAGGAAATAGTTGATTGCGCAATTCAAGAAGATGTGCAGGCAATCGCGATCACTTCTTACCAAGGGGGGCATGTGGAGTTTTTTAAGTACATGTATGATTTGCTTCGTGAAAAGGGCGCAGGACATGTGAAGATATTTGGTGGAGGGGGAGGAACTATACTTCCTGAGGAAATCAAGGAGCTTCAGGATTATGGCATCAACAGGATTTACGCTCCGGATGATGGACGTTCTATGGGATTGCAGGGGATGATAAATGACTTGGTAAGTCAGTGTGATTTCCCCATCGGGGATGTATTGTCTGAAGGATTGGTGCTCGGAGTAGAGAGCAAAGAGCATGTCGCCAGAGCTATTTCTGCCTTTGAAAACTTTCCCGAAAACTCCGCCCAGCTGTTAGAAAAAGTAAGAAAACAAAGCAAGGAATGTAAAACGCCAGTTCTAGGGATTACTGGTACTGGTGGTGCTGGAAAGTCTTCACTTGTTGACGAATTGGTTCGACGGTTTATTATGGACTTCGAGGATAAAACACTGGCTATCATATCAGTTGATCCATCTAAGCGAAAAACTGGTGGAGCATTGCTTGGCGATAGAATTCGTATGAATGCGATTCATCATCCTCGAGTGTATATGCGATCTTTAGCTACCAGACAATCTAATCTTGCACTATCAAGATATGTGCAGGATGCTGTAGATACTGTAAAAGCTGCCGGTTACGATATGGTGATTCTGGAGACTTCTGGTATTGGCCAGTCAGATACAGAGATTATTGAGCATTCAGACCTTTCTTTATATGTGATGACTCCAGAATATGGTGCAGCGTCCCAACTGGAGAAAATTGATATGCTTGATTTTGCTGATGTGATTGCGTTGAATAAGTTTGATAAGCGTGGTGCTTTGGACGCTATCCGTGATGTGAAAAAGCAATTTAAGCGCAATCATAATCTTTGGGAAGCCAAAGACGAAGATCTTCCAGTCTTTGGTACCATTGCTTCCCAATTCAATGATCCTGGGATGAATCAGCTTTATCGTACGCTGATTACTAAAATTGCAGAGAGTCATCCTGAAATGAAAAGCGACTTTGAGCTGACTGCTGGGAGCTCTGAGAAGATTTATATAATACCGCCTGCGAGGAATAGATACTTATCTGAGATCTCTGAAATCAATAGAAATTACGATGTATGGGTGGAAGAGCAAAAGGAAATTGCTCAGCAGCTTTATAGCATTTCCAAGTCCATAGAAGCTATTCAAAACACGAAAGTGGAGGATAAAGATCGATTGATCAAGGAACTTCAGGAAGTGTATGCGCAGGTAGAATTGGAGTTTGATCCAAAGAACAAAAAATGGCTGGAGGAATGGCCAACCGAAGCAGCCAAATACGCGGAAGACTTTTATGTTTTCAAAGTGCGGGATAAGGAAATCAAGATTAAGACTTACTCTAAGTCACTTTCTGATACAAGAATTCCAAAGGTTTCCTTGCCGAAATACGAGGCTTGGGGCGATGTATTGAAATGGGGTTTGCGCGAAAATGTACCAGGCAAGTTCCCATATACCGCAGGAGTTTTTCCCTTCAAAAGAGAAGGAGAAGATCCAACCCGGATGTTTGCGGGAGAGGGTGGACCTGAGCGGACAAATAAGCGCTTCCATTATGTGTCCAAAGATATGGCTGCTAAACGCCTTTCTACTGCTTTTGATTCGGTAACCCTCTACGGGGAAGATCCAGATCACAGACCAGATATCTATGGTAAAATCGGGAATTCTGGAGTGAGTGTTTGCTGTTTGGATGATGCAAAAAAGTTGTACTCTGGCTTTAACTTAGTTGATCCAATGACCTCTGTGTCAATGACTATTAATGGCCCTGCTGCTACCATGACTGCCTTCTTTATGAATGCAGCAATTGACCAGCAATGCGAGGTCTATATCAAGGAAAATGGGCTTGAAGATGAGATTAATGAGAAAATTAATCAGCTATATAAAACGAAAAATTTACCTAGACCTACGTACAACGGTAAGGTTCCAGAAGGAAATAATGGTTTAGGCTTGATGTTACTAGGGGTGACTGGAGATCAAGTATTGCCGGCAGAAGTATATCAGAAAATCAAGACGGAGACTATTGCGAAAGTGAGAGGAACTGTTCAAGCAGATATTCTGAAAGAAGATCAGGCTCAGAATACCTGTATTTTCTCTACAGAATTTTCTCTTAGACTGATGGGGGATGTGCAGCAATATTTCATTAATCAGGGCATCCGTAATTTTTATTCTGTCTCCATTTCGGGTTACCACATTGCCGAAGCAGGTGCAAACCCAATCACGCAATTGGCTTTAACACTTTCCAATGGGTTTACTTATGTAGAATACTACGTAAGCCGTGGAATGGACATCAACCAATTTGCACCAAACCTTTCCTTCTTTTTCTCCAATGGGATAGATCCGGAATATGCGGTAATCGGTAGAGTTGCACGTAGGATTTGGGCGAAAGCCATGAAGTTAAAGTACGGAGCAAATGAACGCTCTCAGATGCTGAAGTATCATATTCAGACCTCTGGACGCTCACTTCATGCACAGGAAATCGACTTCAACGACATCAGAACTACGCTGCAGGCACTGTATGCCATTTATGATAATTGTAACTCGCTACATACCAATGCCTATGATGAAGCGATCACCACGCCTACTGAAGCATCAGTTCGTAGAGCAATGGCTATACAGTTGATTATCAATAAAGAACTGGGATTAGCAAAGAATGAAAATCCTATCCAAGGAGCTTTTATTATTGAGGAGTTGACAGATTTAATTGAAGAGGCTGTTTATCTAGAGTTTGATAGAATTACCGAGAGAGGCGGAGTTTTAGGTGCTATGGAAACCATGTATCAGCGGGGCAAAATTCAGGAGGAAAGTATGCATTACGAAATGCTAAAGCATACTGGAGAATATCCAATAATTGGTGTTAATACCTTCCTTTCTTCAGATGGCTCTCCGACTGTAACTCCCGGCGAAGTGATCCGTGCCGAAAAGGAAGAAAAAGAGGCGCAAATAGAAACCTTGAAAATACTTCATTCGGCAAATCCAGAGTTAGTAAATAAACACTTAGAGGAATTGAAGAAGGTTTCTGTAAACAATGAAAATATATTTGAGGAACTAATGGAGGCGGTAAAGTATTGTTCACTTGGACAGATTACGCACGCATTATACCAAGTAGGTGGGCAGTACCGTCGGAATATGTAATCTTATTTCAAGATTGAAAACTTGGCAGATAATAAAAATCTTAAGAAAAATAAGTCTATTCATTAATTAGAAAAAAAATGGCAAAGAGAAATGTGACAGTTCGCATGAAAGCGGATCACGAGTATGAGTCTGTAAATCCACAAGGGAATGTAGTACAGATCGATATGTATGATCCTCAGGAGAAAAAAGCTCAATCACCCATGGATTTGCTGCTGTCTGCACTAGGATCATGTGCATCGGTGGATGCTGTTTTAATGATGAAAAAGAAACGTAAAACGGTGAATGATTTGATCGTAGAGGTAGAAGGAATTAGAAACGATGGAGTACCTTCATTTTATACTGATATCCATTTGAAGTTTATCTTGATCTCTCCAGATGCCAAAGAGGAGGAGTTTGCAAAAGTGGTAGCACTATCGGTAGAGAAATATTGTTCTGTAGCTTCCTCCTTGAAGTCAACTATCACATTTTCTTCAGAGGTAAAAGTTAACTCATGAGAGTTGTTAAGGAGTTTATCCAGGAGGATATTCGAATAAGCTTATTCTCCTGGAATAATAAGTATATCCTAAAATTTGAATTGGGGCCAATGGAACAGACTTTCAAAGTGCCTGAAACGGATGTTCTAGATGAAGCTGATTTAGAAGTTTTTTGGAATGGAATTTTTTTTGAAAAAGTTAAAGTAAGATTCAAAGAAATGGGAGAATCATTTAGGGCTGAAGTGGGAAATTTATAATTTCCTGCTTAGTTTAAATCTCATGAAGTCTTTTTTCCTCTCGCTTTTCCCCGTTTTCCTTCTTTTAGCCTCCTGTAATTCACCTAATAAACTTCAGCGTGACCATAGTACAGGTTTTGATGATTCCATTATTGTGGAGATGGAGTCCGAGCTCAAAATATTGGAGGAGGAGATTATTTTATTGAAAGATCACTTCGAGTTTCTCCTAGAAAACAGGGATAATATTCTACAAAAGGCAGATCGTACAAAGTATAGTTTTGATGGTGGGTATTCTATTAACACCCCTCAAGATTCAGAATACCTAAGCACCGTAGTTATATTTAATACAACCAAAGATTTTGATAAATCGATGGAAAGTGTTTTGATTACTAATAGTATGGATTCTCTTTTTAAGAAATCTCTTGAAAAGTATGGTATCATTGCTCAAGTCTATTACAATGCTATAGATCAAGTTTCCAGGGTTTTTCCTGCTTACGATTCTAAAACACTTTTAGACCCAAATCTCGACGTGACAAGCTTTAATTTTTTCTATGAAGGGGATTTTAATCATAATCCTGAAAAGGGTGCCAAATGGATACCTGAGGTCTATGTTGACCCTGCCGGAAGAGGCTGGATTTTATCTTTGGTTCATCCAGTACAATTGGATGGTGAATTGTATGCTGTTTTAGGTATAGATATCACCGTAGAAGAGATTTTCGAGCGATATTTAGATAACAAAAAAGGGGAGTATTTGATAGTAAATAGTAAAGGCGATATTGTAGCAGGAAATTCCGGAGCTATCGAAGCACTTAGTTTTCCTCCTTTGTTAAATCACGTTTATAAAGAAACAATTCAATCAGACAACTATCGAGTTTCGGACTATAATTTATTTAATAGCAAGAACAAAGAAGTCAGAGAGATGGCAAAATCTCTTCTCTTGAATAAGGAAATATTCTTTCAATTCAAAGATGAGTTTAGTCCAATAGCTGCTTATTCTGCCCCTTTTAATCTCCTAGATTGGTATTTAGTAGAAATTGAACCTAGTTTATAATGAATAATAGAATAGGATACCGTAGAGATTTTTGGCTAACGCTTGTCATTGGCAGTGGGTTGGTATTTATGGTGGTATTACTAGGGGTTAGTTTTTTTATCGCTATTTCTGATGCTGAGATTAAGGCTAGAAAGGAGTTCTTGATAAAACAAACAGAACTAGCCGCTTCTGAGATTGAGCTCGCTATTGATCGATTCGAAGAGAATGCAAGTGGGCTTACAGACTATCTTGAAGACGAAGACTTGGATGGGGATGATTTCAGAGATGATCTTACCAAAGCCGTTAGAAAGATTTATCTACAACTATCCAGGTCTTATTGATACTGCGTGGGTAAACCTTCAGGATTCGGTGGTGTATATGACCAAAACTGATCGAAATGATTTCATTCGAAATAGATATACAAAGAAGGTACCTCTAAAAGGAAGTCGAAATTTTCTATACTATACCGCTGGTAATGGGAAGGGATTTGAGGTTACATTTTCGTTAAACCCGATTAGGTTTACCAAGAATTTTGTCACTCATTATTATCTGAATAATGGAGGTACAAAATTGCTCCTAATTGATGAAGAATTGATAAGTCTTGATCTTGAGGATGAACAATTAACATTAGAAATTGACTCCGTTTCATATCAAAATATTCAAAATGATGCATCAATTGGGGTAATTGGAATTTACGAAATTGATTGGAAGGAGGAAGAAGAGGCTGGCATTGGAGTATTGGTAGAATACCCTTTTGATTTTGGAAGTATTTATGAAAACGTAGCCCTATTATTTATGATTGAATCCAATTCAATGCACAAGTGGGATTTATAGTACTTACCTATTTTTGTTTGCCGGGTTTGTAATACTATTAATTGGTACGGTTGTCTTTTTTACACTTTCAATTCAGAACAGATTAAAGTCACAAAAACTACTTGAAGAAAGTGCTCAGGAGATTTCGGAATTATTTGATCAACAAAACATTTTACTTAAAGAGCTGAGGGGGTTTGTGTTTTTTCACGATTTTAAAGGGCAGATAACTCGGGTAAGTGAAGAAGTCGATGAAATCTTAGGACATTCTAAAACTGATTTTTTGGAAGCATTTGGAAGTAATACCAAGAATGTAGATGTTCTGAATGTGAGAGAATTAGTAAAAGGAGCTTTAAGTCAAAATAAGTCCTTTGTGGACCTTGAATACGATTTCAAAAAGCCTGATGGAAAAGTAGTTAGGTTAAGAATCTTTGAAAAATTAGTATTTGATAAGTCAGGTAGATTTAATGGTGGACTTGGGATTTGCACTGATATTTCTGATCAATTTCAAAGCAAACAAGAGTTGATTGAAAGTGGTAAACGCCTCCAAAACCTGATTGATAATATTCCTGATATCATTTTTGCGTATGATAATTATGGGATTTTATTAGAGTCTTATGCTAAAGACCAAAAATTTCTAAAATCATTAGGCACCTCAGTGATAGGTGAGTCTGTTTTTGATTTGGTTCCGGAAAAGCAACGGGATCAGACAAAATTTGCTTTTGACCTTGCAAGAAGAACGGGGCAAATTCAAACTGTCGATTTAAATTTCAATTCTAGGGAAGAAAGTCAATACTTTGAGATTCGGTTTTTCCCTTTAGATAGCCAAACGAATGATGTCTATTACCAAAGATATCACCAGCCAGCGTGTTTGGGAAAAGGGATTAGTTGAAGCCATGAATGCTGCAGATCAGGCGAGTAGAGCCAAGTCTGAATTTTTAGCGAATATGAGTCATGAAATACGGACACCAATGAACGGGCTCTTGGGCATAATTGATTTGTTGGGCCAAACCAACTTGGATGATGAGCAACTTCAATACTTGGAGGTTATCAAAAATTCAGGTAATTCACTGCTAAGCATTATTAAGGATATTCTTGATTATTCTAAAATTGAAGCTGGAAAAATAGAAATCAATACAAATATTTTTTGTCCTGCAGACGAACTTGAAAAGCAAGTCCAAATTCTATCAGGATTAGCTCAAAAGAAAGGAGTTATTCTTAAAACTACCCATCAACCCAAAACAGAGGAGATGATGGAAGGAGATGTGGAGAAAATCAACCAAATTATTCTGAATATTAGTTGGGAATGCGGTTAAGTTTACCCCAAAGGGTGGAATAGTGTCGGCAAAGCTAGAAATTGAAAATATTTCCGGAGGAATCAATTTTTTAAAATGTATAGTTCAAGACAGTGGAATAGGTATTCCAGCAGAGGAAATTCCCAAACTAACGGATCCATTTTATCAGGTTGAAAGTTCAAGTTCAAGAAGTTATCAAGGGACTGGGCTTGGATTAGCGATTGCAAAGAAGATAGTGGAATTGATGGGAGGAGAGCTGACTATATCTAGTGAACTAGGAAGAGGATCTGTTTTTTCTTTTTCGGTAATAGTGAAAAAAGCTCCCGAAATACCAACAGAATTTACTTTAAATGAACAGCCAAGGCGGGTAAATTGGAATGGTATGGCTAAAGAATATCCACTTAGAATTCTTTTAGCAGAGGATAATGAATTAAACCTTCAGCTTATGCATCTTATGTTTGATCAACTGGGCTATGAATTCGAGGTGGTTAAAAACGGGCAAGAAGCATTGCAGATGGTAAAAGAAAAGGAATTTGACCTTATACTGATGGATGTGCAAATGCCTGTTTTGAATGGTTTGGATGCGTCAAGGGAAATCAGAAAGTTGGGTGAGCAAGGGAGAGTTTTTATTGTAGGCTTATCTGCCAATGTGTTCGATGAAGATCAGAAAAAAGCTGTAGAAGCGGGTATGGATGACTATTTGACCAAGCCTATTAGGTTATTTTCATTAGCAGAAAAATTGAAGGAGTACTCCTTAAAGGTTGAATTATCACATGGAAAAGTATAAAAAAAGCCGGCTAATGATTTGCTCCCAAAAAGTTTGACACTTATGGGGGCTAGTTCAGCAAACCGGCTTTTAATATTATAGGGGAGTATTGATATCAAATGCTTCGAGGTAATCCGAAACACGCTTGACAAACTTCCCACCTAGGGGAACCATCTACCACTCGATGGTGATCGGAGTGAGATAAGAACATTTTATGTCTAATTGCAATCACGTCGCCAGTTGGCGTTTCTACGACCGCAGGTTTTTTCACAATAGCTCCTACAGCCATAATTGCTACCTGAGGCTGTGGAATGATAGGAGTTCCCATTACATTACCAAAAGAGCCTACATTGGAAACGGTATAGGTACCACCAGCAAGGTGATCGGCATTTAACTTATTGTTTCTGGCAAGGTTGGCAAGCTCATTTACTTTTTTCGAAATGCCAACAAGATTAAGCTGATCTGCTTTCCTGATGATAGGGACAATTAGGTTACCGCTTGGGAGTGCTACAGCCATACCGATGTTGATGTCCTTTTTCCGTATAAGTCTATCACCATCTACAGAGATATTGATCATTGGAAAATCTCTTATTGCTTTTGCTACCGCCTCAATAAAAAATGGAGTATATGTAATTGACTCTCCAAATTTAGCTTTGTAATCAAGTTTATGACGCTCTCTCCATAAAACAATATTGGTCATATCAGCTTCAACAAAGGATGTGACATGAGCGGAAATACGTTTCGACTCTACCATTCGCTGCGCAATCATCTTGCGCATCCGGTCCATTTCTATGATCTCGTCTTCACCAGAAACACTAACCTGTACTTTTGGAGCAGAAATAGATGGAATAGAAGCAGATTCTTTAACTGGAGTATTTCTTGTTTCGAGATAATTCAACATGTCCTGCTTGGTCACGCGTGCATCTTTTCCAGATCCGGGAACTTTTGAAAGTTCAGCTTTAGAAATACCTTCTTCTTTTGCGATACTTTGAACAAGGGGAGAGTAGAATCTATCGTCTCCATCAGCTTCTGAATTTGAATTGTCTGGCGCTTTAAGAATAGCAGCAGTATTTTCAGGCGCAGAAGAAATAAGGTCTTCTTTCTGTGAATCAGCTTTTGGTTCTGAATTTAAAGGAGCAGAATCTACTTCGCCTTCAGTTTCTATAATTGCAATCGGAGCACCCACGGCGATGACATCACCTTCTTGAGCAAGGATTTGTTTTAGGACTCCAGCATGAGTAGAAGGAACCTCAGTATCTACTTTGTCTGTAGCTACTTCCAATACGGATTCATCTTGTTCAATCGTGTCACCCTCTTTTTTAAGCCAAGTAAGCACTGTACCTTCTATGATACTCTCGCCCATTTTGGGCATTAGCATTTCTACAATCGCCATGGTTATTGATTAATGATTTATTGGGTTTATATACAAGTTTTAAAATTAAATTTTATAAAACAGGATCACAAACCTTTCAATAGAAATTTTATTTGTTATTTCTCTAAAATACAAATCCTAAGGAGATTCAATACTGCTACTCCAGTCAATTGTATATTGAGCATTCTGTCTTGTGTCAGTTGAAGTTTTTTTGTTTCAATAAAACCTTCTCCCACGCAGGAAATCCAAACTGTACCTACTGGTTTTTCATCTGTACCTCCATTTGGACCAGCGATTCCACTACTAGCTAGTCCAAAATCGGCATGGAATAAATCTCGAACTCCTTTAGCCATTTCTGTGACAGTCTCTTCACTAACTGCTCCAAAAGAGGTTAAAGTTTCATTCCTAACCTTAAGGATTTCATTTTTGAATTGATTGTGATAGGGTACTACTGCCCCTTTAAAATACGAACTACTCCCGGAAATACTGGTTATTAAATGTGAAATGTAGCCTCCAGAACAGCTTTCAGCTAATGCTACAGTTTTCTCATTCGATGTCAAAAGCTTACCAATTGCCGTTTCTAAAGACTCAGAATCATAACCATATACGTATTTCTCAATACTCGGTAAGACCAAATTTATCTGTGCTTGGATATCTTTTTCGATTTCCTCTTTGACTTGCCCAAAACCTGTAAGTCGGAGCTTGACATGACCTAACGATGGAAGGTATGCCAGCCTTATATTTTTTGGAAGCGCATTTTCCCATTCCCGTATCAAATCTGCTAGCCAACTTTCTCCAATACCGACGGTTTTGACCATCCGATGCACAATGATAGGTAGAGGAAATAGGGTAGGCAGCTTTGGTAAGACGAAGTCGGTCATCAACCTTTTCATTTCGTGTGGTACTTCCTGGCATAGACATCCAGTAAGTTCCATTTCTTTCAAACCACATGCCCGGAGCTGTGCCCACCTCATTGGGTACATAAGTACAACAGGAAGGTAAATGTCCTTGAAGAATATTTAAAGGCGTGATTTCTCTTCCTCGTCTTTTGAAAAACTCTGTAACAGCCTCTACTGCAGCGGGATTTTCAACAATTGGGCAGTCAAAGTATTCTGCCATCAATGGTTTGGTCAGATCATCTTGTGTGGGACCAAGTCCTCCGGTAATCAAAATAATGTCAGCTCTAGCTTCGGCTGAAGTAAATGCCGCCAGAATGTCTTTTCTGTCATCGCCTACAGTAGTTTTTCGAACCACCTTGACGCCCATAAGGTCCAATTCTTGACTGATCCAATGACTGTTTGTGTCCACTATCTGACCATAGAGCAATTCGTCTCCTATGGCTATTATTTCAGCTCTAACTACTTTCATCTTATTATCTCACTTCTGATTTACGTAGTATTTTTGTGAAAACTGTAGGAACAAATCTCTTTAAGTAAATTCCCATTGTTTCCTTTCCACCGATATAAACTTCTTCTTTTCGCTTTTTAAGTGCACTGTAGATTTCCTTTGCGCAATCATCAGCACTCATTCCATTTTCTTGCGCTTTGTCCATTTCATTGAGAGGAGTGCCGTCAGCTGTCAGTGCATTTTTCGAAACATCCGTCTTGATAAAACCAGGGCAGATCATAGTAACTGAAATATTTTCCTCAAAATGCTCTAATCTCAAAGATTCGAAGAACCCATGAAGTGCATGTTTAGCCGCAGCATAGCTTGATCTGTAGGGCGAGCCAAATTTGCCCACTAGAGATGAAATCACTCCAAATTGTCCACTTTTTCTTTCAATAAAATGAGGAAGTATTGCCTTTGTAAGAGCTACAGTTCCAAAGAAATTTACTTCCATGAGCTTCCTGTCTACTTCAATTGGGGTATCTCTAATCAAAGAACGCTGACTAATTCCACCATTATGTAAGACCGAATCTATATGCCCAAAAGCAGCAATAGCTTCAGCAGTTTTCTCTGCAAATAAGTGCTGATCTACCAGATCAAGTGGAAGTACTTTGCAGTTTTCAGGATGTGAACTAGCTGTTTTAACTTTTTTAAGTGCTTCTTCATTTCTCGCTGAAAGAATTACTTGATATCCTTCATTTACAAATTTGTAAGCTGAGGCTTCTCCAATTCCAGAGGAAGCTCCAGTTATCCAGATTACTTTTTTAGACATGCTACTTGTGTATTCTTTCGTAATTGACGTAGGTAAAAGGATATTGATTTCGATCATCAGCAGGATGATGTTCTCTGAAAGTTATCTTCCAGTTTTCCATATTAAATTCTGGGAAATGAGTATCACCTTCAGGCGAGGCATCAACTTCAGTGAGTACCAACTCATCAGACATAGGTAATGTTTGACGGTAGATTTCACCACCACCGATGACATAGAGATGTTCAACATTCATCTTTTGGCAGAAAATAAATGCGCTTTCTACACTCTCAAATACATAATGCCCCTCAGGTACTTTATAGTTCTTATTTCTGGTAATTACGATATGGGTTCTGTTTGGTAGAGGTTTTCCCAATGACTCAAAAGTCTTTCTTCCCATAAGAATAAAATGGTCGGAAGTGAGTCTTTTAAATCGCTTAAAATCATCTGGCAATCGCCAAACTAGATCGTTTTCTTTACCAATTACATTGTTGGTGGCCATAGCGGCTATTAGTGATATCTTCATGCAAAATCCTTCTTGCCTTGAAGATAACAGGCCTTGACACCATATAAAATAAAAAAAGCTAGAATTACTCCTTCTCTATTGAATTCATGATGTTCGGGTATTCCGACATTGTAAGCGATTTAGGAGAGGATTCATCTATTTCTATCACTTTCATCTCTACTTTTTCAGAGTCTTTGGAGGTGAAAGTCAATTCCATAAAATTGCCTTCAGGCATATTTTTGAAATGCTGCGCATATCTTTCTTGCGCTTTTGCAGTCATCATGGGACTATTGGCACCCCAAAAAGATGCATACCCACCGATTGGTTTATCTGTCAGCCAATAGTAGCCTTCTCCATCTTCACTGACTACATGATACTCCTCGCAGGCATAGCCCAAAATTTCTTTGGAATTCCCCGTTTTTTCAATTGTAACATCGTATTCATCGCTGGAAGCATCTATTTCTTCATCTATCATTGTATCGAGCTCATCCATATCCAACTTGTATGCGAAACTGGATTTTTCCCCTTTATTGTCCAGGAAAACAATTGAGGCTTGATTTTTCACATCGAAAACCATTGAAGTGGAAGCTTTTGGGTTTTTTGGATCTATTAATTCCATTCCAGTATAATCGGCCGATTCAGCTAGATAGGATTTCAAGAGAAAAGGATCCTCAGTCTTTCCTTTTTCGTTTGTGCTGATCATTTCGATAACTAGGTATCCAAAAAACTCATATTCATCTTCGGTATCTACTGGTTCTCCTAGTCCACCCAATATTTTGCTCATGTCAAATCCTCCAGTAGAAGAACTATCCGATCCATCCCCATACATGTCGGAAAACAACTTCTCAAGCTGCTTTTCGGTCATTTTGGTTGCTTCTTTTTCTACTTTGTCTTGTATTGCTTTCTCCATGCCTCTATTTGCGGCTTTCTGGATTTTTTTGATGAATTGTGCTTCAGCTGAAAAAGATAGTGCTGTGATTAATACTATTATTATGGATATACGACTTCAGATTTTTCATGATTTTTTGATTTAAAAATTGGTGTAGATATTGTCCTTAAGTTCCTTAAAATCAGGTTAAAAATAATATATTTTGCTCTTTTTCTATAAAAACCCTTTTTAATTGAATTTGTAGCCCCGAAGCAAATCATCCACCTTCATCCGCTTTTTACCTTCTAATTGAAGTTCTGAAATCTCTAGCACGCCCTCACCCGTTTGGACTTTCAAATAGCTTTTATTGTCAGTTACCAAGTCCCCGATTGGCTTACCAGTTGATTGGTTGGAAGAAAAACTTGTTTTGTAAATTTTACAGATTTTCCCGTCAAATTTAGTCCATGCAGCAGGGTAGGGAGAAAGTCCTCTTACAAGGTTATGTATCGATTCTGCTGAGTTGCTCCAGTTGATTTCACCGGTTTCTTTGAAGATTTTTGGGGCATGATGAATCGCTTTGGATTCGTCCTGAGGCGTAGGTTCGACTTTATCTTCAGCAATGTCTTCTACTGTTTTAAGAACCAACTGTGACCCAAGGTTCATTAATTTTTCATACACAGATCCAAGGTCATCCTCTTTAAGGATTTTTATTTTTTCCTGATAAATAATACTACCAGTATCGATCTCATGCTTAAGGAAAAAAGTGGTAACACCGGTCTCTTTATCTCCATTAATTATAGCCCAGTTTATAGGTGCAGCTCCTCGATAATTTGGCAAAAGAGATGCATGAAGATTGAAGGTGCCTAATGTAGGCATATTCCATACTGATTCAAGGAAGCATTCGGAATGCTACCACAATTTGTAAATCAGCCTTAAGGGCACGAAGCTCATTCTGGAATTCCGGAGACTTTAGATTTGTTGGTTGAAGAATATTCAAATTCAACTTAAGCGCAGCCTCTTTCACCGGCGAAGGAATTAGCTTTTGTCCACGTCCTTTAGGCTTATCCGGAGCTGTAATCACACCTACGATATTCCAACCATTTTCTACCAACAACTTTAAAGAAGGCACTGCAAACTCAGGAGTGCCCATATAAATGATTCGAAGATTTTTATTCATAGTGAAGTTGATTTGAAATTTGAAATATAGAATTTGAAATATCCAAACTCAATTATTGATAAGGCATTTCGCAAAACAGTGCTTGTAGGTTCCATCTATTACTAGCAATGACCTTAGCAAGGCTGAACTGAATTTGAAAGAATTAACGGTACTATACTCAAAAAGTAAATAAAGGGCGAAAGTTTCGTTTGCTTCATGCTATTTTGCGGTCTCATAGAACAAATTAAAGCAGTCCTTTGAACCTTTCCTATTTCATTGCCAAAAGAATCAGTTTCAAGAAAGCTGGTGGGTTTTCGGCCACTATACATAAAATTGCAGTAGGAAGCCTAGCGCTTGGGCTTGCAGTTTCTCTTGTTTCCTTTATGGTTTTGGGAGGTTTTCAAAGCACCGTTTCCGAAAAAGTCTACGGCTTCACAGGTCACTTTCAAGTGCAGCGATTCACAATGAGTAATGCATTCGAAGAGGCTCCCTTTTCTTTAAATTCAGAGTTTAATAAAACTTATCATGAACTTCCGTTCATTACCAAGGTTCAGTCTTTTGCTCACAAAGCGGCTTTAATCAAAGGTGACGAAGAAGTAGAAGGTGTATTGATGAAGGGTGTGGGTCAGGATTTTGATACGCTAGGATTCAAAAAGTATGTGGTTGATGGTAGAATGCTTCAGATTCCTGATGAAGGAACAAGCAATGAAGTTATGCTAAGCCAATTCATTGCTAATAAACTTTTGTTAAAAGTTGGAGATAAGATCACCCTATATTTTGTACAAGATCCCCCGAGATATAGAAGAGTCGAAGTAGTAGGAATCTTTCAAACCTATCTTGAAAACTTTGATGAGAAGATTATAATTGGTGAGCTACAAACGATCAGAAATCTAAATGACTGGACCAAAGATCAGGTTGGTGGTATGGAAATTTTCGTTGATGACTTTAATAATACTGATTCATACTCAGCTCTTATAGAGGATTATATGGATTATGATTTAAAGTTGATTAAAAGTAAAGATAAATTTTTAGAGATCTTTGACTGGCTGAGTCTGTTGGATAACAATGTCTATGTGTTCATTGGTTTGATTGGCTTTGTAGCAATCTTTAATATGGGGGCAATCCTCTTTATTTTGATCATGGAACGAACCCAAATGATCGGCTTACTCAAAGCTTTGGGTTCTACTAATCATCAAATTCGAAGGATATTCTTTTGGAATGGAATCAACATCCTGCTGCGGGGAATGCTTATAGGGAATGCAATTGGATTAGGAATCGGTTTTTTGCAGGATAAATTCAGACTTATTCCTTTAGATGCTGAAAGCTACTACATGAGCTATGTCCCAATCGATTCGAATTGGATAGCATTTATTTCTATAAATATTGGGATTGTTCTGCTTACTGCAGCCGTATTATGGATACCTGTTATGGTGATCTCAAAGGTAGACCCTATTCGGTCGATCCGCTTTGATTAGCCTTGTAAGGATTGAAAATACTTTTGATTTTCATTGATATTACACCAAATCCAGCTTCCTTAAAAATACCTGGACTCATCTTGGACAACCCTTTAGTTCGGTCAGTGAAAATAATTGGGATTTCTACCAGCTTAAACCCTAGTTTCCAAGAGGTAAATTTCATTTCTATCTGGAATGCATAGCCTACAAATCGAATCTCGTCAAGTTTGATCCCTTGCAATACTGATTTATGATAGCATTTGAATCCTGCTGTGGCGTCTTTGACAGGTAGTCCGGTGATGAATTTTACATATACGCTGGCGAAGTAGGACATCAATACTCTGCCCATAGGCCAGTTTACAACATTCACTCCTGTAATGTACCGTGAACCAATGGCGAGGTCAAAACTCCGGTCTGCACATGCTTCATAAAGTCGAATTAAGTCATTAGGATTATGTGAAAAATCGGCATCCATTTCGAATATGAAATCATAATCTTTCTCTAAAGCCCATTTAAAGCCTTTGATGTAGGCTGTTCCTAAGCCTAACTTTCCCTTCCGTTCTAGTAGATGAAGCCTATCAGGAAAAACAACCTGTTGACTTTTTACCAAATTCCCGGTTCCATCCGGACTCCCATCGTCGATCACTAATAACTCAAATCCACCCTCCAGATTCATGACCGCGTGGATCATGTCTACGATGTTTTCCTTCTCATTAAAAGTTGGGATTATGACGAGTTTACGATGGTTCATAGCTAGGGCAAAGGCCAAAAGTAAGGCTAAAGACCGATTTTAGAAGAGTGGTGACTATAAATTTTGGTTAAAGTATAGATTTGAGTAAAAATTTAGCAAGAATGATGCATGTAGCTATTGTAAGTTATTTCTCAGTTGGGGCGTATGATAACAATACACTCGATGAAAATCAAATGTTGTCCGAAATTCTATCCGAACACCAAATTCCTCATAAGATTGTAAGTTGGTCTGATCCTGAAGTTAAATGGGAGCAGTTTTCTCTCTTGCTAATCAAGTCAACATGGGATTATTTTGACTTTTACCCTGAATTTTTGACTTGGATAGACAAAATCAAAAAGCTGGGGCATCCCTGCCTTAAATAGCATGGATACTATTCGTTGGAATTCTTCGAAAAGATATCTTCTGGAAATTGCATCTAAAGGTTTTCCAGTAATTGCTGGGATGATTTTAGAAAAGGGACTGCCATTAGTAAAAGAAAAAATAGCTTCAAAAATTAAAACTGAAACTTGGGTTGTTAAGCCCTTAGTGAGCGGCGGAGCGAAGAATACCCTGAAAATTAGTGGGAACGATTGGGATCAACATATTGAAAAAATTCAAGCATGGGTGAATGAAGAAGCATTCTTGGTCCAACCTTTTGTCCCTGAAATAGAACGGGTAGGAGAGTATTCACTTATTTTTTTCAATGGAAAGTTTTCCCATGCAGTACTGAAAACTCCAGCAAGCAAAGATTTCCGGGTTCAACATTATTTTGGAGGAACGATAAAACCGATTCACCCATCATCTTCTATGCTGGCTTCATGCCAAAATCTCATAGATGAATTCGCCTCAGAAAGCCTGTATGTCCGAGTAGATGGGGTGGAAATAGATGGCGAGTTCCACTTAATGGAACTGGAAATGATCGAGCCGTACTTGTTTTTAGGATTGAGTGAGCAGGCTGTTAGTAATTATAAGAAAGCTATTATGGAGCGGTTGAGATAGCAGCTTTGAAGTTTTAAGATTTCTTTATTTCGAGATTAATTAGCTGCTGCCAAGCCTAAATAATTTAAGCATTGTTGCTTTTTTGCCAAAGCTTCCGTGTGCTTAGGGTTTTGCGCCAGCACAGCGTCAAAATCCTCTAAAGCCCATTTTAAAAAACCTGCATTCATATAGGCAAACCCACGATTGTAGCGGCCTACCATGTTATTTGGTTCTCTGCTGACATAAGAATTAAAGGAAGCTGCGCATCCTAAGGCATCTCCCTGATAAGCTAGAGCCATTCCTGTGTAGTAATAAACCTGGGCATAATCAGGATTCAAATCTGCTGCTTTTCTTAGAAACTCCTCAGCTTTTTTGAACTTACCATTCATTAACATCGTCCGACCAAGGAGATACATAATGTCAAAATCTTCGGGATTTAATGTAGCAGCTCGAAGAATCATGGATTCTGCATTTTCATAATCCTTTTGCTCAAAAAGTAGTTTAGCCAAACCTCCATACCCGTGGGCATATTCCTTATCTATGGATATGATTCGCTCGTAGTCTGATTTGGACTTTTCTATTTCTCCCAGCTCTTCGTAGCACCTCGCACGAATATGCAATGCTTTTATATCAGTGACGTTAAAAAAAAGGTATGAATTCAAATGTGAAATTGCCTCCTCATATTGCCCATTATTGAATTGTTGCTCAGCCTTTTGAAGGCTGCTGGAGCAAGAGCTGCCTATAATTAGTATTAAAAGGATAGGTAAGGTACGTAAAAGTCGTTTCATGACTAAATGAACAAAAAAAATAGGGATTAGGAAAAACTTTCTATGTAAAATTTTCCTAATCCCTACGAAATTTTCAGAAATAACCCTTTCGCATGTAGAAAAGACTATACTCTGCTGGTTATTAAAGAACTCCCTTCGTACTTGGAAGTTGGTTGATATTTCTAGGATCACGCATTACAGCCATTTTTATAGCTCTCGCAAAAGCCTTAAAAATCGCCTCTATTTTATGATGTTCATTATCTCCTTCTGCTTTTATATTCAGATTGCACTTGGCAGTGTCAGGAAAAAGGACTTGAAGAAATGGAAAAACATCTCTGTAGGCATGTCGCCCACCTTCTCACGCTTGAACTCAGCATCCCACATCATCCAAGGCCTTCCGCCAAAGTCAATTGCTGCCTGTGCCAGTACATCATCCATAGGAAGTAGAAACCCGTATCGATAGATTCCTTTTTTATCTCCAAGAGCTTTTAAATAAGCTTCTCCAAGCGCTAATCCTGTATCTTCTATTGTATGATGCTCGTCAATATGTAGGTCACCATTTACTTTAATCTCTAGATCTGTGCTTCCATGTTTGCCCAGTCTGCTCAAGCATGTGATCAAAGAAATGCAAGCCAGTTTTGATATCACAGTGGCCGTTGCCATCCAGATTTAGCTTGATATAAATATCAGTTTCTGAAGTTTTACGGATTACCTCGGCTGATCTAGGAGGCATTTTCAAAAACTGATAAATCTCATCCCAGTTCGTTGTGCTCAACGCTGCATTTTCTACTTTTTTTCCAATGAAAATCGCCTTGGCTCCTAGATTTCTTCGGCAAGCTTCACATCTGTACAGTGTATCTCCGATTACATAGGAATTAGCCAAGTCATATTCATCAGAAAAATATGCTGTCAGAAGACCAGTGTTTGGCTTTCGGGTTGGCGCATTTTCACTTTCAAAAGTCTTGTCGACGTGTATTGCTTTGAAGAATATATTCTCTTGTTCCAGTGTTTTTAGCATTTTAAATTGTGCTGGCCAAAAGGTGTTTTCAGGAAATGAATCGGTTCCTAACCCATCCTGATTGGTAACCATTACCAATTCATAATCAGTCTCTTCAGCAATTTTGCGAAGGTTAGAAATCGCCTTCGGCAAAAACTCTAACTTTTCTAAGCTATCTACTTGAAAATCAGTTGGTGGTTCTTTGATGATGGTTCCATCACGATCTATAAAAAGGACTTTCTTTTTCATGGTTTACAGGTTATAGCTTTCTTCATAAATTTTTTTCAAAGCATTTATAAAGGCTTCATTCTCGGCTCTAGTTCCCACAGAGATTCGAAGGCATTCCTCGCAAAGCTGTACTTTTGATCTATTCCTGACAATGATTTTTTCTTCAATCAAATCGTCGTACACATGGCTTGCATTAGGTATTTGTACCAAAAGGAAGTTGGCATGTGAAGGATGGATTTTCTGCACAAAATCCAGTTTGCTCATTTCTTCTTTAAGGAAATCACGTTCCTGAAGTATATCGGCAATCATAGAATTGACCTTATCTACTTTTTGTATTGCAGCCAAGACAGTCTCCTGAGTCAATCCAGAGATATTATAAGGTGGCTTAATACGATTTAGAATTTTGATCATTTTTTTACTGGCAAAAGCCATCCCAAGTCGTAGAGAAGCGAGTCCCCAGGCTTTTGAGAAAGTTTGCATTACCAGGAGATTTCCGAATTCTTCCATGTGGGTAGTAAAGCTTGGCTCATCACTGAAGTCAATATAAGCTTCATCCACAACGACCAAGCCTCTGAATTCGCGAAGCAACCTTAGTATATCTTCACGGTTTACCTTATTTCCACTTGGGTTATTCGGTGAGCAGACGAAGATAATCTTGGTATTTTCGTCGACTGCTTTCAAAATCAAATCCGGCTGAAGCTGGAAATCTGGAGTCAATGGGATTTTGCGTGTTTCCACATCATTGATTCCTGCACTCACTTCATACATTCCGTAAGTAGGAGGAAGTAGGACTACATTGTCTTTTCCAGGATCGCAAAATGCTCTAAATAGCAAGTCTATCGCCTCATCAGAGCCATTTCCTAAGAAGATTTGGGATGCTTTCACCTTCTTGATTTTGGCGATTTCATCCTTTAGTTCCAACTGATAGGGATCAGGATAGCGATTATAATCTGCATCTGTCACTGATCCGTATGGGTTTTCATTTGCATCCAAAAATATGCCCTCTTTGCCGGTATATTCATCACGAGCGGAGGTGTATGGAAGAAGGTTTACGATGTGAGGTCTAAGTAATGGGGTTAAGTCAAACTTCATTTCTTCTGTTTTTTAAGATGTTTGAGTCTTATTGTTACGGCATTTTTGTGTGCCTCTAGTAATTCATTTTCTGCCATTATTTCAATGGTAGGTCCTATGTTTTTCAATCCTTCAGGAGAGATTTTTTGATAGGTGATTTTCTTCACAAAGCTATCCAGAGATACGCCACTATAATTTCTTGCATAGCCGTAAGTCGGCAATGTATGATTTGTACCGGATGCATAATCCCCGGCTGATTCCGGTGTGTAGTTTCCAATGAAAACAGATCCTGCATTATAAACGGCATTGACTGCTTCATCTTCCTGCGCAACACTTATAATCAAATGCTCTGGTGCGTAGAAATTTATAAGTTCCATAGCTTTTTCTGGGCTGTCAATAATCACAGCTCTGGAATTTGCAAGAGCTTTTTTGGCAATATCCTTCCTCGGTAGCTCTTCCAGTTGCTCATCTATTTCTTTGATGACTCGCTTCGCAAATTTCTCAGTATCAGTCACCAAAATAACCTGGCTATCCACGCCATGCTCTGCCTGTGAAAGTAAATCTGCAGCTACAAAGGCTGGATTTGCTGATTCGTCTGCATAAACCAAAACTTCTGAAGGCCCAGCAGGCATGTCTATAGCAACTCCATACTTGGTAGCTATTTGCTTTGCAGCAGTTACAAACTGGTTTCCAGGGCCAAAAATTTTGTCCACTTTGGGTACGCTTTCAGTTCCAAAAGTCATTGCAGCAATCGCCTGAGCTCCGCCTACTTTTACGATTTTGGTGATACCAATTAGCGAAGCAGTGTAGAGTATTGCAGGATGGATTTTCCCCTCTTTGCTCGGAGGTGAGCAAAG
Organism: Algoriphagus sp. 10J20-15; assembly: GCF_055809615.1. Taxonomy (NCBI): domain Bacteria; kingdom Pseudomonadati; phylum Bacteroidota; class Cytophagia; order Cytophagales; family Cyclobacteriaceae; genus Algoriphagus; species Algoriphagus sp. 10J20-15. Next base: position 49,100 of record NZ_JBVVUG010000003.1, read on the forward strand.
CACAATTTCCTTGCATCCTGCCAAGATCGCGGGAATTCCAAGCATTAATACCGTACTGAAAAGAGGTGCCGTTCCTCCTGGGATATACAAACCAACTTTTTGGATAGGTACACTTTTCCTAATACAAACAACTCCAGGCATCACCTCATCCACCAACTCTGGCGTAGCCTGGGCTCTATGAAATCGCTCAATATTAGCTTTAGCAACGTTTATAGCTTCTTTTAAAGAAGGAGATAATGCAGCCGAAGCTGCTTGAATTTCTATTTCCGAAGGGAAAAGAGATTCTAATTCTACATGATCGTATTCCATAGCGAATTTGAAAAGGGCTTTGTCGCCATTTCTCTTCACCTTTCTCAGAATAGGTTTTACGATCTTATTGATCTGCTTGGTTTTGAACGTTGGTCGAGCCAACTGCTTTTTCCAAGTGCCTTGATTAGGATTATGCAGGATATTCATTTGATTTCTGGGCTAGGGTTATACAAATAGCTTTGCAGAATTAAAGAATCATCTTTTCTATAGGAACGACTAGTATTCCTTCTGCTCCGGCAGCTCTGAGTTCTTCGATATTTTCCCAGAATTGATCTTCATTCAATACTGAGTGCACAGATGACCAGCCTTCTTGAGCAAGTGGCAATATTGTAGGGCTACGCATACCCAGGAATCAAGCTTATAATTCGCTCAATGGATTCATTTGGTGCGTTTAGTAGCACGTATTTGCTGCTTTTCCCTTTCTGAACCGCATTGATTCTAAAGAGTAATTTTTCCGCGATCTCCTTTTTCCAATCTGGCAAATCGTTATTTGCGATCAGGACAGCCTCGGATTTGAAGATCTCTTCTACTTCTTTCAGCCCGTTCATCATCAGTGTGGAGCCAGAGCTGACTATATCGCAGATTCCTTCCGCTAATCCTATGCTTGGAGCGATCTCAACCGAACCTGAAATTTCGTGAATGTCTGCGTTGATATTTTGGCTTTTAAGGTAATCTCCAAGGATTTTTGGGTAGGATGTAGCAATGTTTTTTCCTTCGAAAAACTCTACTCCGTTATATTCCTGACCTTTTGCTACAGCTAGGGAAAGTCGGCACTTAGAGAATCCTAAAGCCTTCATTGTAGTGACATTCTTGTCTTTCTCTACCACCTCATTCTGACCTACAATACCTAAGTCAGCTACTCCATCAGCTACATAGCCTGGAATATCGTCGTCACGAAGAAACAAGAATTCGATTGGGAAATTGGTGGAAGTGGACTTGAGTTTGCCCGTTCCATTATAAAATTTGATGCCACATTCTTTGATGAGGCTGAGTGAATCGTCAGATAGTCTGCCGCTTTTCTGCACGGCAATACGGATAATTTTTTCCATGTTGGCAAGTTACGCTATGAAATAAAAGATTGTAAGTAAATAATGGTGAAAAGCGGAATCCCTATCATCGGCTTCACCGTGTGTGTAAAAATATTCCTCAGGAGGAATGATGGAAATGATGCATCAAGTTGCCTTGATGTGCAGTCGCTAAAAAATCAATATTTCTATTGCTGTTTTCCATTATCGTTGGCAAAGATAGGAGGTGAATGAGAAAATGCAAATTGAGATGAGTTTTTTTGAAAGTTTGTTGATTACCCAAAACTGATAAGCTAACCACATACTTTAGTTATTTGTTTCCAATAAGTGATCTAGCTTTTCCCAATTTCCAGTCAGCGACTCTTTAATTATCTGGTTCCATCTAGCCTGTACATCTCTGTTTAAACCATTTCGGGTTTGGCCATCATACAATTCCTGAAGCTTATTCATCTCTCGATAGGCGTCCAAATAGATGTCGTTGAGTGTTGCTTCAAAGAAGGCCGGTTCCAAATCTGCGTTATTTAATGCGTAGATCATTCGGTCGGCAGCAATTCTGGTCAGGTCAAAATGCTTCTGCTCATGATTGTTTGCGTAGTCATCTGCATTCTTCACCCAAGACTGATCTGGTAGCATATATACTTTTATGAAAATTGTCTGGATGATTTCCCCAGCTACTATTTCTGCGTTTCCTTCGATTGACAAGCTGCTAAAAATGGTTGCATTGAAGGAGCTTGTAGGGTCTGGAGATTCAGAGAAATCGTCCCATGTCAAAGGCCTTTCTGGATCATAATAGACAGTGTCCTTGGTACTAGGTAGGATAGGGTCAAGAATATTCAACTTTACAGTCTTTGCCAGGGATCTATTGGTAGGCGCTTGGCTGCTAAACCAAGCATCGAAGTATTCCCAACTATTTTCAAATAATTGCTGTACACTTTTTTGCACGTTTGTAGTTTGATTGGCAGGTCTTCCATAGTTAGCTTTTCCATTAAAGTCAACTAAATGAACTGGATTTCCTTCACCTTGGACAAAAAAGCCTAGACTTAGTTGAATCTCTCCTTTATATCCTCGCTGATTAGCTTGGTAGATTTCTTTAAGATCTAAATTGTAGACTTTGACTAGAATATTGTATGAAGTATTCTGAGCTGATGTGATTCTTGAATTATAAAAAAACTTTGCTTGCTCAGCTAATTTTCCGTCAAAGGTAGCTGTCAGTTTATTCCGCTCTGAATCGTATACTTGTCCTACTGATTTTTGAACTCTTGAATCCATCACTTTACTAAAAATATATTCTTTCCTCTGTCCAATAGAACTGTTAGGAGTGAGCTTCAAAGTCAATTGCTGACCTATTGCTATCCCAATAGAGAGCAGAATATATACTATAGTAAGTGGGAAGATTCTCATGTATGGCGAAAGAAAATAAAATCTGTTGGGATTGATTAATCAGACTAAGCCTAACGAATAGCACTGGTAGCAAGTTTTAGAAAGTAGGTGAAAGTTAGTTCTAAATCTGATCACCTACTTGTGTTCTTTCGGACAAAGTGTGTTCATAAGCGTACATGTTATTTGTTAGTAGCGTAATCTAATGAACTGTTTTTTCGATTTTTTCAAAATTAAATTTTCTTAACAAGTGTAACATGGTGCAACCTCAGAAATGCTGTAATCCGTCTAAAACTGTCCGCTGACATTACAGTCGGTCACAGATGTGATCAATTTTTATACAGGTTTTGTTAATTATTTGGATTTGTTTCAAAATTTAATTCTGATTATTTGTTATAAAAATTAATATCTAGAATTAATTAAGTCTTTTAGCAAAGATTGTTTTTTGGTTTGGTATGCACTTCGCAATAGGTATAGCACAACACTTCTAAACCAACATATTATGAAAACTTTATTCACAGTAGCACTTGCAAGTACTTTATCTTTTGGCTCATTCGTAGCAAATGCAAGTGAAGATTTGAGAGCTCTTTCTTCAGTAAATTCCAATTACAAAAAAATCAATGTGACGCTCAATGAGGGAGTAGGCAAGGCGAAAATCACTATTTTATCCACGGACGGCAAAGTATTAAATAACAGAAATGTGCGCGTCAAAGGTGAGAATTTGATGGTTCCTTACAATATGGAAAACATGCCAGCTGGAGACTATCAGGTCAAAATCGTTACAGAAGAGGAGGAAGTTACTTACACCGTAGAGACATTTGAGAAACCTACCCCAGATTCAGCATTGCCGCTGATGGCTTCAGGTAAACTTATTGACAATAATACCGTAAGTCTATCAGTGTTTGGGCTAAATGAGCCCGGAGTTAAAGTAGAAATTATTTCTTCCGAAAGCGGTAAAGTGATTTACACAGAGCAAATATCCCAAGAAGAAGGTTTTAAAAAGGATTATTCATTCAGCAAGTTTAATGCGAAGGATATCCATGCGAGAGTAACAGACTCAAAAGGTCGAAGCAAAACCCTTTATTTCTAAATTAAGCCAACTATTATCAACAGCCCTGATTTGTAGATCAGGGCTTTTTTTGAGCTCCTTTTTTCCTCTGATGTTCACAGCAACGGCCATGGATTTTCGCTGATTTTTTTTAGGGCTTGTATATAAAGTTGATGGCCATGGAATTTAAAGAGAGCAAAATTTAATTACTGTCTGTGCAACTTTCCTTCTCCTAACCATCAAGAAAGCCGCCGCCATATTTGGAACCTGCCAGAGGCAGGCGACTATGGGATAGGCTGGGATACGATCTCATTGATGCAACGTGACTAGGATTGGTAGCCAGATTCTCAGTGTCACTGCGGCGAAGCACTGTCTGCATAGCTAAAGATCATCCAGTTTTCGTGTGAATCAACATCCAGCTTTTTGGCAATAAGCCATCCTTACCTCTGAGGACAAAGTGAAAAATACCTTCTGAATAAAATTCGAATGTTCGCTCTTCCACGGAAAACCCTTCTGTGCCTCCAAGGCTAGTTGCGGTTGTGAAGAATTATAAATTATCATTTAATTAAAGAAATAGAAATGGGACATTTAAGAATAGGCCGACATAGGCTGTCTTAATGTTAGAATTGAACGGATTTGGTGATTCTAAGAACCTGCCATATCTCCTTCTGGCAGCTCAAATTTGATGGTCTTTTGGACTCCCTCTACTTGTAAATTTATTTCTATGGATCCTGTCAGGATCTGCGTAGGTTCTGCAAGGGTTACCTTCCAGGCCTTAGCACTTATGTTTTCTAGTTGTACTACTACTGGCTGGCGAGCTTCCAAACTGTTTTTTTTCCAATAGAATTTACCTTTCTCATAAAAAACCACCCCAAGCAGTCCATTCTCCTTGTCTTGAGCAGCCTGCAATTCAGGCGAGTTTTTCAAAAAAAATAACTATAGATGAAATATTCTTGTTTTTTAACTCTTGTGCATTATTAATACCTGGTAAGAGAATGTAAGCGTATGAGGCATCTTTGGGTTTTTTTCCATGATTAATCCAGAGTTTGAATATAGATTTATCAATGATTTTTGCGGAAGAGTTTGAGTTTATCTCTGAACCAAGAGCGAGGTTGGTTATCAGAAAAAAGCATGACATTCTGATTTTCAGGGATATAGTAGCCTACATTATCGTGGTATATCCACCTAATGTTTTTTACGTTTGTATTCTTCTGGCTTTTAAATTCTTCAAAATTGTCGTTTTGAGCCAGTAGAACAGGCCCTCTCAACCATGATTGATTTAAGGTAGTAGTAATAGATTCCTGTCTATCAGCTGAAATGGCCGAGCCTAAGCAAATAACTTTATCGCCGAAAAAGAACCAGCTTTTGTGAGCTTTGGTGTTAAAATCAGACATCTTATAAACCGAAATGCCATTCAATCCGTCACTTACTCCACCTACAAAATCTGCATTCCCTCTATTTGCAACCCAGTTTGTACGCTTTTTCAATGGGTTGATTTCAGGTGTAGTAGTTCCAGGAATTCTTTGCTCCATTCCCAGTTAGGAAAAATATTGTGGTATTCATTACCTTCAACTGCTATAAATGTGGCTCCTTCAGTAAGAAACTGTCCAGTAAGGTTTTCACCATTTCCTGATTCGGTACGGACACTTCTGCTAGAGGCTATATTGAGACCAACCATAAATTCAGGTCTGTGATGGACTGTATAATCAGATCTCCAATAGTAAATATGTTTGGGGTTGATTCCTTCGGAGGGCTTTGCTTTACCTTCTATTCTTGCGATGGCTTGGTCGTATTCTGCTTTGTGACTGTCGATGTCGATTTCTTTAATTTGCTTTACAATGCCTGCGTTAATACGCGTGGCATTATTTCTAGCGATTCCCCTCCCTATTACGCTGAAATCTACATGCCGACCCCGGATCACCTGTAAGAAACCATTTCGTGTAAAATCAGATATTAGAGCAATCTGCTCAGGCGTAAATGAAAAACTTGTTCCTTGAGTGTAAACGGCCACATTTCTAATTCCTGAGAGGTATTCTCTACCATATCCATGCATGTAATTCTCCGGGCCGTGAGCGTGAAAAGACAAATCACGTTGAATTCCATCTCCTGTATTTATTTTGATCGTAGCTGCAGTAGCATTTACAGCTAGATTGAGTAATGCCGCATCTTTTGTAAGTGCTGCTTGCATAATCATGTGCTGCGCAATATCTGTCAAGTTGGACCCGTCCTTTCCAGAAGACTTGGTGATTGAGGCTGTTTTACTCATCCAACTGATTAATTTTTTCTCTAAATCTGTCGGAACACCTGGCTCAACAGTGCGCATGGAAACCAGAAGCTGTCCAATCTCTTTTGGCACACTGATACTGAGCCACCACCAGTTTTTTGAAGTTGGCTCAGGTTTTAACTCTACCCAATAGGTCAGGGCGTTAATTATACGCTGATGCGTACTGGCGTCGAAGAACTTGTTCTCTTTTCGGCTGTATGCCTTCGCCATAATACCGATTCTTTTGATATGTATATCTGGCTTCCAACTCGATAAGGAATTGTCAGCATAGTTAATATCATTCCAACTTCCATCGGGCTGAATTGTCTTTTGTATTTCGTTTGCTTGCTTATTCAGATCTGCTGAACTTGTGGCTTGTTGATATTCGGTGAAAATATTTTGTTGTACAGTTTTGAAATCTAAATCCTGCTGAGCATGAAGTGATTTGCAATAAATTAGTAAGAGAAAAATTAACAAATAATTGGCAAGACGTAACATATATATTGAGGTAAAATAGAAGCCAAGGAATGACTTAATTAGAAATTATCCTGATGTTGATATATTTTTAAAAATAGGGTGTTTTAGGTGAGAATTCATAAAAGGGAAAAATACATCATACCATTAAAGGATAGCGAATGTTTACAGTACCCTGAAAATTAAACCCAATTTTTCGGGTTGGGTTTAATTGAAAATTTACTGAAAAGTGAAACTGTTTACTTTCTCTTTCCTTCCGCATGATCCACTATTTTCCCGTCTAGTGTCATGTATTCCCCCATGCAGTCAGCAGTCATACAGGAGTGAACAGGAAGGATTCCAAGGATGTCACCAATTTGTACTTTTGCCAGTAGTACGTCGGAAGCTTTGATGATTCCATGTTCCTGAGATATACTTTTAAGGAATGATTTGCTTTTCAGGAATAGTCCAACCGTTTTCATTGAGGTAGACTACTTCTCCAAAGTTCTTCAGGCCATTTTCTCCTACAAGAACATCCTTTGCCAGATGAACTCCGCCACCATGGATTAGAATTTCCTTTCGATCTTTTTTGATATCCACGACTGGAACAGCTAAGCAAACGGCGATGTCTTCCTTGTCGCACCCGCCCAATTCTGCTTGCATCAAGTCATAAAAAACAGAGTTACCAGGCCCCATCTCATCGATATCCCCGAAATCTTCCATCACCGCGCAGCCACCAGGAGTATCACCAGTTCTGGTGACTAATTTTGGGTATTCTGAATTGTATTTATGTTTTAGCATACTCAGGGCATTGCGGGTTTGCTCATAAAGTGCAGGTATATCAGGCATGTAATAGGAATGACCTGCGTGCAAATAAAAGCCCTTGAAGTTAAGTTTGTCTGACTTCTTGGCGATCAATAAAATCTCCTCGATCAAACCAAAATCACTCACTTCTACGCCTGTTCTACCGTAACCAGCATCAATTTCTATGAAAAAACCAACTGGGAATTCCAATTGATCTACTAGCATTTGGGCAGTAGTTGCATTGATTACCTGAACTGAAATAGATTGCCTTTCAGCTATTTTATTAAGCTTTGGGATCTCAAGAGGATTGAATGGAAAAGCAATGTGGATGTTTACCCATCCTTGCCCTGCGAGGTATTCAGCCATTTGGATGGAAGAAGCAGTCACTTCGGTAATATTATATTCTTTAGCCCAATCGCCAATTTGGTTGGACTGAGCAGTTTTGAAGTGCGGAACAAGCTTCATGTCATGACGTGCAGCCTTATCAGCCATACGTTTGATATTTGCCCGGCAGATTTTTTCGTCAAGAAGTAGCGTAGGGGAGGTTATTTTATCCAGATAGCTCATTCGTTATAATTGAGATTTTAAAAGTTTTATTGAAAGTAAGAAAGATTTACGAAGTGAGAAATAGGATTTATGAGTTTCCAAGGAGATGAAAGGGTGTTGCTCGCAGCGACGCAGCGAAAGTTGATTATAAAACTTATGAACAGAATTACAATTTATGGAGATATCAAAGCTGAGAATACCGATTGAATCTGGTGATAGAACATTTTGGTTTTAGCCTATAAGGGCTGCATATACAAGCGATGGCTGAAGCCAATCGTAATATAAAAGCGTAAATGCCTTAGCCCTGAAAGGGTGTGATTTTTAATTGAATTTGGTTCGATATTTCCCGGAAAAGTATTTTTTGCCTTTTTAGGGCAGGTCGTCTTATAAACTTCATGTGTGCCATCGGGGGAAATTTGTTAATTCCTTTTAGTATAAATTCGAAAACCTTTGAGGTTCCGAAAACCCCAAAGGTTAAGAAATATGAAATTGCGCCTTTGCGCCATGGAGAGAGATTTACAAAGAGAGTAATTCTTCCCCCTATGCAGGTAACACCATCAATTCTGCTAATTTTGTCCCCCAAATAAAAAAGGCTAAAATTGGCCTAAATAGCATTCTTGATCGCCTCAAAACCTTCATGGAAGCAAAGAAAATACGGAGCACCTTTATTGAGTTTTTCCAAACCAAGCAACATCACTATGTTCCCTCATCACCGATTGTGGTTAAAAATGACCCAACTCTGATGTTTACAAATGCGGGAATGAACCAGTTCAAAGACGCATTTCTAGGAAATGAAATTGCTAAATATTCCCGTGTTGCCAATTCCCAGAAATGCCTAAGGGTAAGTGGCAAGCACAATGATCTGGAAGAAGTGGGAGTGGATACGTATCACCACACCATGTTTGAGATGCTGGGTAATTGGTCTTTTGGAGATTATTTTAAGAAAGAAGCGATCGAATGGGCTTGGGAGTTATTGACTGAAGTCTTGATGGTTTGGATAAAGACAGATTATACGTATCGGTATTCCAAGGTGATGCAGGTGATAGCCTAGATCTTGATCAGGAAGCCTATGATCTTTGGAAAGCTATAGTTCCTGAGGATCGAATTATAATGGGTTCCAAGAAGGACAACTTCTGGGAAATGGGTGATGTGGGACCCTGCGGTCCTTGCTCTGAAATCCACATTGACTTAAGATCAGACGCTGAGCGCGCTATTATAGCGGGTAAGGATTTGGTAAACAACGATCACGAACAAGTGATCGAGATCTGGAACTTGGTATTCATGCAGTTCAATAGAGTTTCTGATGGATCTTTGAAACCTTTACCGGCTACTCATGTAGATACAGGAATGGGTTTTGAGCGTTTGGTGAGAGCTATTCAACACAAATCTTCCAATTACGATACCGATCTATTTGCTCCGTTCTTGGCTGCTTTGGCTAAGAAGTCAGGCAAAGTTTATGGTGAGGACTTGCCTACTGATATTGCATTCCGAGTGATCGTGGATCACATTCGTGCGATTTCATTTACAATCGCTGATGGGCAATTGCCTTCCAATAATAAGGCAGGCTATGTGATTCGTAGAATCCTGAGAAGAGCGGTTCGTTATGGATATACTTTCTTAGGTTTCCACGAACCGTTTTTATATGAGTTGACAAGTCTGATCGCTGATAATTTTGGAGATATTTTCCCAGAGGTAAGACAGCAGCAGGAGTTTATAGCGAAGGTGATTTTCGAAGAGGAGACTTCATTCCTCCGAACCTTGGATAATGGTTTGAAAATGCTCGATCAGATTAAAATTGAATTGTCTGAGAAAGGTGAAAATGTTATTCCAGGAAAGCAGCCTTCGAGCTTTACGATGCCTTCGGTTTTCCGCTTGATTTGACTTCATTGATTGCACGTGAAAGCGGACTTTCTCTTGATGAAAAAGGCTTTGCGCAGGAAATGGAAGCGCAGAAAACGCGTTCGCGTGCCGCATCTGAATCCGAAACTGGTGATTGGGTAATCGTGAATGAAGATAATGGAGTTGAATTTGTAGGCTACGATTTTCTTAAAGCTCATGCGCAGATTATCAAGTATCGCGTGATTTCTGATAAAAAAGGAGATAAATACCAACTTGTACTGGATAAAACACCATTCTATGCGGAATCTGGTGGACAGGTAGGGGATACAGGTTTGTTGATTTCTGATACTGAAACAGTTAAAGTAATTGACACCAAAAAAGAGAACGACTTAATCGTTCATTTTGTGCAAAAAGCTCCCTGCAAATCCCGAAGCAAAGTTCGGGGCAGAAGTGGATGCTGAAAAGCGTTTTCTAACAGAAAATAATCACACAGCTACTCATTTGCTTCAGTCAGCTTTGAAAGAAGTTCTTGGAGACCACATTCAGCAGCGTGGTTCTTTAGTAAATCAAAACTTACTACGTTTTGATTTTTCCCATTTCAGTAAATTGACTGAAGAGGAGATTTCTAAGGTAGAGGATATTGTGAATGAGAAAATCCGAGAAAATATTCCGCTTTCAGAACAAAGAAATGTCCCAATTGAAGAAGCTAAAAAGCAAGGTGCTACAGCGCTTTTTGGGGAGAAATATGGTGATTTCGTACGTGTGGTTACCTTCGACAAGGATTTCTCTGTGGAACTTTGTGGAGGAACTCACGTACCTCAGACAAGTAAAATTGGATTATTCAAGATCGTTTCTGAAGCTTCCAGTGCTTCTGGTGTTCGTAGGATTGAAGCGATCACTGCAAAAGCAGCTGTAGACTATTTCCGAAAGCAGGAACATTTGGTAAAGGAAATACAAGAGCTGCTGAAGAATCCTAAAGATCTGACGAAGTCAATCGAGGCTTTACTCCAAGAGCGAAATGACTTGAAGAAAGAGATTGATGCGTTGCATTTAGAGAAAGCATCAGGTGTAAAAGTAGAATTGCTTAAGCAATTTGTAGCCGGTGAAGGTATCAATACTTTGATTGCTCAGGTGGAACTGCCAAATGCGGATTCATTGAAAAAGCTAGCTTATGAGCTGAAGAATGAGATCGCGAATGCTTTTGTGATCTTGGCAGCCAAAGTAGATGATAAACCGCAAATTGCTGTAATCATAGATGAGGACTTGATTGCAAGGAAAAATTTAAATGCTGGTCAAATTGTCAGAGAATTGGCAAAAGAAATACAAGGGGGAGGTGGAGGACAAGCGTTTTTTGCCACTGCAGGAGGAAAAAACCTCGCAGGGCTAGAAAATGTACTGGTGAAAGCCAGAGAGTTGTACCTTTAAAAACACTGAAAAAACGCGCGAATGCTAAGCGAAGAATTAAGGAATAAATATCAGTTGATCATCGGTTTGGAGGTGCATGCGCAGCTTTTGACTGAGAGTAAAATGTTTGCAGCTGATGCTAACGAGTATGGGAAATCACCAAATACACAGATTTCTGCAATTACCCTTGGGCACCCTGGTACTTTACCCAAGGTGAATAGAAAGGCGATAGCCTTTGCCATCAAGATGGGATTGGCTTGTAATTCTGAAATTACTCGACATAACGTGTTCGCACGGAAAAATTACTTTTATCCAGATCTTCCAAAAGGATACCAGTTGACGCAGGACAAAGGTCCAATCTGCGTAGGAGGTACTGTACCGATTCAATTGGCGGATGGCCGCAAAAAGGAAGTAATTCTGAATCGTGTTCATATGGAGGAAGATGCAGGTAAATCTATTCACTTAGCTGAGGAAACTGATACTTTGGTAGATTTTAACCGAGCTGGCACTCCATTGATTGAAATCGTAACTGAGCCAGATTTGCACAGTCCAGAGGAAGCTTATGCGTTCCTGACTGAGGTGAAGAAATTGGTTAAATACCTTGATATCTGTGATGGAAATATGGAAGAAGGATCCCTTCGCTGCGATGCCAACGTGTCTGTGATGCTGAAAGGCTCAAAAGAGCTAGGCAAAAAAGTAGAAGTGAAAAATATGAATTCCTTCAGGAATGTGTTTCGTGCGATCGAACATGAGCATGAGCGATTGATTGGGTTGATTGAAGCAGGAGAAGAAGTTGTTTCTGAAACGCGAACCTTCGATGCAACTACGGGGCTAACTGCTAGTATGCGTACCAAGGAAGATTTGAATGACTATCGGTATTTCCCAGAGCCAGATTTGAGTCCTGTGGTAGTGTCAGACGAGTGGTTGAATGCAGTGAAAGCCACTATGCCTGTTTTGCCGAGAGATCTTCACAAAAAGTTTGTGGAAGAGTTTGGTTTACCAGATTACGATGCTAGCTTTTTGACCGAGTCTAAAGACGTTGCTTTGTGGTTTAATGAACTTTGCACTAAAACTACTAATTACAAAGCTGCGTCTAATTGGATGATGGGGCCAGTGAAATTGTCGCTTGGTGAGCAATCGTTATCAAAAGAGACTTATCCTATTACCCATGAGACTTTGGCTGCTTTGATTACTCTAGTGGAGGAAGGTAAAGTAAGCTACACGGCAGCTGCACAGCATGTTTTTCCCGAGTTGCTGAAGAACACAGGTGAGAATCCAATGGAGATAGCACAGCGGTTGAACCTGATTCAGGAAAGCGATGAGTCTTCACTGAAACCAATTGTAGAACAGGTGCTGGCTGCCAATGCGGCGAAAGTAAAAGAATATAAATCAGGTAAAAAAGGCTTGATGGGTTTATTCATGGGACAGGTGATGAAGGAGTCTCGAGGAAAAGCTGAGCCCAAAAGTTGCTACAAAACTATTAACAGAATTATTACAGAATTAACCCATGATGAACAAAATGAACGCAATAGTATTTCTACTACTCTTATCTTTTTTCTCTTGTGAGGAAAAGCAAGTAAATGTTGGGAAAGTAGAAATCACAGGGACCCTTGAGAACTCCAGGGTTGGTGCGGTAATACTTTCGCAGTTTACAGATAGTCGCCCTAAAGTTTTGGATACGCTGGAGGTAGATGACAAAGGCAATTTCAGCTATGAAGTGGAAGTCAATACTCCAACTTTTTACGAGTTGAATATGTATGGAGAAAAATCTATTCGTCTAGCTCTCTTCAAAGAGGATGTGAATATTTCTTATGATTTTGCTAACCCTGAAAGTTTGGTAATAAAAGGCTCCAAAGATTCACAAGAAATGCTGAAAATCGAAAAGTTGATGGAGGCATATCAAGCCAAGGTCAATGCCCTCAACGAGGCTTATTATAAAGCAATGGGCGAAAACAATACCGAAGAGATTAAACAAATTCAGACTGATGCAATGGCATTGGAAAGTAACCAGTCTACAGAAGTAAAGAATGTGATCAATAGTATGGGGGATAGTTTTGCATCACTGGCGGCTATCGGTCTGTTGAATCCTAAAAATGAATTTCAGTTTATGGATAGTCTGGTTGCAAAACTTGACGAAACATACCCAGAGACAAAGTCAATTATTCAGATAAAGCAGCAATTGGATGAGATGAGAGCACTTTCAATGGGACAAATAGCTCCTGAAATTGAGTTGCCTAATCCTGAAGGAGAAATTATCAAACTTTCTGACCTAAGAGGTAAGTATGTCATGATTGATTTCTGGGCTGCTTGGTGCAAGCCTTGCCGCGAAGAAAACCCAAATGTAGTGAGGCTTTACAATGAATATAATGAAAAAGGATTTGAGGTATTTGGAGTGTCTCTAGACCGTACAAAAGAGGCTTGGGTAGATGCTATTGCTGAGGATGGATTGACTTGGACACAAGTTTCCGATTTGCAATATTTCAATTCAGCTGCTGCAGAGCTATACCAGATAAATGCCATTCCAGCTACCTATTTGATCGATCCAGATGGGAAAATAATTGGAAAAGACCTAAGAGGTCCAAGCTTAGAAGCAAAACTAGCAGAGATATTTGACTAGTTCAGTTTGATATAAACCAACAAAAAAGCCTTCTCATTTAAAATGGGAAGGCTTTTTTATTGGGAAATATATGAAAGGAAGGAAGAAAAAGTACCAAACAGTCCTTCCTTTAAAAATCGTGTCATTGAAAAAGGAATAGCAAAAGTTGTTTATCACCCGAGACAAATCTAGTGAAAAGATTCAAAAGAAAAACAATCTTAAAATTATTCTTATTCAATTAAATAGTAATTTTTCCTGATTTTGATTCAATATTCCTTGAATATTACTAATTTATTACCAAATCAATTATTTCGCAATTTTCTCATAACTGGCAATAACACCTCTAACCATTGCAGAACTGAAGCCTTGATGTTCCATTTCATTTAACCCTACTATAGTGCAGCCTTTTGGGGTAGTCACTTTGTCAATAGCGGCCTCTGGATGCATATTTTTTTGAATCATAAGCTCAGCAGCACCTTTTACTGTTTGGTTTACGATTTTGCTGGCAGTCACCGAATCAAACCCAATCTGAATCCCTCCTTGGATCATCGCTCGCATAAATCGTAATACATAGGCTATCCCGCAGGCACCCAACACTGTTGCTGCTTCCATCAAGCTTTCGTCAATAGGTATGGTGAATCCTATTCCGTCAAATAACTCAGATACGAGTTTGATTTGATCTGAATCTGCATTTTGAGCACAGATGCAGGTTATTGACTCTTGGATATCTGCAGCGATATTTGGCATAGCCCGAAAGGTGATACTACTAGAGTCTATGACTTGATACATCTCTGCAAGTGTTATTCCTGTGGCCAGAGATATGATGATTTGGTCCTTTGATTTCAATGATGGCTTGATTTCAGCCAGAATAGGAGCGACGTTATACGGTTTCACTCCGAGGATTATTATGTCTGCATTTGCAGCGGCAGAAACATTATCACTTTGAACGTTTACCCCCAAGACAGCAAAACCACTGAGGCTATCCACATGTCGTTTTGTTAGGGTGAGATTTTTTGGATCAAAATCATCGCGTTTCAAAAGTCCGTTTGCGATAGAAGCTCCTAGGTTGCCACAGCCAATGATGGCTATTTTCATTGTCGAAATCATGGAAAATATAATTATTGGTTGGATTTGTTGCATAAAGGTAAACAATACAGCTGTTTTTATGTGAATTCATAAAATATTATGAAGGTGTGATGATTTAATCCAAAACGCCTTACAAATTTATTAGACAAAATATTTTGTCATATAGTAAAGTTTGTTTTACATTTGGTAAAAATAACTTGTCTTATGAAAGAGAAATCAATTCTACATGTGCCCTTGCTTTCTCCAGTTTGGAAGAAAGTAGCGTTTATGTTTTTTCCGCTTCCTGTTATTCTAGTTATTGGGATGGCGATTGCCAGAATGGATATAAGTCCAGACGAATCTGCTCAAGTGATTTACGGCTGCTGGGCAATTGGCTTTGGGTTGCTGAATCTTTCCAGAGAGAAAGATGAAGATGAGATGATTAAGTCTTTTAGACTTCAGGCATTTCAAACAGGCTCCTATTGGCTGATTTGGGGTATTGCTGCATTAATGCTGATCAATTACCTGCGCTTTGATAGAATTACTTCAGAGATATTCACAGCCTATTTAGTATTGTTCTTGTTGAATGCTTACATCTACGCGGCATTTCAATATCAGAAGTTCATGGCTTCAAAGGATTAATGTGTTGTACTATGTTTGATTACCGAAAGTACTTTTGCCATAAATGAAAAACTCCATAAAAGTCGAGCGAGCAAGGCACAACATGACGCAACAGGATCTGGCGGAAAAAGTCAGTGTATCAAGGCAGACAATCAACAGTATTGAGGCGGGGAAGTATGTGCCTTCCACTGTCTTGGCACTTAAGATATCCAAAATCTTTGGAATTAGACTAGAGGAGATTTTTGAGTTGGAAGAAGGAGATTAAATTAGTTATTAGTGTTTTAGGTATGGACAACAACTCAATTGTTTCTAAAACTTCTTAAATTTTTAAAAGTTTTGAAAAAACAAAAAGTAGTTTGATTCGAGAAAATAGCTTTCTTGCGGACTATTTTAATGTTTATGAAAAAACAAGTATCGCCATTGATCATTCTCATGGTCATCTCTCAAATCGCCTTTTCTCAAATTAACATGGAGGACTCCACAGTAAGAACGATAGCTTACTGGGAAATAAAAGAGACTAACTCCTACCATATCGCGCTAGAATCATTTGAAATAATAGATAATGACACAAGCAATTGGAATGAAATTTCTTATGTAGTGGATATGGAGATTTTGGATAGTACTGAGAGCAGTTATGAAGTGCTTTGGACGTATCGGGATTTTGTATTGAATCTAGGGGAAAGGGATTCTGCATACCAAAGTTTAATGGAAAAGTTGATGACAATTTCGGAAGGTTCATTGGTGAAATTTCGAACAGATGAATATGAGAGTTTCAAGAGGTGACAAACTGGGAAGATATTAGTGAGTTTTATAGAAAGAGCGGGGATACTCTTAAGTCGATGTTTGGAAATATCCCTCAGATTGATGCAATGGTGGATCAAACCTTCACAATCTATAAAACCAAGAATTCTATTGAAACACAAAGTATCAAGGATGTCTTGCAGTTTCTTAATTTTCACGGGGCTGAATACAAACTTGGAGAGGAACTGTCCGGAATTTTATACTCTCCAAATGTATTAGGAAAGAATAGGTTGGAAACTCAGGTTTATGTCCTTTTGGAGGAGATTTTTCCAGAAGATAATGATTACAGGATAGTATCGTTTTCCGAAGCAAACGCTGAACAATTAACTTCCGAAACCAGATTGGTATTGAAAACAATGATGCCAAAAGCCACGGAGGAAGAATTAAATGGATTGATGGCTGAAGTTGGTTCACTTTCAAATACTGTAGAAAATGTTTCAGTAATTCATGGTTGGGGTTGGCCTATTTATTCAGAAGAAATAAGAAGTGTTGGCTCTGATCAAAAAATTAAAGTCGAAATCCGAACAATTGAAATTCTATAAGCCTACTTTTTGGAATACCATTTGCATTTTTTCAGGGTTAAAAGACTCAAAAGTCTTACCTTCGTCGTTTTAGATAGAAACCCTTTTTGATGCCTAAACTTATTCGAATAACCACCGTTCCGATTTCTCTCAAACTGCTACTTGCTGGGCAAATGAAGTTTATGAGGGAGCAGGGTTGGGATGTACTGATGGTAAGTGCCGATGGCCGAGAAGTTCCCAAATTAGTCAAGGAGGAAGGGGCGAGGCATGAGGTGATTCCTTTTACCCGTAAAATCACTCCATTCCAAGATTTAAAATGTCTGTGGCAATTGTATCAGTTGATCAAAAAAGAACAACCTGATATTGTGCACACACATACGCCAAAAGCGGGATTATTGGGGATGATTGCTGCGAAATTTGCTGGTGTGAATATAAGAATTCATACGCTGGCGGGAATTCCATACATGGCTGCCGAAGGTGGAAAGAAAAGTCTACTCGAGAAAATGGAGAAAATTACCTATAGTTATGCTTCTCATGTTTGGCCAAATTCTAATGGTTTAAAAAACTTTGTCATTGAGAATAATCTCTGTTCATCTGATAAATTGACAGTTATCGGTAAAGGCTCCTCGAAATGGTGTGGATTTGGAGAAATTCAACCGTGGAGTTCTGAAAGAAAATCACCTAGTGGCTGCCACCATGCGGATACTTCCTGGCGAAGATGATTTCATCATATTATCGGTTGGTCGATTGGTTAGAGATAAGGGGATTCAGGAATTGGTGGATGCTTTCTTGAGTTCAAAAATTGTGGGTAAGTCCAAACTGGTACTTCTTGGAAGTTTCGAACAGGATCTAAATCCGCTCAGTCCAGAGACTATTAAAATTATAACCGATCACCCTCGGATAGTACAGATAGACTGGTCAGATCATGTAGCTCATTACCTTGCGTTGGCAGATGTGTTGGTTCATCCTTCTCATCGTGAAGGCTTCCCTAATGTGCTTTTAGAAGCTGGAGCGATGGAATTGCCTGTGATTTGCTCTGATATCATTGGCAATACAGACGTGATCACCCAGCAAAAAACAGGTTTAATATTTCCTGTGAAAAACGTAGAGATACTTAAGGAAGCAATGGAATTCGCTTACGTGAAACGGGATAAAATGGCTGAATTGGCGGCTAATCTATATCAGCACGTCTGCGAAAATTATGAAAGGACTCAGGTGCAAAAAGGGATTTTTGCACAATACGAACGTGTATTAAAGCAGGCTAGTAGCGCTGAATAACTTATATTTGCTCATCAATAACCTTTGAATTTTTATTTATGAAATCTAGCAAGTGTAATCCTTCAGCCTCTGGAAAGATTTTCAATCCTGCTAAATTTCATGAGACCATTATCAATCAAATTACAAACTCATGAAGTACCTGGTCACCGGAACTGCCGGTTTTATTGGATTTCACGTTGCAAAGAAGCTTTTGGAGAGAGGTGATGAGGTAGTTGGTCTGGACATAATAAATGACTACTACGACATCAACCTGAAATATGCACGTTTGGACCATATGGGAATTGAGCGTGACTTAGTAAAAAAAGGTGAACTAGTACAATCTAATACTATTTCTAACTATAGGTTTATACAACTGGATTTATCTGTGAAGGAGCCATTACTAGCACTTTTTGCCCAGGAGAAATTTGATGTAGTTATTCATCTAGCAGCTCAGGCCGGTGTTCGATACTCTTTGTCTCATCCCGAAGTTTATATAGAAAGTAATATTATTTCCTTTTTAAATATTATAGAATGCTGCAGATTTCATCCTGTCAAGCATTTAGTATATGCTTCCTCTAGTTCCGTCTATGGATCCGATGAGAAGATGCCATTTTCTACTTCTGACTCAGTAGATCATCCAATTAGTTTGTATGCCGCCTCTAAAAAATCAAATGAATTGATGGCGCATACCTATAGCCATCTTTTTAATATTCCTACCACAGGATTACGATTCTTTACAGTTTATGGTCCATGGGGAAGACCTGATATGGCGCTGTTTCTTTTTACAGAAGCTATTTTAAAAGGCGAGCCAATTCAGGTTTTCAATCATGGTAATATGAAGCGTGACTTCACATACATAGATGATATCGTGAAAGGAGTATTGAAAATAGCCGATAGGCCGGCTAGGCCAAATAATGATTTTGATCCGCAAAAACCAGATCCAGGAAGCTCAAAAGCTCCTTATAAAGTTTATAATATTGGAAACTCATCTCCGGTTTTATTGATGGATTACATTCTTGCGGTAGAAAAAGGATTAGGTAAGAAAGCGAAAATGAATCTGCTTCCTCTTCAGCCAGGTGATGTGCCAGCTTCTCATGCAGAAGTTTCTGATTTAGTAAGAGATACAGGCTATAAACCAAATACACCAATTGACCAGGGAGTGAAATCTTTCACAGATTGGTATTTAGATTATTATAAAAAATAAGATGAGCAAATCAATATTAATCACCGGTGGGGCCGGATTCATAGGTAGTCATGTGATCCAACTTTTTGTGCATAAGTACCCACAGTATCAAATTGTAAATCTTGATGCTTTGACCTATGCAGGAAATTTGGAGAATTTGAAAGCGGTGGAAGGCGCTTCAAATTATACTTTTGAAAAAGTTGATATTCAAGATGCAGAGGCGCTGACTGCCATTTTTAAGAAGCATTCCATTACTGATGTCATTCATTTGGCAGCAGAATCGCATGTGGATCGTTCGATTACTGACCCATTGGCATTTGTGAAGACCAATGTTTTTGGGACAGTAAATCTCCTTAATGCTGCTAAGGAATTCTGGAGCGAGAATTTATCTGAACACTTGTTTTATCATGTGTCTACAGATGAAGTTTATGGTTCATTACACGATGGTGGATTCTTTTTAGAAACTACCTCGTATGATCCTCAGTCTCCTTATTCTGCTTCTAAAGCTGCATCAGACCATTTTGTTAGGGCTTATGCTAACACCTACAACATGAAAACGGTGGTTTCTAACTGTTCTAACAATTATGGACCGAACCATTTTCCAGAAAAACTAATTCCTCTTTGCATACATAATATCAAAAACAATCGGCCTTTGCCCGTTTATGGAAAAGGTGAGAATATCCGTGACTGGTTATTTGTAAAAGACCATGCCAGAGCTATTGACACAGTTTTTCATCAAGGTAAGCCTGGAGAAACTTACAACATCGGTGGGTTCAATGAGTGGAAGAACATAGATATTGTGAAGTTGCTTTGCCAAAAAATGGATCAAAAGCTTGGTCGAGAAGCCGGAACTTCTGAAAAACTGATCACCTATGTAAAAGATCGTGCTGGCCATGATATGCGCTATGCGATCGATGCTACTAAGATCAAAGAAGAACTCGGGTGGGAGCCAAGTTTACAATTTGAAGAAGGCATAGAAATCACCATTGATTGGTACTTGAACAATCAGGAGTGGCTGGACCACGTGACTTCAGGAGCGTATCAGGAGTATTACGATAAACACTATGAAAGTTGAATAGTTTTTAAGACTTGATATACAATACAAGGGTACCAGAGTGATTCTGGTGCCCTTGTTTTTTACGGGTGGTTTTGGAACGCTTTTGGATTTAGTTTTCTTTGTCAAAAAACTAATCACTATGCATATTAAATTGGCTAAGCCTATTTACGGGCTTTTTCTTTTAATGGTACTAAGCGGCGGAGTCTTTTCTCAAGACAGGAAGATTCCAACAAGCTGCTGATTACCAAATGGACGTCAATATGGACGTTAAAACTAACCAATACACAGGAACACAAGTGTTGGTTTACACAAACAATTCACCTGACACGCTTCATCGTGTTTTTTATCATCTGTATTACAATGCCTTTCAGCCTGGTAGCATGATGGATGAAAGATCCAGAAGTATCGCTGATCCTGACCGAAGGGTGGGAGATCGCATCAGCAAATTAAAGCCAGATGAGATAGGTTATTTAAGAGTAAATAGCCTGACCATGAATGGTAAACCTGTGAAATATAATGAAGTAGGGACCATTCTTGAAGTGGACCTTACAGAGCCGATTTTGCCAAATTCGGAAGCTACATTTGAAATGTCTTTCAACGGCCAAATACCGCTACAGATCAGAAGATCTGGGAGAGATAGTGGAGAAGGAGTGAGGTATTCTATGTCTCAGTGGTATCCTAAAATGTCTGAGTATGACGAGCAAGGATGGCATGCGAATCCTTACATCGGTCGTGAATTTTATGGTATTTGGGGAGATTTTGATGTGAAAATCACCATTGATAAAACGTATGTACTTGGAGGAACGGGCTACTTGCAAAACCCAAACGAAATTGGTCATGGTTATGAAGATGCAGGAGTGAATGTACCTGAGCCAAAAGGAGAGAACCTGACTTGCGGATTCCAAAGCCCCACAGGTACACGATTTTATGTGGGCCGCTGATCCTAAGTATCGACACGATAAATTTTTGATGGATAATGGTATAACTGTACATCACCTGTATATCCCTGAAGACGGAGCTACCGAGAACTGGGTGAAACTTATGGATTATACCCCGAAGGCAATAGAATTTATGTCTGAACATTTTGGTCAATATCCATACAAGCAGTTTTCAGTGATTCAAGGTGGTGACGGTGGTATGGAATATCCTATGTCCACATTAGTTACTGGTGGCCGTAATTTGAATAGTTTGGTAGGTGTGATGATTCATGAACTGGGACATAGCTGGTATCAGGGCGTGATAGCAACAAATGAGGCACTTTATCCTTGGATGGACGAAGGTTTTACGAGTCATGCATCTTCACTTACTTCTGCTGCTATTTTCCGTCCTAGTGAAAATCCGCTCAGAGGTTCTTATGCTGGATACTATAGACTGGTGAGTTCAGGTAAAGAAGAGCCGATGAGCACACATTCGGATCACTATCATACAAATGCAGCTTACAGTTCCGCAGCCTACTCCAAAGGAGCCGTATTCATGGCTCAAATGGGATATATTATAGGTGAAGAAGCTAGAGACAAAGGTATTCATAGCTATTTCGACAAGTGGAGTTTCAAGCACCCAAATGTGAATGATTTTGTACGCATTATGGAGAAAGAGAGCGGCTTGGAACTGGATTGGTACAAAGAATACTTTGTATATACCACCAAGACAATCGATTATGGTATAAAATCGGTGAAATCCCAAGGTGAAGGAACTGAAATTACCCTAGAGCGAATAGGTTTGATGCCAATGCCGATTGATTTGGTGATTACGTATAAAGATGGTACTTCTGAGATGGTTTATTTGCCTCTGGAAATCATGAGAGGTGAAAAAGCTCCTGAAGCTGGTGCCCCTACTAGGGTGATTTCTCAAGATTGGCCATGGACAAATCTCACAAAGACTATTACTATCAATAAAAAATTAGAATCTATTAAATCGATCGAGATTGATCCTTCAAAAAGATTAGCTGATATAGCTCAGGAAAATAATAAAGTGGAGTATTAAACTTCACTTATTAACTCTCATTATGCATAAAAAAAGGTGACTATTTAGTCACCTTTTTTTATTGTTGGAATCAACCTGCGTTCTTCATGTCTTGCACTTCTTTTCTGATGTCTTGAGCCATGTTCTTCAAGCTCTCTCGCATTCCTTTTCTTACACGGGTACCAGCTGCCTGATTTCCCTTTTCGTAGAACTTTTCAAAATCGTCTTTAAGAGAATTAACCAGTTCGCTTACTTCACTAAATTTGCTCATAGTAAAAGTGTTTTTTTAAAGTTGATGAAAGTTTATTTATAATTCAATATAGCCCAAATACTTGCTAATTCAATCCTGAGGGCGTTTTTTTTGAATTATTTTTATTCGCCAACCGATATTGCAAACTCAGAATTTTTGTAAATCCCGCTTGTTAATTTCTCTTTTATAGCTGCAAATGCGGTGATCGTTTCTTTTACATCTTCTAAGGTATGAACAGCAGTAGGAATCAACCTCAAGATAATCATTCCTTTAGGTATCACTGGGTAAATCACTACAGAGCAGAAGATACCGAAGTTTTCTCTAAGGTCTTTTGTCAAGGCAGCAGCTTCACCGACAGTACCGTTCAGTACTACTGGGGTAACAGGAGAATTTGATTTGCCAGTGCTAAATCCATTCTCATGAAGCCCATCTCTAAGTGCATTTACAATTGTCCAAAGATTATCTTTAAGCTCAGGCTGAGTTTTCAGTAATTCAAGACGCTTCAAGGCACCTTTTACCAAAAGCATTGGAAGTGACTTAGCGAAAATCTGAGAACGCATGTTGTATCTCAAAAAACAAAATTACTTCAGGGTCGCCAGCGATAAAGGCGCCTATGCTAGCCATTGATTTTGCAAAAGTGGAGAAGTAAAGATCCACCTCTTGTACACCTTGCTCTTCATCTGTACCTGCCCCGGTTTTACCCATGGTACCAAAGCCGTGGGCATCATCAATCAGAAGTCTGAATTCAAATTTTTTCTTAAGCTCAACGATTTCTTTTAGCTTTCCTTGATCACCAGTCATTCCAAATACACCTTCGGTGATGACAAGGATTCCTCCGCCTGTTTCATTGGCAAGTTTAGTAGCTCTTTCCAGCTGCTTTTCGCAGTTTTCAATATCATTATGAGGAAAAACATAGCGCTTACCCAGGTGCATTCTAAGTGCATCAATGATGCATGCATGACATTCTGAATCGTAAACTACCACATCTTTTCTGTCAAGAAGCGAGTCGATCACCGACATGATACCTTGGTATCCGTAGTTCAATAGGTAGGCTTTATCTTTCTTGACAAATGCTGCCAATTCATCCTCTAATTGCTCGTGAAGGGTAGTTTGTCCTGACATGATACGTGCGCCCATAGGATAAGCGGCACCGTATTCAGCCGGCCGCATCAGCATCAGCTTTACGTACTTCAGGATGATTTGCTAGGCCTAGGCAATGATTCAAACTCCAGGTTAGAACATCCTTCCCCTGAAATTTCATTCTAGGAGCAATTTCCCCTTCAAGTTTTGGGAAGGAGAAATAGCCGTCTGCAAACTCTGAGTGTTTGCCCAAGGGGCCCATGTTCATTTTTAATTTTGCAAATAGATCCAAAGTGTTTCGAATTTAAGTGATAAGGGATTTAATGATCTGTTCATTAAAATCCGACAAAAATAAAACTTTAAAGCCTCCCAAGCAAAAAACAACAGTGAAACAAATGATTCTTAACAAAGCTCAGATAAATTTCTTTATTTAGCCAAAACCCAAATTCTAGCTTATAATATCAGAGATAATGGCCAAAATCAAAAAAATTCTAGTTGCAAACAGAGGCGAAATCAGTCTTTTCGAATCATGCGGACTGCCCGAGAAATGGGTATTTCTACAGTAGCAGTTTATAGTGAGGCAGATAGACTATCCCCGCATGTTATTTTTGCCGATGAAGCAGTATGCTTAGGCCCCCCAGCCTCGTCACAATCCTATTTGCTCGGTGATAAAATAATTGCCGTTTGTCAGGAGTTAGGAGTTGATGCGATTCATCCGGGTTACGGGTTTCTTTCAGAAAATGCGGATTTCGCTAAGAAAGTAAAGGCTGCGGGGTTAATATTCATCGGCCCCTCCCCAGAGTCAATTGAAGTGATGGGATCAAAGCTTGCTGCCAAACAGGCAGTTTCTAAATACAATATTCCTTTGGTACCGGGGACAGAAGAAGCAATATCTAATATTCCTTTTGCCAAGGCCCGCGCAGCTGAAATAGGTTACCCTATTTTGATTAAAGCTAGTGCTGGGGGAGGTGGAAAAGGAATGCGTATTGTAGCAAACGAAGGGGAGTTTGAAGAGCAAATGCAGCGGGCTGTGAGTGAGGCGCTATCTTCTTTTGGTGATAGTGCTGTTTTCATAGAGAAATACATCTCGTCACCGCGGCATATAGAAATCCAAATACTGGGAGATCAACAAGGGACTATTGTTTACTTGTTTGAGCGAGAATGCTCTATTCAAAGAAGACATCAAAAAGTAATAGAAGAGGCTCCTTCGGCAGTTGTTTCCCCAGAGATGAGAAAAGCGATGGGTGAGGCAGCCGTAGGCGTGGCAAAAGCCTGTGACTACTATGGGGCTGGCACTGTTGAGTTTATTGTCGATGAGAATTTGAATTTCTATTTTCTGGAAATGAATACTCGTTTACAAGTGGAGCATCCAGTGACAGAAATGATCTCAGGAAAAGACCTTGTTCGGGAGCAAATTTTAATTGCGGAAGGAAATCCTCTTTCTTTTGCGCAAGAAGATCTTAAAATTAATGGGCATGCTTTGGAAGTAAGAGTCTATGCCGAAGACCCTAGTAATAATTTCCTGCCAGACATCGGAACACTTGAGACCTACCAAAGACCACAAGGTGCAGGAATTCGTGTGGATGATGGATTTGAAGAAGGAATGAAGATTCCTATTTATTATGATCCTATGATTGCGAAATTGATTACGCATGCCGAAAACAGAACTGCTGCTATTGAAAAAATGGTACGAGCAATTGAGGATTATAAGATTGTAGGTATTCAGACTACGCTTGAATTTTGCAAGTTTGCTATTACTCATGAAGCTTTTGTAAGTGGAAATTTTGATACGAAGTTTGTAGAGAACTTTTTTGAGCCATCTGTTCTGGAGCAGCAATTTTCTGATTCAGAATTGGAATTGTTATCTGCTTTAGCCGTTGAATTTTATACTCAGAATAGTTCCCAAACCACTTTACAAAATGGCTCTGAGCCAAAGGCTAAAAGTGCTTGGAGAAATAGATTACACTAAAATGGCGGAAATATTACCACTCAAAGCTTGGCGATATGAAGAGGCTTTGGCTCCAAAAATGGAAGAATTAACGGCTCCTCTTTTTGATGTTGTCTCGGCGCGCCAGCGTCAATTGCTCTACAATAATCCGTTGAATAGTATTCACCTTTCTGTGCCACAGGGAGATATTCCTCCTCAAACTGCTTTGAAAACCCTTCTAAAATGGAAATCAGAGGGAGTAATTCAGCAGGATCAGCAGCCGGGGATTTATGTCTATTATCAATATTTCCGTCTTCCGGGCGAACATGACGAGCGATGTAGAAAAGGTTTTATAGCTCAGATTAAAGCTTATGAATGGGAGGAGGAAGTCATTCTAAGACATGAGAATACTATTGTCTCTGCGGTGAATGATAGGATAGATTTGCTAAAAACGACTCAAATTCAAGCA
The DNA here is from genome assembly GCF_055809615.1 of Algoriphagus sp. 10J20-15. Classification (NCBI taxonomy): domain Bacteria; kingdom Pseudomonadati; phylum Bacteroidota; class Cytophagia; order Cytophagales; family Cyclobacteriaceae; genus Algoriphagus; species Algoriphagus sp. 10J20-15. The sequence goes on from NZ_JBVVUG010000003.1 coordinate 74,957, forward strand.
AGTCCTACTCATGGCCTGTATGAAGATAAAGACGAGCAGTTAGAGCACTATATGGACGAAGCTATTGCAGATCCCATTTACGAGTTGGAAGATTACCAGGGGGTAAGAGAAGTCATGGCAATTATCAAAAAACCTGAAATCATTAAGCATTTTCTAAAAGTGTTAAAAAACAAACAAGTGATTTTGGCAGATGGGCATCATAGATTAGAAGGTGCTATTGAATATCGGAAATCAATGAAAGGGAAATTGCCTAATGAGAAATGGAAAGGCTATGATTATCACCTGATGTACCTCACAAATACCAGCGGCAATCACCTGAAAATACTTCCAACCCATCGTCTATATTATGGATTGGAATTAGCCCAAGCAGATTTTCTAGCAAAGATCCAAGATTGGTTTCATGTCAAAAAATTTGCCGATCCTGAAGAATTAGGTGCATATGCTTTTCATAAACCTCATACCTTTGGGTTGGTAATGGGAGAGGAGAGCTACACTTTACAGCTGAAAGCAGGTAAAATAGATCAAATCAATTTACATCTACCTGAAAGTATCAGGCAGTTGGATCTTTCTGTTCTCCATGAAGTTGTATTTGCGAGGATATTGAACATTCCGGTAGCTGAACAAAGAAATTCTGATCAGATTGTCTATGAGAGAAATTTCTCAAAGTGCATTCATCAGGTTCGATCCGGTGAAGCAAGCTTTGCTGTGATTACTCGGGAATTGGAATTGGAACAGGTCTTAGAGGTGTGCAGAAGCGGTCAAGTGATGCCTCAAAAATCTACCTATTTCTATCCAAAAGCATTAGGCGGCTTACTTTTCGCCAGTATTAAACAAGATGAATTTAATTTCGAATATGAATCCTTTCTTTAGTAATCTAAGCGGAAAGAAACTAATCCTCGCCTCAAACTCTCCGAGGCGCCAAGAACTCTTAAAGGGCCTGAAAGTTGAATTTGAAGTCCGGGTGAATAACGTTGACGAAACTATCCCTAAGGACCTTCAAGCCGAATACGTTGCTGCCTATCTTTCGAAATTGAAGTCTGAGTCTTTTGATGGACAATTAGCTGAAAATGAAATTCTCATTACTTCAGATACTGTGGTTATAGAAAATGGACATGTGCTTGGCAAACCCAACACTGAGGAAGAAGCTTTTGATATGCTTAAAAGTATTTCGGGGTCTACACACACCGTGATGACTGCAGTCACTATAAGAGATATTTCCAGACAAATAACCCTAGAAGATGAAACTATAGTGACATTTAGATTTCTTGAAGAGGAAGAGATATGGCATTATATCCATCACTACAAACCCATGGATAAAGCAGGGGCTTATGGTATTCAGGAATGGATAGGATATATCGGTGTGGAGAAAATTGAAGGTTCGTACTATAATGTCATGGGCTTTCCTTTGCATTTGGTATATGCCCAATTGAAAAAATGGTAACTGGACTATCGTAACATTGAAAAGCCCTGCGAATTTTTAATTCACAGGGCTTTTTCTTTGAGGTTTAATTACGGAAGCAAATTAATCTTGCTTTATCGCAGTTGATTTTCCTTCTATAGGGGCTACTTTATCACCTTCTTTCAGGTCTTTGCTTACAATAAAATAAGGGCCAGAGATAATTTGATCACCTTCGGCAAGGCCTTCCAAAACTTCTATATTCTGGAAGTCAGAGATGCCAGTTTTGATTTCTTTCAACTTAGCAACTCCACCTTCATTCACAAATACTAACTCTTTCAATCGGGTAGTTCCAGCTCCTATAGTATCAAGTTTATTTTCTCTTGTAGTCACTGCTGCCAGAGGAACTGAAAGTGCATTGCTCTTTGAATTGGTAATTATCTCAACTGAAGCAGTCATTCCTGGTCTGAAAGGATATTTTTTGCCTTCATCTACTAACTCTTGGTAGGAATCGTTAAGAATTCTAATTTTCACCTTGAATTCGGTCACTGCATCTGCAGAGGCTTTAGTATTCGCTGTGTTTGCTATACTCGTAACAACTCCTTTGAAAGTTTTTCCAGTGTATGCATAGGAATCAACATCAATGATAGTAGTGTCACCCAGACTCAATCTCACGATATCATTTTCGTTCACATCTACTCTAACTTCCATTTTAGATAAGTCAGCGATAGTCAACATTTCCGTACCAGCCATTTGCTGTGTACCTACCACACGTTCACCTTGCTCTACCAAAAGATTGGACACGATACCACTTACAGGGGAATATACATTTGTCAATCTTAAGTTTTCTTCAGCTTCATTCACAGATGCCCGAGAACTTTTCACAACGAATTCTGAAGCTAGTACACTTTGTTTCGCAGCTTCAAGGTCTTTCTGAGCTGAGATGAAGGTTGCTTGTGCCTGCTCGTAGTCTGCCTGAGAAATAGCTTTTTGCTCATATAGCGTCTTTTGCCTGTTGAAGTTTTGCTCAGCTTGAGTGAATTGGGCTTCTGATCTCTGTAGGGCAGCCTTTGATTGAGAAAGGTTAGCTTCTTGCTGGTTGAAATTGGCTCTGGTTCTAGCTAATGCTGAAATAAAGTTATCAGGTCTGATTTTCACCAAAAGCTTTCCAACTGCTACAGAATCTCCCTCTTTCACGTTCAATTCTATAATTTCCCCAGCAACATCAGGGCTCAGGTTGACTTCCACTTCAGGTTGGATCTCTCCAGAGGCAGATACCTTTTCTATGATGGCCGCTTTTTTAACAGTAGCAACTTCCACCTGGGTTTCATTTTCTCCACCTACCCATCCGGCATTTCTTGCGATTACTGCGAATATGATTAGTACTACTATAGCTCCTAATAGGTAGTACAATAGCTTATTTGATTTCTTATTGGCCATGGTTTAATTTAAATTAATGGGATTACCTAGGTAAAAATCAAGAACTTTTACTCTGAAAATATAAGTATACTTGTCGTAAACGAGTTGTGATTGCGCAGAAAACAGGTTGTTTTGAGCTACCTGAAAGTCCACTGAGTTAATTGCCCCTAGTTCAAACCTTTGTTGAGCGATTCTAAATGACTCTTTCAAACTCTCGATTCGAGATAGGGATGCCTGATAGGACTGCTCCGAAGCATTTGCATTTGTAAACGCTGTCTCTATGTCTTGTCTCAGCGTGTTTCTTGCTTCCAATTCTGTAACTTCTGCCAATCGTTGCTGAACTCTTGCCCGCTGCACTGAAGCTTTATTATTCATCCTAGAGAAGATAGGAATACTTAGGGATATACCGGCAGATTGTGAAAAGTTCGTGTTTACCTGCTCGCTAAATTCAAGGTCATATAGATCTACATAGTTGGTGCCTAAATTCCCGCCTATTGAAACGGAAGGATAGTAGCCTGCATTTGCTATTTTGATTCCTAATTTAGCACTTTCTACTCCAAGGGCAGCTGCCTTGATCTCTGGCATAGTTTCTACTGCCGTCTCAAAGATGGACGTTGGAGATTCAGAGACCATGAAGTTGTCGTCAATGGTAAGTTCAGGTTTTTCAATTTGGAAATCACTTGAGTAAGGCACCTGTAGTGCTTGAGCCAAGTTTAACAGAGATCCGTTTAATGTCGCTTTGGCATTAATCAAATCTACGTTGTTGGTAGCGAGTTGTGATTGTAGATCTAACTGGTCAGAATATGGGAGCGAACCAGCATCAACCAATTTTGTGGTTCGTTCCAGTTGCTCTTGGGTAGTTAAAAGCTGGTTTTCAGCAATTTTTACCTGTTCCTGATTGAAGATTACATTAATGTAGAAATTGATGACATTTAATGTAATTGTATTTTTGGTTGCCTCTATATTATATAGGCCTTGCTCCAAAATTGTTTTCGTCTGATTGATGGTATTATTGATTCTTCCAGCATTAAACAACGTAGCATTTGCGGAGGCATTTAGATTAATGTTACCAATTCTCTGCGTTTCAAATAGGTTGGTAGCAGGGTTAATAGATCTACCCCAATTAAAATTAGTAGAACCGCCTGCTGATAAACTAGGATATCTCGCGCCTTGATTTTGTAAGAGCGTGGCTTCGTTGGAAAGTTGGTTTAGTTCACTTCTTTTCAGCGTCAGGTTGTTTTTCAATGCAATATCAACGGCCGTTTCCAAATCTAAAGGAAATGTAGGAACCACTGGTTCTTGTGCAATAGTGGAAAAACAAATTCCTGAAACTAGGGTAATACCCAGTAGGAATTTTCTCATGGTGTGGTTAAAGGTCAATGTCAGGTATGTAAATTAGTTCGGTAATCCAGGATAGTGATTTCAAGTATTCTAAGGTTATTTTATTGAGGCCAGAGTCCATTTCGATCACATGACAAGCAAGGTCATTTTTCCCTTTTCTTGAAACAGACATGGTGGCTATGTTGGCTTTTGACTGTGCTATGACAGAGGATATAAAAGCGATTGCGCCTGCAATATCTTCAGCTTTAATAATAAGAGTATGGTCTGCTGCTGAGAAATTAGCTACAAAACCATCCACTTCGGCAATATTAATAACACCTCCGCCTAGGCTTTCACCTACCACTTCTACTTTTCTTTCTCCTTTTCTTAAATTGAGTTTAATGGTATTAGGGTGATGAATAGAGGAATTTCCGATGGATTTAAATTTATAGATTAAACCTTTTTCCTTAGCTATTTCAAGCGAGTTTTTAATATTGGCATCATCGGTTTTAAAATCCATCAAGCCACCGATTATTGCTCGATCGCTGCCGTGACCTTCATAAGTTCTGGCAAAGGAGTTATAAAATGTAATGACTGCTTCGTCAGGAACTCCTCCTAAAACACGGATTGCTGCTCTAGCGATTCTAACTACTCCAGCAGTATGCGAGGAGGATGGCCCTATCATTATCGGTCCGATCATATCAAAAACGCTACTTTTATTTGCCATCTAGGTCTGTATGTTCCAATTTTGATGCTAAGGTAAAATCGTTGTATGTAAATCATACAAAAATTCTTATTTATTGCATAGAATAGGATTTAAATGGTCATGTGTTGACATAGTTTAACATAGAAATTAGTAAACAAAAAGTCTTTATGACCGATAATGAACAGTTTTATGATCGAAATCGAAACAATGTATATTAAATCTTCTTCTGACACTAATTGGGTATGTCTTGATTCCGTTGAGTTTCCCAATAGAGCTATGAACTTTGGTGATGGACTGTTTGAAACAATGCTTTGGGATCTAAAAGAAATAAGATTCTTCGAGAAACATCTCAAGAGGCTTACAGGTGGAATGCGACTTTTAAGCCTTGAAGAAACAAGTATTAATGCGGAAGGACTAATTCAGTTTCTTGCCGATAATTTCCCAAATCAACGAAAACGCGTCAGGTGGAATGTCTATAGAAGTGGCCAAGGCAAATACACACCAGAAAGAAATGAAGTCACACAAACAATCCAAATATCTGAATTCAAACCAGCACCTAAAGTCAAGAAGAGTGTTGATGTCGCATTAAAAATACAAGTATTTCCTTCCGTTTGGTCCTCCTTTAAAACGCTTAATGCTTTGCCTTACGTTCTGGCGAACCTGGAGAGAAAAGAAAGAGGGTTAGATGAAATTATACTTCTTGATCATAGGGGTTTCATTTCAGAATCTGGATCATCAAATATATTTTGGATTAAAGATCAAGTTGTTTTTACACCGGGTTTGAGTTGTAGTTGTATTAATGGTGTAAGTCGTCAGGTGATTTTAAACTATTTGGGCTTATTGAAAATTCCTTTTATAGAAGGTGAGTTTTTACCCTTAGACTTGGAGGATGCAGATCAAGTATTTGTTAGTAACTGTACGGGAGTCAGTTATTTAGAGAGCTTTAGGAAGGTTCGATACTCCACTTTTCCCCTTCAATATTTAAATGATTTATTTGAATGATTTGGAAATAGCTACTTTTTATGACGGTCATTATAATGAAAATATTATCTTTAACGGCCTATTCTACCAAGATTAGTCTAATACCCAAGAATACTAACCTCCCAAACCTAACCTAACATTTATGCTCTTAGAACCTTTAGATTTAGCCGTCTTTATAGGCTATTGCTTGCTCATCATAGGGATGGGTATTTTTGTATCACGTGAAAAGAAGGGGCACGTTAAAAACTCTTCCGATTATTTTCTCGCTTCTAAGGCATTGCCTTGGTGGGCTGTAGGAGCTTCATTAATTGCTTCAAACATTTCAGCAGAACAGTTTATTGGTATGTCAGGCTCGGGTTTCGCCCTAGGTTTGGCCATTTCTACTTATGAATGGATGGCTGCGGTCACCTTATTAGTAGTTGCAATTTTCTTCCTGCCAGTTTATATCAAAAAGGGTATTTACACCATGCCCGGATTCTTACTTGATCGATACGATACTCGTGTAAGAACTACCATGGCCATCTTCTGGCTGCTTCTTTATGTTTTTGTCAACCTGACATCTGTATTATACCTGGGAGCATTAAGTTTAAATACCATTTTAGATGTGCCTTTAGGATATGGTATTTTTGGACTGGCGCTTTTCGCTATGATTTACTCCATCTATGGTGGTCTTAAAGCTGTAGCTTGGACAGATGTGATTCAAGTAGTATTTCTGATCGCAGGTGGTCTAGCGACTACTTACATCGCGCTACAGATGGTAGGAAGTGGTGACGCTTGGGAAGGTCTAAATTTGCTTCGCCAAAAAGTACCTGGTCACTTTTCTATGATTTTGAGTAAAGGAGAAATGATGATTCCAGATGGCGCTGGAGGAGAGCGTGATGCTTACCTTGACCTGCCGGGGATCTCTGTGCTCGTGGGGGGTATGTGGATTACCAACTTGAGTTATTGGGGATTTAACCAATACATCACTCAGCGAGCGCTGGCAGCTAAGAGCCTGGATGAAGCGCAGAAGGGGATGATTTTCGCAGGCTTTTTGAAATTATTGATGCCACTTATCGTGGTGATTCCTGGAATTGCAGCTTGGGTTATAGTGAAAGATGGAATTGACGTTGGCTTTATTGAGTCAATGAAGGATCCAGTGACCGGAATAGTTAAATCTGATAGAGCGTATCCTACTTTACTTCAATTGTTGCCAGTTGGGCTAAAAGGCCTTGCTTTTGCAGCATTAACAGCAGCTATTGTATCTTCCTTGGCGTCTATGGCCAATAGTACCTCTACTATTTTCACGATGGATATCTATAATAAATACATCAAGAAAGATGCTACTGAGGCCGATCAGGTGAAAGTAGGACGAATTACAGCGCTAGTTGCTTTTGGAATAGCCTCTATTGTTGCTCCAGCTCTGGGAGCATTGGATCAGGCATTCCAGTTTATCCAGGAATATACAGGCTTCATTAGTCCAGGTGTGTTTGCCATTTTCTTCTTTGGTGTATTTTGGAAGAAGACGACTTCAAACGCTGCATTAACAGGTGCGGCCTTAAGTATTCCACTCTCAGTGGTTTTAAAGATTGTTTTTCCTAATCTGCCATTCCTAGATCGAATGGGGGTAGTTTTCTTGGTTTTAGCCGCACTTATGATCATCATAAGTTTGGTAGAAGGTAAAGGAAAAGATCATCCAAACAGTATTGAGATCAACAAAGAATTGTTTAAGACAAGTACCAAGTTCAAAATTGGTGCTGTTTTGATTGCGGGAATAACTGCAGCTTTGTACATCGTATTCTGGTAAAAAATAGTTTAAATGAGACGATTATTATTAGGGATTGACATTGGAAGCTCTTCTGTCAAAACCTCACTACTTGACGCTGATACAGGTAAGTCAATATTATCAAAAGCATTTCCAGAGGAGGAAATGATTATAAATTCTCCCGAAAAAGGATGGGCTGAACAAGATCCAGATAGTTGGTGGAAATATGTACAGCATTCCATTCGCTATGTTCTGAACAAAACATCAGTTAAGAAAGGCGAATTGAAAGGGATTGGTATAGCTTACCAAATGCACGGTCTTGTGCTGGTCGATAAAGATCAAAATGTACTTAGACCATCAATTATTTGGTGCGACAGCCGGGCAGTAGGGATAGGAGAAAAAGCCTATCTAGATCTTGGAGAAGAATACTGTCAGAAAAACCTCTTGAATTCACCAGGTAATTTTACGGCTTCCAAACTACGATGGGTCATAGAGAATGAGCCAGCTATTGCGGCTAAAATTCATAAAATGATGCTTCCTGGAGACTTCATCGCGATGAGATTATCGGGGGAAATCTGTACTTCCGAGACAGGTTTGTCTGAGGGGATATTTTGGGATTTTCAAAAAAATGGACTAAGTGATCAAGTATTAGCAAACTATCAGATCTCTAAATCCTGGATTCCTGACGTAGTTCCTTCCTATTCTATACAAGGAAGAGTCTCTGCTTTTGCTTCTGAAATCACCGGGCTGGAAGAAGGAATACCTATTTCATATAGGGCTGGTGATCAGCCTAACAATGCTTTTTCACTTCAGGTTTTAAAGCCTGGTGAATTAGCTACAACAGCAGGTACATCAGGCACAGTCTACGGGGTAGCTGATAAACCTCTTCATGACCCCCTGTCCAGAGTAAATACCTTTGTACATGTCAACCATACCAAAGAAAATCCTTCCTATGGAGTTCTACTCTGTGTAAATGGTACCGGAATTTTAAATAGCTGGTTGAAAAAAGTCATGGGTGCCGCCCACATTGAGTATGATGAAATGAATAACCTTGGAGGCTCTGCTCCAATTGGCTCTGAAGGCTTGACGTTCATTCCATTTGGTAATGGAGCTGAGCGTATAATGCAAAACCAGCATGTAGGTGCACATATGCTGGGGCTGGACCTGTTGAAGCATGATAAGAGACATTTTATTCGTTCTGCTCAGGAAGGCATAGTTTCAGCGCTTACCTTTGGTTTCCGGATCATGCAGGATATGGGGCTAGACCTTACTACCGTGAAAGCAGGAAAAGCAAATATGTTTCTAAGTCCAGTTTTCAGAAAAACATTTGTTCACATGAATAAAGTAGTTTTGGAGCTTTACGATACAGACGGAGCTCAGGGAGCTGCAAGAGGGGCGGGGATCGGTGCTGGCGTTTTTGCAAATGAAAGCGAGGCTTTTGCCGGTCTTGATTTGCTGGAAACAATAGAACCAAATGAAAATTTCTATGAACCCTACGAAGAGGTTTACTCCACCTGGAAGGACCATCTAGAGTCAATCCGAAAAATGAGTTAAGAGTTAAATTTCAAACCTATAAATACCAAATAAACCAAAGTAAAAATGTCAAAAACTTATTTCTCTTCAATCGATAAAATCCCTTTTGAGGGTAAGGAAAGCGATAATCCGTTGGCTTTTAGATTTTACGATGAGAACCGTATCATCGCAGGCAAAACGATGAAGGAGCACTTCAAATTTGCTATTGCCTATTGGCATTCCTTCTGTGGAACGGGTGGAGATCCATTTGGCCCAGGGACTATCGTTCACCCTTGGGATGCTGCTGCAGACCCAATTCAGCGAGCAAAGGACAAAATGGATGCTGCTTTTGAATTTATCACAAAAATAGGAGCTCCTTATTATTGCTTCCACGATATCGATTTGATCGATGAAGGGCCTAGTCTTGCAGAATATGAGAAAAGAATGCAAATCATCACTGAATATGCGAAGCAAAAGCAGGCTGAAACTGGGGTGAAATTGCTATGGGGAACTGCAAACGTATTCAGCAATCCTCGATACATGAACGGTGCTTCTACTAACCCTGATTTCAATGTCGTGTCATGGGCAGGCACACAAGTGAAAAATGCCATTGATGCAACTATAGCGCTGAATGGTGAAAACTATGTGTTCTGGGGAGGTCGTGAAGGCTACATGTCTTTGCTAAATACAGATATGAAGCGTGAGACTGAACATCTTGCTCAATTTCTAACCATGTCTCGTGATTACGCGAGAAAGAACGGCTTTAAAGGAACTTTCTTCATTGAGCCTAAGCCAATGGAGCCTACTAAGCACCAATACGATTACGATGCTGCAACTGTGATTGGATTTCTGAGACAGCATGGTCTGGATAAAGACTTCAAATTGAATATTGAAGTAAACCATGCCACCCTTGCAGGTCATACCTTCCAACACGAGCTTCAAGTTTGTGCCGATGCAGGAATGCTAGGAAGTATTGATGCCAACAGAGGTGATTATCAAAATGGTTGGGATACTGATCAGTTTGCTATGAACTTACAGGAGATGACAGAAGCAATGCTTGTATTGTTAACTTCAGCTGGTATTCAAGGTGGCGGAGTGAATTTCGATGCCAAAATCAGGAGAAACTCTACAGATATGGACGATCTTTTCTTGGCACACATCGGAAGTATGGATGCATTTGCCAGGGGAATGTTGATTGCTCAGGATATCTTGGAAAAGTCAGATTACTTAGAAAGAAGAAAGAACCGTTATGCTAGTTTCGATTCTGGTAAAGGTAAGTCCTTCGAAACCGGACAACTTACTCTTGAAGATTTGAGAAATTATGCAGCAGAAGTAGGGGAGCCAATCCAGACAAGTGGAAAGCAAGAATACTTTGAAAATCTATTAAATAGATTCATCTAAGCTTCTTTTTTTAAAATTTTGTAAAAGTCCGGTTGATTTCATTCAATCGGACTTTTTTGCTAAAAAAAATAACCTAGGATTGTGAATTTTAGTTAGCGGAGTAAGATTTTACTTTTTAAACTCATAATTTGGATGACTAAGTTTGTCGTGTATGAAAGGAATTGTGGTATTTGGAATTGCGTGTTTATTTATGCTTTGGGCAGGACCTGTTTCTGCTCAGGATGAAGTTGAGAAGCTCGTTTTTAGAAACCTGGATGAAAACCTAGGACTATCAAATTCAAATATTCTCAGTATAATCAGAGATGCAAACGGAATGATGTGGTATGGCACTGCGTATGGTTTGTACAGATATGATGGTACGCGAACCAAAGTTTTTTTAAATACAAAAGATTCCACCTCTATTTCTCATAATAATATCCATAGGCTGTTCGTAGGGCCTAATGACAAACTATGGATCAAAAATGTAAACGGTATTTTTGATATTTATAATCCTGAAAATGAGCAATTTTCAAGGGGTGTGAAAGTTTTTTCATCGGTTTATCATTTAGCATCGGACTCAGTTGGGATGCTGATGAAAGATCGCCAAAATAGATTTTGGTTTACCCATCCATCAAAAGGCATCAGTATATATGACCAAGATTCAGGGAAAACTGTTTATGTGCAAAAAAGTAATGAAATCGGCAGCCTATTCTCAAATCAAATAGTTGCTGTAGGAGAAGCTCCGGATGGTCTTATTTGGGTGGTTCACCAAACTGGAGTAATAGATTTGCTAGATCCCAACCGGCTGATTGTTACTAAAACACTGAAACTTCCGAAGGATGAAATCCCAACTGTTGCTAATTATGAAATGACGATTGACTCAGATGGAGATGCTTGGATTTATGACCCAGATCGGGATTTGGGTGTTTTTCGAGTTGATGGTTTTACACATGAAGTGCAGGTGAACCAAGAGGATAGAGGGAATTATCGGTTGAATAATAACATGGTAAAATCGGTGGTTGAAGCCAAGAAAGGTCAAATTTGGCTTGGTACAGATCATGGAGGTATTAATGTGATTGATAAATCTAGTCGCAAAGTGAAGTATTTAACAGGTGAGAACGCCTTGGATAACACCATGCCTCATAATGTGATTTATTCTTTATATAAAGATAATGAAGATATTATTTGGGTAGGAACTCATAAAAAAGGTGTTGCCTACTACCATCAGGGATTACTGCGCTTTTCTCACGTCCGAAAAAATTTTTCTGACCAGAATTCTCTTCCTTTCAATGATGTCAACGCCTTTGCAGAAGACAGCTTAGGCAACTTATATATTGGGACTAATGGAGGTGGTCTCTACTATCATGATAGGAAATCAAACACTTATAAGCATTATAAACATGATCCTGAATCTAAAAACAGTCTGATAGGTGATGTAATAGTTGATTTGATGATAGATAGGGAGGGAGTTCTTTGGATAGGGACTTATCTAAATGGCTTGGGTAGCTTCGATGGAAAGGAATTTAAGAACTATCAGTATCAACCAGATAAACAAGCAGGCATTCCTGGGCCAAGTATTTGGAAGCTTTTCGAAGATAGTACTGGCAAAATCTGGATTGGAACTCTGCGTTCAGGTATTTCTATGCTGGATAAAGAAAGAAAGGTTTTTCACAACTACCCGGCTGGTAGCGCTCCTTTTTACCCTAATAATCAGTATATCACTGGTTTTGCCGAAGACAAATCAGGAAATATTTGGATTTCGGGTGGGAGTGGGATTAATGTGCTGAACTATGAAACTGGAGAACATGGTTTTTATTCAGAAACTGAAGGAAATGGATTAGTAGACTCTAATACCACCGATTTATTTATGGACAAGGAGGGTGTGCTTTGGGTAACTAGCATGACTGGACTCTATTATTTTAATACTTCAGATAGCTCGTTTGTTCATTATGGAGAAGAAGCAGGCTTGCCCACTTCCTATCTTGTAGATTTATTAGAGGACGATGATCACAACTTCTGGATCAGTTCTCAGATGGGGCTGATTTTTGCCGAGATTAATAGAAATGTTGAACCATATTCCATCACATTTCAGAATTTTGACCAAAAAGATGGTCTTCAAGCGGCTTTGTTCAATAAAAATTCAGCAATAAGAACCAGTAAGGATGAATTTATTTTTGGCGGACCAAATGGGTATAACATCTTCAAGTCTGAAAATTTCGCTTTTGAACGGAATAATCCTGCTGTAGTTTTTACAGATTTCCAGCTGTTCAATGAAGAAGTCAAAGTGGGGGACATCTTAAGCAATAGAGTGCTTTTGCCAAAATCTTTGGAGAATATGGACAGACTAGTGCTTAGGCATGATGAGAATATATTTTCTATTGGTTTTAGTGCATTGAATTTCCTTTATCCTGAAAAGAATAAGTACCGCTACAAATTGATTGGGTTTAATGACGATTGGATTTATCTAAACGATGATCTGGCGAAAGTCACGTTCACCAACCTAGATCCTGGGAATTATACCCTTGTAGTGCAGCCAGGGACCGTTTTGGATGGCTGGAGTTTGCATGAATACAAATTAGATATAAAAATTCTGGCGCCTTTTTGGAAGACACCTATTGCGTATTTCTTATACTTTATAGTCATTGTTGCCATAATTTTCTATTTCAGAAATCAACTTATATCAAGGCAACGGGAGAAATTTGATAGGGAACAGGCGATGCAGGAAGCCAAAAGAGTTCAGGATTTGGATCGATTGAAAACTAAGTTTTTCACCAATCTGAGTCATGAATTCAGGACCCCACTTTCCTTGATTTTGACCCCAACCGAACACCTCATATCGGAGACTGATGATGTAGGGTTGCTAGGTCAGTACAAAATCATTCAGCGTAATGCTAGGCGTTTGCTTAAGTTGATAAACCAGCTATTGGATGTTAAAAATGTTGAGAAAGGTGGACTAGTTTTTCATCCTTCAGAAGGGGATATAGTTCAGTTTATCAAGGAATGTGTAGCCGATTTTCATGAATTGTCTGAAAATAAACATATCCACCTGAGCTTTGAGACAAATAAAAATAGTCAGCAAGCTATTTTTGACCCGGATAAGCTGGAGAAAATCATCTTCAATTTGCTATCAAATGCGTTCAAATTCACGCCAGAAGATGGTGGGATCACTGTTACTTTAGAACTTCAACAGGAGAATGAAGAATTGGCGATTTTGAATTTATCAGTTTCGGATACTGGAATAGGGATTTCCCTAGAAGATCAACATAAGATCTTCGACAGATTCTATACTACGGAGGGGCACAAGCAGCAACTCAACCAAGGGAGTGGTATTGGTTTGTCTCTAGTTCAGGATTTCGCCAGGACGATGAATGGTGAAATCCGAGTGAGAGAGCGAAATCTGTTTGCGGCTCTCGTATTCACCTTGAGTATTCCTATTAACCTGATTATCCAAGAAAATTGGGAGGAAGTAGAGGACGACGATCACGTGATTGAAAGAGCCAATCAAAAAGATTTGATCCTGATAGCGGAAGATCATGTGGAATTTAGGAATTATCTTAAAGAATGTCTTTCGGACTCCTATCAGGTTCTTACCGCTACTAATGGGGCTCAAGGCTGGGATTTGGCACAGCAGCATATACCAGATTTGATCATTTCTGATGTGATGATGCCTCAGATGGATGGCAAGGAGTTTTGTCAAAAAGTAAAAACTGACATTAAAACCTCTCATATCCCTGTAATCTTGCTCACAGCTAAAAAATCCGAGGAAACGATGGTTCAGGGATTAGATAGTGGCTGTAATCTTTATCTGACGAAACCTTTTAATCTTGAAGTATTGCAGCTAAGTATCAAGAACCTTTTACGGGAGCGAAATATCATCCAGGAACAAAACAGGAATAAAATTCAGATCAATGCATCAGAGGTAAACGTAACTTCTCTTGACGATCAATTAATTCTAAAGGCGGTTGCATTGGTAGAAAAGTACATGGAAGACCCTCAGCTATCTGTAGAATTCCTTAGTAAGGAATTGGGAATGAGTAGGGTGCATTTGTACAAAAAACTGCAATCCATCACAGGGAAGAGTCCTATAGAATTTATCAGGCTCATCCGCTTAAAACGCGCTTCTCAATTACTTGCTAAAAGTCAACTGAATGTTTCTGAGATTGCATATATGGTTGGGTATAATAATGCGAAATATTTTGCAAAGCATTTTAAGGCTGAGTTTTCAATTCTTCCATCAGAATATGCTGCCCGTCAGCAGGAAATAACTACTGAACAATCACAATAAGCTAACTTATCCCTAGTAAAACCTGCCTCGGGGCTATTTTTTTCAGAATTAGGTTTACACAAAGTTGAATTGAATCTATTTATTGCTGATTCAATTTCGACCAGAGGGGATGCTGGAAAGCGCAAAATTCAATTCACTTAACGATCATTACCCATATTGGTAACAATCAATACCCATGTTTGAATATAGGTAGGTGTATAATTGGACATCAATTAACAACCCTAACTAATGAAAAAACTCCTAATTATAGCAGGATTGATTTTATCATCTTGCACAGAAGCGTCAGCGCCTGACCCAGTTCCGACGCCTCCAGTTTCTAACCCAGATCCAACGGGCGAAGTCAAATTTTTTGGACAGCTTAAAGTGACTGATGGCAAATTAACAGACGCTAGTGGATCAGCAGTGATGCTTCGGGGGGTAAGCTTTGGATGGCATAATTGGTGGCCAAGATTTTATAATGCTTCAGCTGTAAAGTGGCTGAAAAGCGACTGGAATACCAATTTGGTGAGAGCAGCAATGGGAGTGGACCCTGCTGGTGCCTATCTGGAAAACCCTGAGTTTGCCCTTCAAAAAATAAAAGCTGTAGTAGAGGCTGCCATTGCAGAGGACATCTATGTGATCATTGATTGGCATAGTCATGACTTGTATCCTGAGCAGGCTAAGGAATTTTTTGCAGAAATGGCGCAAACCTATGGCGAAAATCCCCACGTGATTTATGAGCTTTTCAATGAGCCGGATTATGAAACCTGGGCCGAAGTGAAAGCTTACAGTGAAGAGATTATTACTGAAATCAGGAAATATGATCCAGATAATTTGATTTTGGTAGGATCTCCTACCTGGAGTCAGGATATACATTTGGTAGCAGAAAACCCCATTCAAAATCAGGAAAATCTTATGTATGTTCTTCATTTCTATGCTGCGACGCACAAGGACTATTTGAGAGACCGTGCGGAGAAAGCCTTTCAGGCAGGTCTTCCAATTTTCGTGTCTGAGTGTGCAGGCATGGAAGCTACCGGTGATGGACCTATTGATGCAGCCTCTTGGGCGAATTGGTTGAATTGGATGGAAAGTAGAAAAATTTACCTGGGCAGGCTGGTCCATAGCTGATAAAGATGAGACTTGTTCCATGTTACTACCAGTAGCTTCCTCAGAAGGAGAGTGGAAAGAATCTCAAATAAAGCCTTGGGGAGCAGTGGTTAGAAATGCACTTAAAAAGAATTTGGAATAGACTAGAGATAGACAGAAATAAAATAAATCTCTTTGATCTAATTTTTCAGCCATTGAAACTGAAGATAATAGCCTAAAAACCTTGATTTCAATCGATTTCATAAGGGTTAACATTTGATACCCCTAATAAAAACATTTGAATACCCTATGCAGAGATAAGTCAAACTACATTTATTCGGATCAAAAAAATAAACCCAAAAACCTGATCTAATTTCTCATCTATTGAATTTTTCAAAATTCAATTCGTACTGAATAGTTATGTTCAGTATTAGGAATTCATCTCAGTTTTTGGTGTTTGTAGCTAAGATTTTTAAACAAAACCCAAACTGAATGAAGCATATCAATCTATTACAACCTTCACAATTTGCCTTGGGAATACCTTTTCCCGCTCAAAACCTATATACCAATTTCTTACAATTAAACCCCTCATGATGAAAAAACTATTACCGATTTGGCTCATGCTTCTGGTAGGTGTAGTTCAGGCTCAAGTTACGGTCACTGGTACCGTAAAATCTGAAGCTGATGGACTTGCTTTACCAGGTGTAACAGTGCTGGTGAAAGGAACCACCACTGGTGTAGCAACTGAAGTTGATGGAACGTATGCAATTACGGCTCCTTCTTCACAATCTGTCCTTGTCTATAGCTTTATTGGCTATAAGTCTCAGGAAGTAGTAGTAGGTAACCAATCTACAATAAACATTACCCTGGAAGAAGATATGGCTTCTCTGGATGAAGTTGTGGTAGTAGGTTATGGTACTATGAAAAAACGTGATATGTCAAGTGCACAGGTTTCTGTGACTTCTGAAGATATAGAGCGTACGGTCAATACAACCATAGAGCAAGCCCTTCAAGGTCGAGCTGCCGGTGTGTATGTCACTCAAAATACAGGTGCTCCTGGAGGAGGGATATCAGTAAATATTAGGGGTATCAACTCCATCAGTGGAACTAATCAGCCTTTGTATGTAATCGATGGTGTACAGATTCAGCCTTCTGCTGTTTCTTATGGTAATACCTCATCTACAAATCCTTTGGCAGGTTTGAATCCAAGTGATATAGAATCAATGGAAGTTCTTCAAGGTCCTTCAGCAACAGCAATCTATGGTTCTAGAGGTACAAACGGTGTAATTATGATTACTACAAAACGTGGTAAATCTGGCGAAACCAAAATCTCTTACAACTACCTATATACGCTACAGGATAAGCCTGAGAATCTAGAGGTGATGTCATTGAGTCAATATGCAACTATGACTAATGATATTCGCGAAATAACAGGTGGTGAACCACCTGCGGCATTCCTAGACCCTTCAATTTTAGGTGAAGGAACCAACTGGCAAGATGCGCTCTTCAAAACTGCGCCGTTGAATAAGCATAATATCACCCTAACTGGTGGTGATGAAAAAACCCAGTTTTTCATCTCCGGTGAATACTTCAATCAGGAAGGTGTCGCGATAGGATCTTCATTTGATCGTTATTCTATCAGAACGAATATCGACAACCAGACAAGAAAATGGTTGAAGCTTGGCTTAAACCTTCAGCTTTTCCACACGGATGAGCAATTGGCAACCGGTAGCTCTGATGTAATTAACAATGCGATCCAAATGGCTCCAAATGTACCAGTTACCAATCCTGATGGATCTTGGGGTGGTGCGGATCCTGTCAATGGATCTAGCTTGCAGTTTACGCCAGCTAACCCAATCGCTTTGGCTAACCTTTTGGATAGAAGTTACAAAAGAAGAGGCGCTCAGGGTGGTTTCAATGTTGAGATTGATATAGTGAAAGGTTTGAAGTTCAGAACTATGGTGAACACGAACATCAACTATAATAACGGACACTTCTTTACACCTACCTACACATTGGGTGTAGTGACTAATGATACAAATACACTATCTCAGGAATCCAGCAATAGCTTTTACTGGAACTGGAATCAGATGTTGACTTACAGCGCAGTTTGGGGCAAGCATGCCTTAGACGTGATGGCGTCTCACGAAGCACAAGAATCTCAGTACGAGTTTATGAATGCGGGTAGAGTAAACTTCCCGTCAAATGATCTGCAAGAACTGGGTCTTGGTTCAGCTCAAGGTGCTACCAATAGTGGTGGAGCCAGTCACTGGGCTATGGAATCTTACTTTGCGAGAGCAAATTATACCTTCAATGAAAAGTATATCTTATTAGGTGCATTCAGAGCAGATGGATCTGCGAATTTCGGCCCTGAGAATCGTTGGGGTTATTTCCCTTCTGTATCCGCAGCATGGAGAGTTTCTGAAGAAAGCTTCTTGCAGAATGCTACATGGATGGATGAATTGAAAATTAGATTCGAAACAGGTCTTACAGGTAACCAAGGTGATGCGGGTGCAATTTTCGCCCCTTTAAGCTCTCCAAGTATTCCTACTCCTTGGGGTGGTGGATTCCTGGTTTCCAGATTCGGTAATCCAAACTTGAAATGGGAAGAAACTTCTACAGTGAACTTGGGTTTCAACTTGAACATGTTCAACAATAGAATCCAAGTTGAAGGTGATTTCTACTTGAAGAAAACTGATAACCTGCTTTTGCCTAATCCACTACCTTGGTACATGGGTACTTCGGCTGAAGGAAGTATAGGTACGCCAACAGTTAACATTGGTGCCTTGGAAAACAGAGGTTACGGTATCACGATCAACACGATCAATATCGATAATAGAGCAAGTGGATTCTCATGGAGTTCCAATTACAACTTCTCAGGATTCCAGACTGAAGTAACCAAATTCTTCTCTGAATCTGCTTTTATCGATCGTACAGCGTGGTGGTTAAATAATTTTACAGCTAGAGCGCAGCCTGGCTTTGCACCTTGGTTATTCTACGGATATCAAGCTGATGGCTTGTTCCAAACTATTGAGGAAGTAGAATCTTCTCCAAGACCAGTAGACAACTCTGGAAATCCTATTCAAGTAGATCAGGATAACGGAATCTATGTAGGTGATATTAAGTACAAGGATCTGAATGACGATGGAGTAATTGATGAGCGTGATCAGACTTTCATCGGTAATCCTTGGCCAAAATTCACCTTTGGTATGACTCAGCAATTCACCTACAAAGGATTCGCACTTGATGTGTTGTTTACAGGAGCACTTGGAGTAGATATCTATAACTACAACAGATTCCTGAACATCAACCCAAACAATGTAAACTTGGGTAGAAACATGCTGTTGGAAACCTACGATTATGCAAGAATTGAAATGGATCAATCAGGTAATCCTTTTATCGCCAATGCAGGAACAGAAGTGCCAAGAATTACCGGTACAGACCTCAATGGTAACGGAACTAGAATCTCAGATAAGTTTGTAGAAGATGGTTCCTATGTAAGGATTAAAAATATCAACCTTTCTTATGTGGTTCCTAATGAATTGTTAGGAAAACAAAATATTGTTAGAGGTCTTAAAGTAGCCTTCGGTGTCCAAAATGCATACACATTTACCAAATACAAAGGATATGACCCAGAGGTAGGTGCTTCAGTAGGTAATAACGTGTCAGCAGGTAACCAATTGATCGGTGTTGACTACGGTAGATACCCACAAACCAGAATGTATACGTTCAGCTTAGGTGTTGACTTCTAATCCAAAAATCATAAACAAATGAAAACAAACACGAAATTCCATAAAATAGTCCTTGGAGCTACTTTGCTACTTGGAGGAATGGTGGGCTGTTCAGAAGATTTCTTGGATAGACCCCCATTGGACGCAATCGTAGATGCTAACTTCTATAAAACGGACGATCAAATTTTAGCAGCTTCTGCGCCATTATATAACATTGTATGGTTTGCCTACAATGATAAAGCCAGCCATGGTATTGGTGACGCGAGAGGTGGTACACTTACCTCAGGATCGTACCAGCTAGAAAATGTGCGATTCAATACGACTGGTGAGACTGCCGAAAACGGAGCCTCATGGAGAGCTTTCTATAATGTAGTAGCTCAGTCCAACTCATTAATAAATAACATTGATGCTTTCGTAGGTGAAAATGTGACAGAGCGAATCAAAAATCATGGTATCGCAGAAGGTAGATTCATGAGAGGTTTGGCTTATTCTTACCTGGGACAGAACTGGGGTCCAGTTCCGATCATTACGAATAATACGACTCTTTTACAGGATACTACAATCGCAAGAAATACTGAGGAGTCTGTATGGCAATTCATCATCAAAGACTTCCGCTATGCAGTGGAAAATCTGCCAGAGAGTCCCGTTCAAACTGGACGTTTGACTAAATGGTCCGCTGAAGGTATGCTGGCAAAAATGTACTTAACCAAAGCAGGTGTTGGGGGAACGAGAAACCAGTCAGACCTTGATTCTGCTGCTTACTTCGCTAAGCGAGTGATCGATAATTCAGGAGCTTCATTGCTTGAAAACTATGAGGACCTGTTCAAAACGGCAAACAATAACAATGTAGAGACACTTGCAGCCTTACAATGGACCTACAATGCAGGTCAAGCTGGCGCATGGGGAGCACAAAATTCGGTACAGGCTTTCTTAGCTTTCGGTTCTGAAATCACCGGTTTCGGTGACGGATGGGGAGGAGATATCGGAGCTTCCAAATGGATGCTAGATCTATACGATGATTTGGTGTTTGACGAAAGAAGAAAAGGAACCTTCATGTTCCCTGGTGATCATTATTCATACATTACTCAAGTGCCTCCTGGAGGTTCTGCGCAAGAGCTGAGAGTTCCTGCTAGAGGTTCAGAAGGTGGAAGAGATTATAATTCTCGTGCATGGGTAAAGAAATATGTGGTAGGACGTCCTGAGGATAACGCAGGCAAAGTTGTTCAGCAAGGAACAGAGATCAATACATACATTTTGAGGCTGGCAGATGTTTACTTGACTTATGCTGAAGCTATTTTGGGGAAAAACCCTGCAGAAGCCCTTAAATATGTGAACATGGTAAGAGCAAGAGCTGGTGTGAGTCCGCTTACATCTGTGACATGGCAAGATGTATTTGAGGAGCGAATCAAAGAATTTGCAATGGAAGGTCAAGCATGGTATGAATTTACCAAACTGCACTATTATGATCCAGCAAAGGCTTACGATATCCTTTCTAACCAAGATAGAGGAACATTCAGAGTCTATGCCGATAAAATTCCGGATCCTACTCTTTGGGAAATTGAAATTCCTGACAGCGATACATCTCCAAGATATTTTGATGTAAACGCATCGAATTTCTTAATTCCAATTCCTTCAGCAGAATTGTCTAGAGCTCCAAACTTGAGAAAGCCTGCTGTACCGTATGATTTCTCAGCAGAAAATTAATTTGTGGACTTACATTGAAATGCTAAACATATGAAAATATTTAATAATATAAGATCCTCACACTCAATGCTAGTAGCCTCAGCGCTACTTATGGTACTTGCACTTGGTGCATGTACTGAGGAGGATGAAATTAATGTTGGACCTCCAACTATTGAGCGGGTTAGAAATACAGATCCAACCACGGCAGATAGTGCATTTACTTCTGCTACCTTAGGAAGTACCTTGGCAATTTTGGGAAATAATCTATTGGGTACCCAGCAAGTGTATCTGAATGACTACCCACTGGGTGTGAATACTGCTTACGTCACTAATAATACTGTGATCGTAACGGTAGGCGACTCAGTACCAACTGTAGCTACTAATCCAAATGTCCCAAATACATTGCGATTGGTGAATAAGGCTGGTGAAGCGATTATGGAATTCCAAACACTTCCTCCAGCACCTCAGATCACACAGGTTAAAAATCAGTACGTAAAAGCAGGGGATGACTTGACTCTATTTGGCAGATATTTCTACTTCGTGGATACAGTTTATTTCCCAGGTGAAGACGCTTTTGTGACTACTGGTATCACTACCAACGCTGCAGGGTCTTCCCTAACAGTCAAAGTTCCTGATAATTTGGACTTTTCAGAAGGACAAACCATCAGAGTGGTAACTAAGTCAGGAGGTTCAGCAACCAATAGAAATACGCAGATTTATGCTGATAGAGGAATGGTTGCCGACTTTGATACCAATGGCGCATTAGAATGGCCTTGGAATTGGGGATGGGGTATATCCGGTGAGATGATTCTCCCTTCTCAGCCAGGTATTTCCGGTTTAGACGGAAATTTCGGAGGAATGAATCAGGCATTTCCGGCAAATTATGGATGGAATAATGACAAAGGTAATCAATCTTACAAATTGGGGCGGTGTACAAATTTTCCCTGAAGGTGAAGGTTATGAACCAAGTACCCCAGCCACTAATTATGATATTCGTTTTGAGGTAGCAATCAATACCACAGCCTCTATAGCTGGTTTGGAGATGCAAATCTGGTATCCAGATAGCCAAGGCAATGAATTGAGCTATAACATTCCTTTAAGCGATTTTATTAAAACTACTGATGGTAGCTGGCATACTTTGTCTGCTAATATGACTCGATTAACAAATGGATCTACTCGATTGAATACCTATGGTGACTTCTTGAAAGGAGACGGTGGTGGAGTTAAGCAGTTGAGATTGGTAGTTATCAATACCACTTCAAATGATATTCAAGCAGTATTAGGAGTGGATAATGTTCGAGTGGTTAGAGCAGTAAATTAAATAGTATAGCATAAGAGGTTTATTAATTCAATCTCCGGGGCAGAGTGTTCTGTCTCGGAGTTTTTACTAAAACCTAGATAGTCTCTTTAACCGCAGAGAATGCCAATATTTCGTAGAGAGCGCAGCTAATTAAATTCTCTATTGTTGCAGTGAAAAAATGGGCTATAGATCGAGAATGACCTAGGCAGCTTCAAAAGCTTTCTAAATGATCACGAGCGATAGAACTCCACAGGAAAGGGTAATTCGGTCAACTTTCATCTGTCTTCCCGCCCGATCAATAAAGAAATTATGATCATTTTCCCCAGTAAGGGAAATCACAAAATCAATAAATCACTGAGCTTGACACCCCAACTCACATTTAGAAAGAATGCACTAGTAAAATCACTCCAAGTCATGGCACTGGGAGCTGTATTTTTCATTTTCTCCTGTCAGGATAAAAAGGAGGAAAATCCACACACACTTTTTGAATTGGTAAGTTCTGATTCTACTAAACTTGCTTTTACTAATCAGATCAAAGAAACTGAGGTAGCTAATATCCTTACCTACCAATATTTTTACAATGGAGGCGGAGTAGCAGTAGGGGATCTTAACAATGATGGCCTTGAAGATCTTTACTTCACAGCCAATCAAGGTGAAAATAAGCTTTTTTTGAATCAGGGTAACCTGAAATTCCGGGATATTACCTTGGCAACAGGGACAGCTGGCAGAGCTAATGGCTGGACTACTGGCACAGCAATCGTTGATATCAACGGAGATGGCCTAAAAGATATTTATCTCTGCTATTCTGGTGATTTATCAGATGATCAGCGAAGAAATCAATTGTTTGTCAATCAGGGATTAGACAAGCAAGGAATTCCGTTTTTTAAAGAAATGGCTGCTGACTATGGATTGGATGATCCGGGGTTCAGTACCGCAGCATACTTTTCAGACTTAGACCAGGATGGGGATTTGGACATGCTCCTTCTCAATCATAATCCGAGATTATTCAGTAATCTCAATATCAATGCGTTCGAAACCATGCTGAATTCGGCAGATTCGATGAGCAGCACCAAGATTTTCAAGAATGAAGATGGAGTTTTTAGAAATATCACCAAAGAATCGGGATTAACAGAGACGGGCTTGAGCTACGGGTTAGGTGCTTCGATCGCAGATTTCAACGGAGACGGCTATCCTGATATTTATCTTGGAAATGATTACTCAGCTCCGGATTATCTCTACATCAATCAAGGAGATGGTACTTTTATCAATAGAGTGAAGGAGGCTATCGGTCATACCAGTCTTTTTACGATGGGAGTGGATGCAGCTGATATCAATCGCGATGGGAAATTGGATCTGATCAGCTTGGACATGCTTCCAGAGGATAATTCAAGGCAGAAATTACTTTTCACTCCTGAAAACTACGAACACTATAACCTCTTCCTAAAGGCAGGTTTGCATCATCAGCTGATGCGAAATATGTTACAGCTGAACAATGGCGATGGAACATTCTCTGAGATTGGTCAATTGGCAGGAATAAGTGCTACAGATTGGAGCTGGTCGCCATTATTCGCAGATTTTGACAACGATGGTTTTACGGATCTTTTCGTCAGCAATGGGTTTTTAAAGGATTTTACCAATCTGGATTTTATCAACTATAGAAATGAATACCTGCAAAATGAAAAGGTTTCTGCTGCAGGGATCAACGCGCTGATAGAGAAAATGCCCGCGACCAAGGTTGGAAATTATGCCTTCAAAAATGTCAACGGAATTCAGTTTGAGAATCAATCTAAAAGTTGGGGACTGGATACTCCGGGAAATTCGAACGGAGCCGTTTATGCAGATTTAGACCAAGATGGGGATTTGGATTTGGTAATTAATAATCTTAATGAACCAGCCCAAGTTTTCAAAAATATGACTTCTGAGCGTTCTAAATCCAATTTTCTCCAAATCAAACTCAAAGGTCTTGAAGGAAATCAGGATGGAATTGGTGCTCGCGTAACAGTCTATCAAAATGGAATTATCAACTATCAAGAGCAGCAGATATACAAAGGCTACCAAGGAAATGTGAGTTCCATCTTGCACTTTGGTTTGGGCAATGCGAAAGTAGATTCAATCGAAGTACGATGGAAAAACAGCAAAATCAACAGGATAAAGTATGCCGACATCAATCAAATTCTGGAAGTTTCTGAAGCTGATGCCGAAATAGAATATAGAATTGAAGCTAAAACAGAACCCTATTTTATTGCATTGGGGGAGTTTTTGATTGATAAAAAAGTAACTCTTCCGAATGATTACAAGCGGCAAAGCCAGTTGCTCTATAGCCTTTCAGAAAGCAAAGTTTCTATGCTTTCAGTGGATTTGAATGGTGATGGTATAGATGAAATAATTGTATCTGATGGATCATCGATCAAATCCTATCCAAGAGAGGCTGCGGGATACAAGGAGAAATTTGAATTGCTTTATTCATCTGAAAACCCAACCATTACTTCAATGGTGGCATTGGATGCAGATGGAGATTCTGATCTGGACTTATATGTCGCCATAGGCGGGTACTTTGATTTGACAGAAGGGGACGAAAGGCAGAAGGATGTGCTTTTGATCAATAAAGGAAATGGCGTTTTCACCGAATCCCCTTTCGACTTTGGTACATTTCCCACAGAGTTTGTCTCGACTTGGGATGCCAATGGAGATGGATTGGAGGATCTCTTTGTAGGTGCAGGATATTCACCTGAAAGATGGCCAGAATCAGTTTCTAGCCAAGTATGGATCAATAAAGGCGATGGTTCTTTCTCACCGATTTCACTCGGTTCTATTTCCAGAGTCAAGGCTTCCCAAACCTATGACCTAGATCAGGACGGGCTTGATGAGCTGATTGTTGCATCTGAGTTTGATAGAATCCGAATTCTGAATCTTAAAGAAGGGAAAGTTGTAGATCGCTCGGAAGAGTTTTTGCCCGGTGGAAAAACAGGACTTTGGTCTGCTATTTTGATTCAGGATCTGGATGGAGATGGAAGTCCAGAAATGATCGCTGGAAATTGGGGTTTGAATTCCAGATTGCAAACTGACGAAAATAATCCAGTTCGGATCTATTTTGAAGATTTTGACAATAATGGATCAGTTGATCCCCTGATGACTTTTCCGGTGATGGGAGAGGAGTTCCCTTTCTTTTCCAGAGATGAATTAGCTGCCCAAATGTACAAAAAGAAGGCCATGTTCCCTTCTCACGAGTCATTTTCCAAAGCTAGAATCCAGGATATTCTTACTGCTGATGAGCTAGAAAAAGCCAACAAAGTGGAAGCTCAAAATTTGGAAACGAAGATGTTTACTTTGAAGAATGGGCTTTTCCAAGAAATAGCTTTACCCACTATTGTTCAAGCATCTCCTATTCAGGTAGTAAATGCATTGAAAAAAGGTGCTGGATATGATTTGATATTTCTGGGAAATCAATTGGAAGCAAGATTGAAAATCGGAAGAATCGATGCAAACCCTGGATGGGTTTTGAGGAAAAGTGAAGATGGGGAATGGAAAGTTTTAAAGCGAGAGAACAATGGGATGGATTTGAAATCAAATGTCTCCAGTTCTTTGAATTTTGATAATACACTCTGGGTTGGGATTCCCAATAAAGGAGCTTTTAGATATCTATTTTAATTGAATCAATGAGTAATAATATTTTATATATCAGTCATTTAAGAAAAAGGACTGCTACTGCGGCAGCATTATTTTTCTTGATCTTTATTATAGGATGCAAAGCTCCAATGATTGATGAAAGTCTACCTGTGGATGAAGCTATTCGTCTCAATCAGATTGGCTTTTACCCAAATCAACAAAAATTGGCTGTGATCTTAAACCATGAAGACGTGGAAGATTTTGTGATATGGGACACGGCCGGAAAAAACATTGTATTTGAAGGAAAGGTAGCTCAGACTATTAAACAATCATTTTCCGGAAACAACGCTAGAATTGCTGACTTCTCTGCATTTACTGAGGTTGGAAATTATACGCTAGTTTTAAACGGCGTGGGAAAATCTTACTCATTTCAGATCCATCCTCAAATCAACCAAGAACTAGGAAAAGCTAGTATAAAGGCATTTTACTTTCAAAGGGCAGGTTTGGAATTGGACCAGAGTCAAGCCGGTATTTGGGCTAGACCGCTGGGACATCCTGATGATCAGGTGATGATTCATCCTTCAGCTGCTTCCGGTTCTAGAAAGCCTGGAGATTTGTTTTCATCTCCAAAGGGATGGTATGATGCCGGAGATTACAACAAATATGTAGTGAACTCAGGAATTACAGTAGGTACCCTGTTGTCCCTTTATGAGGATTATCCAACTTATTTTGAGAAACTCGAGTTGAATATTCCAGAATCAGGGGATCAAATTCCAGATTTGCTGGATGAAATTCGCTGGAATATGGAATGGATGCTTTCAATGCAGGATCCTGCTGATGGGGGAGTTTATCATAAGCTAACTACAGCCAAGTTTGAAGGAATGGTTGAACCTCATTTGGCAGTTTCCCAGCGTTATTTTGTAGCCAAAAGTACCACCGCGACTCTGGATTTTGCAGCAGTGATGGCTCAAGCTTCACGTATTTACAAGGCCTATTTTCCTGAAGAATCAGTGATGTATTTGAAAGCAGCAGAGAAAGCTTGGAGTTGGGCAAAAGCGAATCCGGATGTCCTCTACAAGCAAAATGAATTGAATGAAGCTTTTGATCCAGATGTAGTCACTGGTGCATATGGGGATAATAGTAGCGGTGACGAATGGATATGGGCTGCATCCGAGCTTTTTATCACCACTCATAATTTAACCTATTGGGAAGAGTTGGCTAATGCTGATCAAAGTTTCAAACTTCCATCCTGGAACCAAGTGGCTTGGTTAGGTTATTACTCACTACTTAGGCATCAAGACCACATTACTTTACTGCCACAAGAATGGATAGCAATGCTAAAAATAAACCTGCTCGCTGCTGCTAGAGAGCAAATTGAAGGGACAGAGGAAACGGCTTTCAACACTCCCATGGAAACCGATTCTAAGAATTTTATATGGGGTTCTAATGCAGTTGCGGCTAATCAAGGAATCCTGTTGATAAGTGCTTTTAAGCAAAGTAATGAGCGTATATTTCTTGAAAAGGCATTAGATAATCTGGATTATATCCTTGGCAGAAATGCTACTGGATATTCCTATGTTACAGGTTTTGGAACGAAATCTCCCATGCACCCGCACCATCGATTAGCCACTTCCCGACCTGATCTACCTCCTTTGCCTGGTTTTATGGTGGGAGGCCCAAATCCACGGCAACAAGATGGGTGTAATTATACCAGTTCCTTCCCGGATGAATCTTATACAGATGAAAGTTGCAGCTATGCGTCAAATGAAATTGCAATTAATTGGAATGCTCCATTTGCTTATTTAGCCAATTCATTGGAAGCGATTAATCAATAAATTCTGGTAGAACGTGTTACGCTCCTTTATAAAGGGTATTATGTTTAGATGTTTCAGATTTTTTAGGCATTTTTCCATTAGAATTAATAAAAATCTATGAAACATACCTGGAAATTATTTACCCTTCTGATTTTATTTTCATGTGAGTATTCAAAATTTGAATCGGAAGTTACCTTGCCTAGGCTGTTTGGCGATGGCATGGTTTTACAACGGCAAGAGGCCATTTCTGTTTGGGGGAAGGGTATTCCAGGAGAAAATGTCCGTGTAAGTTTGGCTGGAGCAATTACAAGTGGAACTGTAGAAGCTGATAGTACCTGGTTGTTGCAATTGCCGGAATTGGTTGCAGGAGGACCTTTTGTTCTTGAGGTTAATCGTCAGAAAATCAACGATGTATATATTGGTGATGTCTGGGTAGCTGGAGGTCAATCCAATATGGAATGGCGATTAAAGTCTCAGGTAATTGGTGCTGAAAAAGAATTTGCAGAAGGTGGAAACCAAGAGATCCGATTTTTTAAAGTTCCTAACTCATATAGTGCTGAGAAACTGGATGATGTAGTGGGAGGAGAATGGAAAATCGCTGATTCAGTGAATATGAAGGATTTTTCGGCTGTAGCTTGGTTTTTTGCGAAGCGAAATAATCAAGAAATGAAAGTGCCTGTAGGAATCATAGAATCCAATTGGGGAGGTACACCTGTAGAAGGCTGGACAGATGCTGAGATATTAGTTGAGATGGAAGGTTCCTTTCTGGCTCAGGCAAAAGACGTGGTAGAAAATAGAGATGCTTGGGTTTCAAAGCTGCAGGAGAATGAGATGAATCAGCATTTGCGGGACTCTATGGTGAGCAACCCCGATACACTTGCGGCTAGGAATGTTTCCTCTATAGATTATGATGATTCAAGTTGGAGAAAAATAACCTTGCCTGATGCCAATCCACTGCAGCATATTGCTTGGGTTCGTAAGAAATTCAATCTTAAGGCAACGGATGAGGTAAGCTTACATATTCCCACCATAGACCAAATGGCTTATGTGTATCTGAATGGGAAGTTGCTCGAATACAAAGACTGGGGAGTCTCATTGCCGGAAATAGCAATTCCTTCAGAAATGCTGCTAAAGGGTAGCAATGTGTTAACTATTCGAGCTATAAATACTTGGAATAATCAGCCTAGAATAGGTCAAAAAGGCGAAATGTATCTGTTAGAATCGGGCAACAAAGTATCTCTGGAAGGAACTTGGGCCTATTCAAATTCAATTGTAGAGCCTCATCTACCAAAAGTTGAATTTTTTAATTGGATGCCTGGAATGATGTACAATGCGATGATTGCACCCATTGCTAAATACTCGATTAAAGGTGCGATTTGGTATCAAGGCGAAAGCAATGCAGGTCGTCATGAGGAATATAAAGAGCTATTTTCTACAATGATAACCAATTGGAGAAGGGATTGGGGGTTAGGAGATTTCCCTTTCTTGTTTGTTCAACTGGCAAATTTCATGGAGAGAAAAGATGTACAGCCTGATAGTAATTGGGCGTTTTTAAGGGAGGCTCAGGCCCAAACTTTGGAATTGCCAAATACGGGAATGGCTACAATTATTGACATAGGGGAAGCTGAAGATATACATCCTAAAAATAAAAAAGACGTAGGGGAACGACTTTGGCTCCAAGCCAAAAAAGTTGCTTTTAAAGAGAAGAACCTTGCTTCCGGACCCCAATTTGATTCTCTATCTAGACAAGGCAATGAATTATTAGTCAAATTTAAATCTATAGGCGAAGGTTTGAAATTAACTGAAGGAGAAGAAGTGAAAGGTTTTATTGTAGGTAAAGATAATGGTGATTTTCAACAGGTTTCCGCCATGATTTCTGATAAGTCATCTGTAAGAATAATGCTTCCTGAAGGATTGGAAGTTGGTGAAATTCGCTACGCTTGGGCGGACAACCCGGAAGTAAATCTTACAAATAATTTAGGTCTTCCCACTGAGCCGTTCAGAGCAAAGTTTGAATAAAGGAAACGAAAAAGACCAAGTTTACAGCTTGGTCTTTTTTGTTATTTATTCAATTTTTCCCATCGAATCCTGAATTTTCAGAAGATCATCAATTTTCTCCTGATACTCCGGTTTAGCTGGGATTTTCACCACATTTTCTAAGAAGTCAATTGTACTAAAAAGAACTCCTTCCCAGTCACCAGAGGTAATAGAACTACCTATTACATGGTCTGCTGCATTTGGGAATGCTTTCTTTCTTTTCATTTCAGATGGGGTACTGAGTTGATCATACATTTCCAGCATTTTTGGCACCGAGACCACATCATCCTGGTTTTCCTTGTTTTCGTAATAATAAGCTAGAAACAAGGGCTGTTTAATTTTACTGAAGGTGCTTTCATTCATATTACTGTATAGGATGATTGCCAGACTTTCGTAAATATTCATGTGGTAATCTTCTGACCAATACATCGCTTTTTCACCTTCTCTATCCTGATGAATTATTTTATTTTTCATCATTGTCCATTGCATTAATTTTTGCATCCATGGAGAGAAAAATGCAGAAAGCTTTTCACCATAATCCCTAACAGCCGGAGAATATACTGCTACTGCCTTGATATCAGGTTGTTGACTAGCCAAGAGTAAAGTCAATGCGCCTCCCATGGAGGTTCCCACTACTATTACCTCATCTCCGAGACTCTTTCCGATTTGGTATGCCTCACCGGCAGCATTTGCCAACGCCTGTGCACTTACATATTCTAATCCATTCTCTCTTCTTATGCCATGATCTGGAAGCCTTGTTACAAATAGATTGGCACCAAAATGTGCTGCTAAAAACCTGTGTACTGGATCTCCTTCCATTGGACTGGCCCCAAAACCATGGATATATACAATGGAATACGGAGTCTTGTGCTTATTCAAACTATCTGCCCAGACGATATAGGCTTCATTACCAGGTTTTAGGCCAATGACTGTGTCTTCCCGCTGGTTGACGTAGTCTTGCAATTCTGTTAAGCGAGTAGGAACCTGCGGATAATCTATAGTTAATTCTTGATCCTGAAGCTTAGGACCCAGCATGTAAACAACGGCAAGTACCATTGCTGCGGCAAAAAAGCCAAGTAGGATTTTTCTAAGCATAAAATCAGTTAGTTAAAAGTACTGGAGAGGTGGATTCTAAGATTTTAGCTGAGCCATCTTTAAGAATTAAAACCGTTTTGGTTTTCAATTGACTTTTATTGCTAGGCTGGAGATCGACTTTGAGCTTATACTGACCCGTAGTTCCGGTAAAATTCTTTAATTCAGAAATTTTAATATCCTCGTGTGTGCTTACTAAATTAGATATATCTGTTCCTGCTTCTTTCCCTCCATAGGGCGCAAGCAATTCTATTCTAATGCCCGTTATATTTTGAAAATTTAAATTGGGAGCGCAGGAAAGAGCATACGCCATTCCCGGAAAACTCGCGCTAGTTGGAGCTTCAGATACTACTTCCCAATTAATTCTAAGGTAAACATTGAAGTCTTTAAAATTCACTGTATCAGACTCCGTAGCGGACGCACTATTTTGGGAAGGTTCATAATATAAAGATATATCCCTTGCATTTACCTTACTTGAACCACCACATTCACCAAAAGGGTTGATTTCGGGATCATCAACACATGCTACAAAAACCATCAGCACCATATAGGCAGAAACCATCGCTACAGTCAAATTCAGTTTTTTTGTATTCATACTAGTAATCTTTTGTCAGGATAATAATTTTCAATACGAATATCAGCTTTTCTGCCAGAAAGCAGGCAAGGACAATTTTGATTGTTAAACATATTAGTTTTAGCAGCTTAGAAATTAGAATATCCTGCAAAATAAGCCGTGAATCTCTGCTGACTGGCCTCATTGCGAATAATCATAATTTTCAATATTTAAAAACTAATAAAACAGTAAAATATAATCAAATCTAAACATCTATTTAGAGCAAATAGCGTTTATTCGTATTAATATATCTTAAACAAACATTTATGAAACATTTGATCCTAGGATTGCTATTGCTTATAAGTACTCAAGTAGTACATGCACAAGAGAGCGAACCCAAATTGGCAACTCAGTCAATTTATATGGAATTGGGTGGACCAGGACTTCCTTATAGTTTTAACTATGATTTCCGATTTGATAAAACTAGAATTGACTCTTGGGGAATGCGAGTAGGCTTTGGAGGATATGCTGTGGATGGAGATTCATTTTTTTCTCTTCCAGTAATGGTGAATAAGCTTTACGGAAAAGGAAACCATTTTTTTGAAATGGGTTTTGGAGCCACTTTTTTGGCATTCAATAATCAAAATTACTACTACGAGAGTTGCTATTATGACGGTAATGGAAATTATGTCTGCGACTCCTATTCAGAAAGTGGTTACACCAGTTTTATTCTTGATATAGATAGTTCTCCTTCAATTATGGGCGTGATGAATTTTGGCTATAGAAGAGTTCCTACTGATGGCGGTTTTATGTGGAAAATAAACTTGAATCCTATATTTAATAACAATGGGTTTTGGCCTCTATTTGCAGGGGTTGGACTCGGATATGCCTTTTAAACAAACTACTTGAGCTAAATACGTTTATAATTATATCCGCTTTAGTTCCAGTATGAAGTCAATAGCAAAAAAGGATATCTTAAACTTAAGAATTGTGGCCAGTTCAGCCTGTCCCGCCAGTGCGGGAGTCATCGGTCTTCCGACCTGATAAGCAAAGAATTTAAGGTGACTGGCATCTTTGCGGATAATCATATAAGTTTAATTCTAAAATAGGCTTAGGGTAAAAAATCCTAAGCCTATTTTAGTAAATAAGATCCTGACTTATTTTTACTGAAGTAATTGAAAATCAGTTCGGTTCAATTGTTAATTGAACTTCACAGGGAGAAATCGTAATCCCGTTCTACCAAGCAAATTCTTGTTTTATATGCTGAATACCATTTTTCTCTTCCCATTCTTTGAGCAAGGAGATGGTCGGTTTGCTGTTTCCAATTTCTAATGGCATCTAAGTTAGACCAGTAACTGACAGTAATTCCTAATCCATCTCTAACACTTTCATGGCCAAGGTAGCCTATTTGAGCATCAGCTAAGCGCAACATTTCTGCAGCAGTTTCTTCGTAACCATCTTCAATTTCTGTTCGAATATTTGAAAATATAACCGCGTAGTAGGGAGGGGCTGGAGTTGTAGCTATCATTTTTTTAATAGTTCAATAAGGGTAAATGTAAAGTAAGCTGTCCTTACTATATCTGCTTGAGATGAGTTAAGGTTCAATTTCAAATATTTCAGATTAAAGATCATTGAAATAAGGTTCTAATTTTCAATACTATGTAAATCCGTTTTTCTTATTCTTAGGTGGCAAAGGCAATATAAGATATGTTAAACTTAAGAACTATGGCCATTTCTGCCTGTCCCGCCACTTCGGGAGTCTTCGGTCACTAATTCTGAGCGAAGCCGAAGTACCGGTCTTCCAACCTGGTAAAAGCAAAAAATCTAAGGTGACTGGCATCAGTGCGGATAATCATATTCTATAATATGGTTAATGTGGTTTTTGGCTTTTCAAAGGAAATGGATAGATAAACTCCAATGGTCAATTGATCTAAATCAAGGAATATTTTATTTAGAAACCTGAAATTCAGCTCGGCGTACTATGGTATGCAAGCAGACTAGTTAAAATATATTTTCAACAGTTAATTCTGAAATGCTATCTGTTTATGAGAACAAAACAAAGTAAATTTCGATTAGTGGCAATTGCACTAGTGAGTACTACAATTGCCTCTTTGACGTCTTGTGATACTAACCTTGAGTTGGTGCAGTCAATCAATGAAGAGTTCACCGACGTGAATTCAATAGAAATAGAATCATCCTTTTTGGATGTATCCTATATAGGAAATCCTGATATGGAGTCTGTACAGCTAATTGGGGCTTTGGAATCCAGTAAAGCTGGAAATTTTGCGATCGAATACAGAGTGGATCAGAATACGCTGATCATAGAAGTAGTAAGACATGGAATGGGAGGCGGAAACAGCCGCGGATATATTAATCTAACGGGACCTCAACATATGAATATGAATTTGGAGGCAGGTTCAGGAAATATTCAAATTCATCAAGTGACTGCTCAGAAATTTGAATTCGATGGAGTTTCTGGAAATATTGAACTAGGTGATATCAAAGCACCGCTTTTGGGATTGAAATTAAGTTCAGGTAAGATTAATGCTTATGATCTCATTGGAGATGTTGAGTTGGAAATTTCTTCTGGGAATGCAAGTATTTCCAATCAAGAAGGAGATTTGAATGCAGTAGGATCAAGTGGGAAGTTTAACTTCAAATTGATTAGTGGAAAGGTTAATAGTTCTTTAAACTCAGGAAATGGAATTTTGAACGGAGTTCAGGAGCTAGGCAAATTGAAGATTTCCTCAGGAAATTATACTGTTAACAATTCTTACTTTGGTTCAAATACTCAATTTGAAGGATCTTCTGGAAATTTTGACATACAGACAAATTCCGATTTGAGCGATTTTAACTTTGATCTTAAAACCTCCAGTGGAAATATTAGAGTTGGAGGTAGTAATTCTTCTGGCAGTTTGAAGATAGATAACGGGTCTCCTTATACCGTGTCAGGTGTTGTTTCAAGTGGCAACATTAAAATAGGGAACTAGTGAAAAGTTGTTTTCACATCACCCAGAAACCCGGCTAAGGCCGGGTTTTTTTGTTCAGGTAATTGCCGGATTTTTCAGAGTAATGCCGAACCATTATAGACCTGATGTTTTGTAGAGGAATAGAAGAACTGCTTAATGTTAAAAAATCACTTGCAACCCACCACTAACGCCTCCATAACTCCTGTAAATGCCATTTAACGTAGTTTTTTCCAGGATATTCCAACCTTTGGTGAAATCCTCCTGCCCAGGATCTAGGAAGGCAAAATTCAAGCTCGGGCCAGCAAAGATTCGCAGATGATTCCCGAATTTAAAGCCAGGGAAGAGTCGAAAAGACTGAATGTGGTTTGCTACTTCCACAAAATCACTTGCTGTAAGCGAGACAAATTCTGTGTCCAAAGAAAACTTCTTTTCAGGAATCAGATGAATACCCAATCCTGCTTCAAGCCCGATTGGAGTATCTATATCTCTAAGGTTGTATGCCACTCCGAGAATTCCATACATTTTTCTGCCACCTGATCTAAAGTCAAAATGCGTGAACCCAGACTCATCAATGGAAAGTCCAAGATTCTTCTCTCCATTTTTTATGAAGTTCAACAGGCCAATAGGATAATCACTTTCCTGGGCACTATTGATCAAAGCAAATTGAAATCCATTGACAACTTTGGCTCGGTTGTAAATGGAGGTTATTTGATTGTCAACAGACTCTCCTGCGATATTTGATATGCCCGCTAACTGGAAGCCAGCTGATTTTGAGGTATTATTAGTGATTCCGGCAAGTTGAAAATGTCTGGATTGATCAGCATGATTTACAATTCCGGCAATTTGCACCGTAGCTGTATCTTTGACATAATTGGCTATTCCGCCTACCTGAAGGCCTTTTACATTGCCCTTTACTTGATTTAAAATTCCTCCAACTTGCAGTCCATCTACGTTTTTGTACACAGAATTATAAATTCCACCTACTTGCAAGCCTTTGGAACTTCCCCCAACCAAGTTGAAAATCCCGGCTACTTGTAGTGACTTAACATCCCGCTTGTTGATGTTAAAAATCCCAGCTACTTCCATTCCTTCGATTCCAGCTGTATATCCGCCGATTAGGTTGAGCGAAAACTTGCTAATCGTCTGACTGCTGAACATTCCTTTGGTACTCAAACCTGGAATCAAGGACATTTGCACAGGGCTTTCAGCAAAGAAATTTCCCATGTTGATGCCCTGAAGCCTTTGCTTAAAACCTATAAAAGCCTTTCCTAGGAAACTCTCTTCTAGGGATTTTGTAGCACTATCACCAGGAATGTATCGGAATCTACGGTTCTCCTTCTCTGCTACAATACTCACCGTTGGCAAAAGCAAAAAGGTGGTATCACGATAATTTTCCTTGCTCAGGGTAAGCTAAATTGAAGAATCCTTCTTTTTATATTTTAATTTGAAATAGCCATTTTTGTCCGTCAGGGTGGAAGCAAGGCTGTTTTTATCATAAATACTCGCTTGGCTCACCACCTCTTGTGTCTGTACATTTTTGATGTAGCCCTTTACCGTTACGGTATTGAATCGGGTATCCATTTCTGCATCCAGATCTAGCCTTTCGGGAGCAAATCGAATGATAATATAGCCAGGGAGTTCCTTGTATTCATAGTCATCTCCCAGTTCTTTCAGTAAAAAATCGCCTATGGAACCTGAGAATTTGGGGGCTTCCAGCGTTTTGTACAGTTCCAAAAGGCTGCTTTCGTAGGAAAAATAGAAATTATTTTGGGCAGAAAGGGAGTCAAGCATTTGCCGTAAACTCAATTCTTCATCTGATTCTATTTTGATTTTCTTTTCAAGCATCATTTGTGAAAAACCTTCTAATGAACACAGCAAAAAAACCAAGGTTAGGAGACAGAATCTAAAAAATGAGTTGAATCGCAGCATTGATAACTTAGGATTAAAATCTGGGGTAATTTAACAAAGTAAGGACTATGATTTTTTCAACCATAGTCCTTTATTTCCATGAGAAAGTTTCTTACTGTATGATTATTCTCCCGCTTTGTCGAACGATTGTGAGGTTTAGCGTTTCTCTTAGCACTTCAAGATTCTTTTCTAGTGAGCCATATTCCAGCGTGGTGGTGATGGTCAATGCTTTTAATTCTCCTCTAGCAATTTCTATGTTTGAATCGTAGGCTTCATTTAATGACGCGACTAATTCCTGCAACGGAATTCCATCAGCTTGGAATCTTTTGCTGACGTAATAATTGTAAAGGTTATTGGATGGCGTAGTCTTCAGCATTTCTCCGGTTTCCTGATTTACAGAAAGTTTTTCTTCAGGTTTTAGAACTTCTTTTTTACCAT
The DNA here is from genome assembly GCF_055809615.1 of Algoriphagus sp. 10J20-15. Taxonomy (NCBI): domain Bacteria; kingdom Pseudomonadati; phylum Bacteroidota; class Cytophagia; order Cytophagales; family Cyclobacteriaceae; genus Algoriphagus; species Algoriphagus sp. 10J20-15. The sequence goes on from NZ_JBVVUG010000003.1 coordinate 111,896, forward strand.
CAATCTCAACTTGTACTGAACCAGTAACAACGATTACCTCAGTGATATTTCCAGTTGTTTTTACATGAAAACTTGTTCCAAGCACAGTGATTTGAACGCCTTCAGATTGAATTACAAACGGCTTATTTTCATTCCTTTTCACATCAAAAAAGGCTTCTCCGCTTTTCAGGTTAACTATTCTTTGGCTTGCGAATAGCTTTTGGGAATAATTTAAAGCAGTATTCTTGTTTAACGTGATCTGGGTTCCGTCAAGTAACGGAACTTCGATAGGAGAATCTTCTGACTGTAGTTCAACGGAGCTAAAATATGCTTTTCCCGATTGCGGTAGGAATGTCGAATAAACCCAAGCGGATACGAAAATCAAAGTAACTGCAGCTGCTACTCTAACCCAGTTGCTCTGTAAAAAGCGTTGATTCGACTGCATTTTTTTAGCTTGTGGTTTGTCTCTAAGCTGTGTGAAATTCCGCCAAGCGTGGTTTTCATCCACTTCGCTTTTCTCCAAAAGCAAGCTACTGGAATCCCAGATCCACTTGATTTCTTCAAACTGTTTTTGGTTTGCTTCATCTTCCGAAATCCATTTCTGTATAGCTTTGGTCTCCTCGGCATCACTTTCCTGAAGCAAATATTTGATCAATTTTTCTTCGTTCATGGTTTCCATAGCTTATAGATTTATCAAAAACATCAAAAGCAGCGGAAGAAATTCTGCGAGTTCCACTCGCAAAGTTTTCAGTGCTTTTCCCATATGTGCTTCCACCGTTTTGATGGAGATCTCCAGCCGATCGGCTATTTCTTGGTACTTCAATTCCTCAAACCTGCTAAGGTTAAATACCATCCGACATTTCTCTGGCAGTTTTTCCAAAGCCAAATGATAGCGCTCATATAATTCATTTTCCTGGCCCTTTATCTGCTCGCCGACCTGCTCAGGTTTGCCCTGAGTCATTTCGTAGTGTGCATGGTCCCAATGCTTTCGTTTCACTTGTAGATGCTTGATGTGGTTCAGACTGTCGTGGTAAACAGCTCGGTAGAGGTAAGCCTTTAGCGAACTGCTGATTTCTAAGGTTTCCCGCTTTTCCCACAGCTTAAGAAAAACGCTCTGTACGACTTCCTCGGCAGTTTCCGATTCTTTGAGAATCGCCATGGCATAGGCATGCAAAGCCTTAAAATAGGTTTTGAAAACGGCCTCGAATGACTCTTCATCAACGAGTGTGGGAGGGTTAGACGGATTTAAGTGTATCTCAGTCACTTTCAATTTTTTGATGCTTTCATTAAAATGACAAGCTGAACAGAATTTACCCTTAGTGCATTTGGTAAAAATACTAAGATTTTACATCAGAGTAGGCTGGAAGACAGTAGACGGAAGACCGAAGTTGGCTCAATTTCATTGATTAGCCGAAAAAGTGAAGGATTTCATAACAGCCGCTTTTAAATAATAATAGGGCTATGATGCTTGAATTCTTCCGACTTCAGTCTCCTGTCTTCCGTCTAATTTAAAACCTCACATTAATTCCCGCAGTAAAACCCAATAAGGCCGCGTGGTAATTTTCTCTCCAAGTCTCATCCCAAATTGTCAAGCCAGTATGATCTACAGCTTCAATATCACTTGAATGCATATAGGAGAGGCTCGGTCCAGCAAAGAGATGTATGCCTTGGGAAATCTTCAAAGTTGGAAGTAATTGAAAGCTGAACTTGGAGAAATCGCTGCCTTCAAAATCTGTCAAATATTTGCTGACTCCTTCTACATCTAGTCTGAAATTTCTGGATTCTGCTAGATTTAGACCTAAACCAGCTTCAAAACCGTATTTCAGGTCTTTTGCTTCCAAATTAGTTCCTAATCCAAGGATTCCATAAACTCGCTTTCCACCTGAGCGAAGAGTCAAAAAGGAATTGAAGTTTTCATCTATGGAGACACCTAATCTATGATCTCCATTTTTCACAATGTTGATCAAACCAATCGTCACATCACTGCTATCAGCGATATTGATTAATCCTATTTGCATTCCTTTTACCGTTTTAGCCTGATTGACAAGTCCGGAAATCTGAACTCCGTCTACGTGCTCAGCTACATTGGAAATTCCTGCTATTTGGACTCCTTTGACAGTTTTCGATAGAGTTGCAATGCCAGCTATCTGTGCTCCATCTATTTTGGGAGAAATACTTACGATCCCCGAAACCTGCATTCCAGTCACTGATTTTGAAAGACTGGCAATACCAGAAGCTTGGATTCCGTCAATCTGATTTGCAATATTTGAGATTCCAGCAAACTGCCCCCCATTTACCAAAACTGCCTTATTGAAGATACCTGAAGCTTGGAAAGCCGAATCGCCTAGGTTAATATTGCTTAAACCAGCTATCTGAGCTGCTTCACTAGCTTCGGAACTTTGATTCAGTAATCCAGCGATTTGAGCGCCGACAACTTTTCCAGTGACATGATTCCAAAGTCCGGAAATTTGAGCTCCGTTTACATCTCCTTTGACCATTCCTGCCAATCCATAAATAGCCGCTCCATTTTCTCCTCCGGAGAGTCCTGTGAGCACGTGTAAACTGAAATTGTTGGTGTAATTCGCAGCTTCAGTTCCATGGGTAGAAATGGGGTAGAAAATACCAAGATGCGCAGGACTTTTTTCTTGGGCAAAGCAGATTGAAAAGAATATAAAGAAGATAAGTGAAAAGAGAGATGATTTCAATGCTAGAGTTTTCATTAGGGTGAATTTTAATATGTCCACAAGCCATAGGAGACAGCATAGCGTGCTTTACTTGGCGTTGTAATTGTATTTGTGTAGTGGGTTTTCCTAAGCAGTTAGTCAAGCAGCAAAGCGATCAGTTGGGATGGGGCATCCACATTGATGACTTTATAGTCCTCGAGCTCTATATTGAGAGCATATTCCAATTCGTAAATCAATCCATTAAGGAAGATTTTGTCCATTCTTAGGTCAAAGATGAAGTGGTCGTGCTTTCGAGCACCAGTTAATACGATTCCGTATTCGCTGAACACTTGAGTGATTTTTCTGAGTTGGCTATATTTTCCCATGTTGTCATTTTTGTGATGTTACGTCTATGACAGCTCGGGTGGAGATTACCCTTAGTTAGGATTTAAAAAGTCAAAAAATAAGAGCCGCACTTATAGTACAGCTCTTTGTGAAATTTAATATGGATGTTTTTTTATTTATATCCTTTTTTCCACATGTTATAAGATTAAACCAAATAAGGATTTGGTTAACACTAGGAGTGAGGCAGCTTCGGTCACCGGTCACCCGTCTTCGGTCTTCCGGCCAGGTGAGTAAAGAATTAATGTCTGTTGGTAAGATTGTGGAGAATGATACTTTTTACAATCCAGAAGCTATTGATTTTAAGCCTCTTTCTTCAATTAGAGTTTCTCTTACTTTAAGTGATCGGAAAGCTTTGATTGGATCAATTGCTCCTCCGGATCTGCGCATTGCTTCGGCAAGTAATGGACGGAGATCTGTTCTATAGGCATCTTGCAAAATCTCCTGCGCACCTGCCACGTCATGGACTTCCTGAGCAGCTTCTAGATTCTTGCTGTCTACCAAAAGTGCCTGTGCGTAGGCTAGCTTAATGGCCTGAACGGACTGAATTAAATCTTCCATTGGATCTTTTAAATTGTGACTTGCATCGATCATCCATGAAAGTGGGGGATTATTCGTTTCGCTAAAACCTTTCACCAGTTCCTGAAAAATCAGGAATAATTGATAGGGTTTTACACTTCCAACTGTCAAATCATCATCTCCGTATTTAGAGTCATTGAAGTGAAATCCTCCCAGTTTTCCTTCAGTCATCAGTGTTGCCACGATCTGCTCAATATTCGTGTTTGGAAGGTGGTGACCTAGATCTACCAGCGTATAAGCCTTTTTACCAAGCTTATTAGCTAGCAGAAAAGACGTTCCCCAATCCTGGATCACTGTGCTGTAGAAGTTCGGTTCGTATGGCTTGTATTCAATTAAAAGCTTCCAGTCTTCTGGAACTGCTTTATAGATTTCCTGAAGGGATAAATGCGTGTTTTCCAGCGCTTTTCTCAAACTATGCTGCCCAGGGAAACTGCTTCCATCTGCCAGCCAAACAGTCAATGCTTTGGAACCCAATTTCTCTCCAATCTCTATTACCTGCTTGTTATGCTCCACAGCTAATTCACGGACGGCAGTGTCGGAATTCGCCAAAGAACCAAACTTATAGCTATGCGTTTGGTCTGCCTGATCTTGAAAAGTATTGGAATTGACAGCATCGAAGCCTATTCCAACCGCTGATGCACTATCTTTTATCGCTTGGTAATCGTTTGGTATGTCCCAGGGAATATGCAGGGAAACGGCATTACTCGATTGGTTTAACGCATGAAGAATTCCCACATCCTGAATTTTCTGAATCAAAGTAGCAGGTTCTCCACCTCCGGAAAATCTCCCGAATCGTGTTCCTCCTGTTCCCAGTGCCCAACTTGGAATGGCTATTTGAAGTTCTTGAAGTTTGGAAATCAGTTCTTCTACATTATTTCCCTTTTTGTCTAGGCTATCAGCAAGGAATTCAAAGCTTCTGGTATGGTCGGCGCTAAGAGATGTATTTTGAGCTTGTATTTGATCTAATGTAAGTTTCATTGTTTTAGATTTTAACCGCAGAGGACACGGAGTTCACGCGGAGTACACAGAGTAATAGTGAATATATTTGATGTCTTGCTTTTCCAGAAGCTGGACTTTAATTCAACTTTCCACTTCTTCCTCTTCGGACTTATTCATCCAAAAAGAAGCAGTGCCAAACCAGATTATGGTGCCGATCAGCATCAGGGTTTTGGAAAGTTCAGGAGTAATGCTACCCTTCAAAACCAGAAAGGAAGGGATAAGTGTCAATGCTAAAGCAGCGAATGATATTATTTTTAGTATATTTTTCACAATCAGTAGGTTAAAGGAATAGTAGGAGAGACATTCGTTGATTTTTTCTGGATAGCTTTTGAAGCAATCAAGTAAACAACCACTGCTACGAACCAGCCAGGAAGTCCTAGGAAGAAGATTTCAACTCCTCCATAAATATTCAAACCTAAACAGAAAATGAGCGAGATGGCCCAAGTAATTCCTACTGCCGGATTGAAGTGGGATTTGGTCAATTCTGCATAGTTGCTGGCAAGTCCCATTTTTGGCAGGACAAATACATCTAAGAAAATCACGGCTCCAAGTGGCATCAAAATCAATCCATAAAGCGCAACAAACTCCAATAACTGCATTACCAAAGCGGGGAAGCAAGCAGCGATGGTTGTTATCAATCCTACAAACAAAGTCACTTTCCAGGTTTTCCATTTCGGATTGATAGATTGGATAGCGAGTCCAGCGCGGTATAAAGTTGGATTCGCAGTAGTCCAACCCGCGATCACTACGCAAACTGCGCCTGCTATTCCCGCTGCTTCATAAGCAATAGGGCCAGGAGCAAATACTAAACTGCCTTTTGACTCCAATAGGAAAAGAGAATACAAAATTCCAGAGGCCATCCAAGCTATGAAGTGGCCTAAGAAAACGCCTGTTGCAGATGAAAAGCCATAGGTCCATTTTTTTGCGTAGCGCAAAAGTGACATATCAGCCATACCTATATGCATGCCCATGTTACAAAACCAAGCAAAAAACATGATATGCCAGAAGGTGAATTTGCTTTGACCTTCTAAAGGAACTCCATTCCAAATTGTACTGTCTGCTACAGGCCAAAACTCAGAAAAAGAGGTGATTCCTAATCTAGGAAGTACGCCCACTGCTGCAGCGATAAAGATCATAATCATCCATGGTGCGGCGATATTGGCGAATTTTGATATCACGCCGAAGCCAAACATGGCTACAAAAGTAGTGATAGTACCAATCGCAAATACTGTGACAATCCAACCTACACTATTTGGATAGACATCGGTGAGAGAGGGCATAGGAAGATTGAAAGGAATTCCAACTGCTGTGGCTGAGACGGCTATCATAGAACCTGCCAGAAAGCAGAATAAAGCAGCGTTTACGACATTGTAAATCATGGTAAATCGATTTCCAGCAATTTTCTCCAATTGATAATACAATGTAGTTCTGGTCTTCACAGCTACTTTTCCTGTGAAAAATGCCCAGCTTAGAATGGCGAGAATATTTCCAACAATCAAACCACTCACCAGATCACCAGCAGAAGCTCCATGAGCTACGAAAAGTGGGCCTAATACAAACTCTGTTCCTGCGGTATGCTCACCGGCATAGGTTCCTATAAAGCTTTTCCAGCCTTTAAGCTTGTTTTTTGGAATGGGCGTGCGTTCGTATTCGTTTACAGCTTCGAGCCGTTGTTTAAGATTTTGTTTTTCAGACATTGATTTTCTTTTGGGCTTAAAGATGAAATTAGGTTAGAGGACAGTTTCATGTATCCTGTGCTATATGGGTAGGGAGTGCATTTAGTGTTTATTTTATATGATCATCAGCAATTATGTTATTCAACTTAGATTCTTTGCTTATCAGGTTGGAAGACCGAAGACTCCCGCAGTGGCGGGACAGGCAGAAGTGGCCTCAATTTTTAAGTATAACAGATCTAACATTGCTTTTGCCACCTTACTGGTAGAAAAGCGGATATACATAATTATATATCTGGTTTTGTTTAAATCAGCCTCCTAACTAAAAAGAACAATAAGTACTAGGGGAATTGATTAACTCTAGCTTTGAGGCTACTTCGGTCACCCGTCTTCGGTCTTCGAGCCAGTAAATCAAAGAAATTAGGGGAAATAACATCTTTGAGAATAATGATTTTCACATTTAATCAAATTCTGAAATCTGAATTTTTCCTTCTAATCCCGATGGCATAGTTTTCCAGTTACTGGCATCAAAGGGTTTGTAATCTATATTCACAAAGTTGATTTCGTGATAATTTCTCCATTCGATTCCATTTCTATCAAGATAGCGAATGCTATTAGCCATAAGGTTTGCAACTTCTATTTTGATTGAATTTTTGCCATTTTTCAATTGCTCGCTGACATCCAATTGGTACGGAATGCTCCAGATATTCCCTGCGTACTCTCCATTAATCCATATTTTAGCAGATTCATAGACCTTATCAATTGTCAATAAGTATTGCTTGCCTTCTAACTTTTTAAATTCAAATTCACTGGTATAGCTTGCCTGACCAGAGAAGTCATCCGCTTCTGCATCACTTGTACTTGTCCATGGTTTGATTGTTTCCATGGTTTGTGCTGCTGGTAGCTTTGGCTGGCCTTGGGTAAAGGTAAGTTTCCAGTTATTCGAAATGTTCGTGCTTTTTGATGATTGGGAATAGTCAGGCCAAGCAGGAATAGCTAAGTTTACTTTATCTTCAAAAGTCTTCAGAAAAATAGATTCCCCTGATTTTAAATAGATGGAAACAGTTGTGTTTTCTGAATTATATGTGGTAGGAAGTGTACCCGTTTTTCCGGTCAGTGGGTCCATTATCATCACTGTTCCTGCTTTCGCATTTAGAGAAATGCTTTGATAAATAGTATTTGCACTGTGATTTACCAAGAAATAATAGTTGCCACCAGCTACTTTTCTACGGATAAAATCAAGTCCAGAATCCACCAACTTTTCTCTGTTGATCTTTAAGCTTTCCAAAGCTGCACGAGAGTCTCTATTCAGAATGACCTGGCCTTTTCTAAAATTTACTTTTCCATCTTGAAATGCTATTGAAGCCCATAATGCATCAAATTCCGCTTGTTTTGACTTTTGGTCAGAATGATAGCCTGGGATTGATTTTGGCTTAGATTGAAAGATAACTTTCGCACCATTTTCAGCTAATTTTAAAATATCCTTCAATGTCTCCAAAGGCATAAACTCAGTCTCAGGAATGAGTAACACTTTCGCTGAGTTAGTAGGAGAGGTTTGAATGTGCCCATCTTTCACGGATGAATTTGCTATCATTTCATCCGAGATAAAATCGAGGGAATAACCTGCTTCCATTAAGCTTTTCGACTGCTTGTAAAACTCCGTTGGATGCAGCCATTCATCGACAGCATGAACCGTGATCATTTCCATTTTGCCCTTTGGCTCCGCCCAAACGTCGTAAACTGGCCAGTAAACCAGCAATTCATTGTCTGCTTGACCTGCTTGCAAAATGGCTTGTGATCTAGCGATGTAATCATTAAAGCCTTTAAAATGTGGCCAAAGACTGTTTTGTTGCGTCAGATTCAGCGATGCATAAAAAAGCCAACCTAGATAGGAGACATCTTCAGGACTGTAAGTGACCCCATGATAGAAAATGTGATTTACCCCTGCCAAAAACGCCTGCTCCACTTCAGGTTTCATCTGGGAAAAGGAAGATTTGAAATGCTCTCCCAACCATGTGAATGTCTCTGAGGAAACTAGGTTTTTGCCTGTCAAATGAGCTGCAGAAGAGGCGAACTTCAGCATAATAGGATCAGGATCTACATTTCTGATATCTGCGCTGTCTCTCCTCAGTCCAGGAATAGGGAAGTAGCTAGAGCCGAAAGTCTCACATTCCGGAATATCAACTGCGGCATAGAGATCAAGAAGGTTTCCCGGCGATCCATGTGCTTGATTTTTGGTGAGTTTGGATTGACTATGTGCCCAATCAGTCCAGTTCTTAGTAAAATTATTCAATAGGAGATCATTGATAGTTTCCCTATAATCGGACTTGACTCTTCGAACTAGCTCTGTGTTTTTCTCACTTTCTAGATACGGAAGAAATTCTTTCAAATCATATCCTCTTAGCTTCTGGAACTCTTCAAAAAGGTTGCCTGTATAATCCGCACCATAGACTTCAAAGCTGTCGTTATAAAAAGAACGGAAACCGTAATTCTTTCCTGCAAATGCCTTTTCAAAATATGAATTGTAAGAATCCACAGCAGGTTTACTGAAGTGATCTAGCGTGAATCCAACGCCGCCTGGAGCTGCGCGTTTTACCATTTGACCTGTTTTATCTAGAAAATAGCCTTGATCTGCCAAGCTCCGGCTTCGTTCCAATCAAGTTGCCCACTAGCATTTACATACGAGGTGATATCCTTTGCATTTAAGTTTTTGTCGTAAGCCATTACTGCTACAAGCTCAGCATCATATTGATTTTCTCTTTTCTTTTGGAATGTAATGGGAGTTGACAAAGGTTGACCATCTACCTTTTCATAATCCTGAATCACCATACGAGTTGCGGCATTCTCCACACTTACTTGGGGTCCACCATATGGCCAGCCCGTGCCTTGGGTCATATCAACTCCCATTCCAAGTGAATGAGCCTTCGTGACCGTAAAGTCTAACATGCTCAGCCAGTCTTCAGAAAGAAAGTCTATGTATCGATCTTCATAGCCCTTTGCGCCATAGATAGGAGCGATTTCCACACCGCCAAGTCCAGCTTCATTATACGTTTCCAGCAGTTTGGAGAGATTCTTTTCATCTACTGCATTTCCCATCCACCACCAGCGAGTCCAAGGTTTGGCAGTTTGTGTGATCTCAGGCCAATCGCTAGAAACGGGGGATTTTTGTTCTATTAGTTGAAAGCCAAAGAATAGTAAAATAGGGAAAAGTAGGAGCGAGTATCTTCGATTTTGAAAGCATAGAAAATTGATCATTCGAGGTCGAAAACGTTTGGAAGTTCGACAGAAACAGGAGAGTTGTCAGGATTAGTTTCCATGATATCAGCCATGTATTTCCACCAGCGTTGGATCGATCTCGGTACTTCCAAGATCCTGAGAATTTGCTTCTCCTGCTATTACCTGAAAGGCAAAAAGGTTAGAAGTTTCTCTATCCAAAAATATCTGATAATCAATGATTCCTGTGTCTTTGAGTAAAGTGACCAATTCAGGCCAGATCTCTCGATGTCTTCTTTCGTATTCTTCTTCGGAACCTTGGAATCAGTTTCATCCGAAAGGCTAGTTTTTGAGGGATTTTGGGTTGAGTTTGTACGTTACAAAAAAGAAAGGATTCGGCGTTATAGAATTAAAAGTTATTCATTTTTTAAGAAGTCTTTAAGTGCTATTCCGTTTAGACTTTCTATGGCATTTGCCGACAATTTTCGCATTCAATTTAGCTCCTGCTTCTATAGTATGTGTGTGATCGGTATCGTTAAAATAATGGGCTTTTACATATTCCTCACCCTGTTCATTATATTGATCAGCTACTAATTGATTGAGATCGATAAAGGCGGTTTCGGTATCTTCGGCAACTTGTTTTGCCCAAAGTCCATAATCATTTTCAGCAGTGACAACTTTGCCATCTTTCCAGCTATTTCTAGGAATTAGCGAGCAAACAATAGGAGTGACGCCTTGGGCTTTTGCTGCCAAAATCATCTGCCGTAAATACTGGCCATAGGAATAGACTGTTTCCTGACTTTTTTCGTGATTGGGTTGTAGATGTTTTCAGCTTCGAAACCAGCACTTTTGATTGTACCGCGAGCACGGGCTTCATCATCCAGCGGGCTTGAATCATTGTGACCAAATTGCATCGTATCAGGTAATCTCCCGGTTCCAATTTATCCAAAACCTTCTGCCACATGCCGTAAGTCTGAAAAGTACGGCTACTGGTGCCACCTAACGCATGGTTTTGCACTTTGATCTTTTCTCCATCAAAATACGGAGCGATAAAATCTCCCCATCCCCAAAGTCCTCCCGCGCCATCGCCTTGTCCATTTTTCACAGTAGAATCGCCAATTAGAAATAGCGTGGGCTTATCTTTTTTTAAATAATCTTTCAAATCGCAATCCTTCAGGTCCTTTAAACCTTGGGTAAGCGACCAAGCATTGATTCTTGCCCCAGCTTCATTGGTATGCGTGTGATCTCTTTCAAAAAGTCCTTTTACGACTTCCTGACCCCATTTGTCATATTGATCTGCAACTATTGAATTGAGGTCAATGAATGGAACGCCATGTCTTCTTGCTGCATCTTTGGCCCATTTCCCAAAGTCGTGATTGGCTCTTTCTACATCTCCATCCTGGAATTTATTGCGTGGAATCATGGATGCCACAATTGGAGTTGCGCCTTTAGCTTTGGTATCGGTGATGAACTTTTCAAGATACCAGCCATAGGTATGTACAGTTTCTTTTGTGCCTTCAGGCCAGGTGAGTTCCTTGGTTTCATCACCCATTCCACGTAGCACACCTCTATAACCAGCCTTTGTGGTATCAGGAACAGAACCTTCGTTATGACCAAATTGCATAATTACGTAGTCCCCAGGCTTTAAGGTTTCTAGAACTTTTTCCCATCTGCCTTCTTTGATAAAGGTTCGGGTACTTCTGCCAGCCATGGCTTGGTTGCTTACTTCAAGTCTTGTGCTATCAAAAAACTCCTGAAGTACATTTCCCCAACCTCGTTGCAAATTGCCTTCTCCACCATTTCTAACTGTAGAATCACCAATTAAGTAGAGAGTTTTCTTCTCATCTTTGTATTGATGAAAGGCAGTAAAAAGTAGTGCTAGAACAAGGATTGAAAAGGTTTTGAGGGCTGCTTTACTATTCATTTGTTAGAAGGGTTTGCAATAACAATCGCTGTTTTTTACTGACCCAATGTAAGGAAGAATAGTTGACCAACCTGCCTGTGCTTACCTTTTAAAGGTGTATTTGATCGAATTGCCTATAAATTTGATTGTAAACAGTTGAAACCTAAAAAGAAAATTCTCTGCACGAACCTGCGAAATAAATCTGAGCAGGTCTGCAAGAAAATGTCAGTTAACCTTGGCTAAAATGGAAATATCAGCAAGGCGTGCTGTCCCACAGTATTAAAATCACGCCATACCCGATTCAATTCTGTGTGAGTTTTTGCAGCTTCCAAACCAGAGAATGGATAAAGTTTCCCGCTTATCTCTCTGCACTGCTGGGTAAGTTTACGGCTGATTTTGCTGACTTTCTTTAATCTTGAATCAGAGATTCTGCCCTTTTGCTCCAGTTCTTCCCAAGATGAGTTCACTTGACTATAAAATTCATCTCTGAGTTTTTGAAGCTTTTTATCTTGTTTAGTTAGAAGATCTTGGAAGTAGTGAAGGTGTTTTTTATCATACTTTCTATACTCATGTCTTTTCCAGAAAGACTGTTCTATCAATTCTTTTAGGTGTTTGGAAATGCCTAGAATATTTGCCGCCAGTGTAGTTTCAGCAAATTGCAAAAATGGATATTGGTAAACTGAAGCTTTCAATTGAGCTTTGTTGGGAAGGATTTCAAAGCAGCGACTTAGAGGAACGCTTAAGTTCTCACATTTAAAAGCATGACTTCCGGTTGCGATCATTCCCATGTAATTCCAGCCGTCAAGAATCTCCACGTCTTTTCTATCCAATACAAAGGCTTTTACGACTGGCTTTCCTTTTTTATCGAGAAGCGCTTTTCCATTTTCATAAATCTCACAGTTTGCAGTAAGATGTGTGGCATGTAAAGCTCCCGAAGCGTAGGTCCAGCTTCCTGAAATCAAGTAGTTTTCTCCGATTTTATCGGCTTTTCCTCCTACAAAACCACTTCCAGCTAGACAGAGTTTTTCGTCAGGAAAAATGTCTTTGCGCACTGACTCATCCATAAATCCCACAAACCAAGCTGCGCCTGCGCATAGAGTCACGGTCCAGCCCAAACTTCCATCCAGCTTTGCCAATTTCTCTTCGATTTTTAGCGCTTCGGGTAAGGTGCATTCCAGGCCTCCTAGATCTTTTGGAACGAAAAGCTTAAAGTACTTTTTAGCATAAATTTCTTTCAGCCACTCTATTGGAAGCTGTCCCAATTTTTCTGCCTCCTGGGCAAGTTCCTGATTAAACAGTTTTGAGTTTTGCATTGGGTTGGTCCAGTTCTTTTTTCCAATCGAAGTAGCCGAAAATAGCTACGATGAAAAGGAAAATGGTAAGTAATGAGATTAAAATCAAGTCTTTATGGAAGAGCAAGGGAATGGCAATAATATTCGAAACGTTCAGCCAAATCCAATTTTCCAGCTTTCTTTTGGCCAAAAGCCACATACCAGCCCAGGCCGTTGAGGAAACAAAAGCATCTACTACAGGAACATCCGAATCTGTAAAAGTGGTCAGCATAAAATAAAGAAAGCCCCACCCCAGAATAGCGATTGCCCAAGTAATTTTCTGTTCTTTTGCCGTACTTCTGGAGATGGAGGAAGCTCCGCTGGCAGAGCGATTTTTCCACATAGTCCAGCCATAAATACTCATGACGAGGTAGTAGGCATGGAGTAAAGTTTCTGCATAGAGTTTGGCATCCACGAGCAGAAAGCCTGAACACAGAATTCCAATAATTCCAGCAGGGTAGAGTAGGACATTATTTTTGCGAGCAAGAAGCACTTCAGTGACTCCAAAACTCACAGCAATCCATTCCAGTAAACTGGTGGCTTTGATCTGCTCAGCGAGCAGACTCAGGTCAATAGCTAATAACATTTGAATAACGTTTTATGATTATTCAAAAAAGGGAGAACAGTAATCTAGTCCCTACGCCGGCATTACCCGGATCAGGTGCTCCCGATAAATCGGGATGGGTATGATCTCAGCCCGTAAATTTTAGGGCACCCCTTAATTGATGAGTCAAATATAGAATTATTATTTCGAGAGCTAGAAGATTTGATGTAGAAGCTGCTTGAATTTAATTATTTGTATATCTGATTTTCTAACAATAAGGAGGCAAAAGCAATGCAAGATATGGTACTAAGTAAGGGTCTTTCGTTAGAAAAAATATGTGCTATCGGTTGCACTTCAAATCTTATAATCCAATGAAAATAATCTCTACTTTTTATTCTAAACAAATACTCTCAAACTAGGAATCTACATTTCTATTAGGGTTGCCAAGTCAAAAACTCCAGTCTGAGCAATCCTTCTTTGAAACAAAAGGCCAAAAAAAATTGCTACGGTTTTTATGCATCCTTACAGTTTTTTTTAATAAAAGTGAGCGTAAAAGGTGCAATTGTGTGATTTTTCAAACTTTAAAAGAAGATTCGATTGATATTTTTTATTTAAAGTAGTTTATGGGAGGGCTAGATCTGCTCACTCTACCTAAACCACTTGAAAGCTAGATATTCTGTTAAACTAAGATTACTTAAAATTTCATTGGCTGAAATTGCTCTAGGCATTAGTTACTACTGGGAAAACTAAAAATAATTTGATTTTGATTTGGAGGCAAAAAAAATACGTGTTATAATGCAATCGATTGCGCAAACGATAGGGCGTAGTTTTAATTTTAACACTAAACCTAAATTTTATCATGGTACAAAATTTACCCAAAATTCCGCCGTCTCTAGAATCTCCTCCACGGAGTAATTCTTTAAAAAAATGGTATTTGGTATTCCTATTAGGAATTTGCTTTTCTATTTCAGGTTTTGCTCAGCAGACAGTTACCGGGACGATAATTTCATCAGATGATGGACTTGCTTTACCCGGTGTTTCAATTCTAATTAAGGGGACCACCACTGGAACCACGAGTGATGTTGATGGAAAGTATTCGTTATCTGTACCGGACGAAAAATCCGTATTAGTTTTTTCCTTTATTGGCTACAACTCTCAGGAAGAGGTGGTAGGATCAAGGTCAATTGTAGATGTTGAGCTTGGTGTAAACATCACCGAGCTGGAGTCTGTGGTAGTAGTAGGGTATGGTACACAAAAAAGAGCCGATGTAACAGGGGCTATTGCGGGAGTGGATAGTGAAATCATCACTGAAAGAGGAACTACTAGTGCTATTCAGTCTTTACAAGGAACAGTGGCTGGTGTTCAGGTCAGTAATAGCACAGGTCGATTAGGAGATGGTTTTAATATGACCATTCGTGGTAATAATTCACTTGCGGGTTCATCTCCGCTCTATGTAGTCGATGGAGTGATTACTAGTGGGATTGATTTTTTAAATCCAAATGATATTGAAAAAATAGAAGTATTAAAGGATGCGTCTTCGGCTGCTATCTACGGTTCTAGAGCTGCTGGTGGTGTAGTGATAGTACAAACTAAGACTGGAACCACATCACAAAATAAGACAAATGTTTCGTTCGAGACTTTTTACGGTGTGAAGACTCCTGCCAGATTGCCAGAAATGATGAGCTTGGAGCAATGGAGGGATTATCATTATGCTGCGTACTTGGGAACTACCAAAAATGGCGCTGGTATGACACCTGCTGATTATGAAAATGTGGTGATAGGGGGCTCAAATGCAGTCTTGAAGGAAAGATTTGATAATCTGGAAGGCTACGACTGGTATGATGGTGTGCTACAAAACGGTCTTCAGACAAACAGCCACCTATCTGTTTCGCATAGAAATGGTGCATCCACTTACAATTTGGGTATAGGTTATCAAAATGAAACTGGGAATTTGAAGAATGAGTCTTTAGATAAGTACACATTCAACATAAATATCAACCAAAGTATAAACGATAAGCTAACCGCTGGAGCGAATATGGCTTTTTCTTTTGGCACAAATCAAAGAGGGAGTAGCATAGCAATGCAGGAAGCATTTAGGCTAAATCCATTTTTAACTCCTTATGCAGTTGATGAAAATGGAAATGAGATAAGTGGAGAGCTCTTCCCACAGCCAGGTAAATTGACTTACCCTGATGGGTCATTTGCAGTAAATAAGACAAGTACATACAACCCCCTTTTGGAGATAGCCAATACAAGTGATGAGACACGCACTATACGTGGAGTTGGGAATGCTTTCTTACAATATGATGCATTAGAATGGTTAAGCTTGAAATCTACATTTTCTGTTGGATTGAATAATAATAGAAGAGGCTTATACTGGGGAGCAATGACCAATACTGGTATCAGCAATGGTAATTTACCATCTTCCGAACTGGAGTTTGTAGATAAATTGAATTACACTTGGGATAACCAACTTAATGTAAATCAAACTTTTGGTGATCATGCGTTCAACTTTCTTGCACTACAAAGCATTTTTGTGGATCGCACTGAAACTGCCTACATGGGCTCGACTCAGCAGCCTTTCGAAACAGAGTTTTACAATGTAGGATCAGGGTTACAATCTACTTATTCTTTAGGGAATTCATTTCGTAAGAATCAGTTAGCTTCTTTTGCTCTACGCTTAAATTATGCCTTAAAGGATAAATATCTAGTTACAGTTTCCAATAGATGGGATGGATCTTCTCTATTATCAGAAGGAAACAAGTGGCAATCTTTTCCTTCAGTTGCTTTAGGCTGGAGATTGAGTGAAGAGGACTTTTTGGTTAATTCCGGCACTGTTTCAGATTTGAAATTGAGAGCGGGATACGGCACAGTAGGTAACAACAACGTGGCTCCGTATACTACGGTAAATACACTGACCAATCAGACTTATTATGATTTTAATGGCACTACTGCTAATGGTTGGGTACAGAATTCACTTGCCAACAAATCCCTTACATGGGAGAAAACCACAGAAATTAATCTTGGTGTGGACTTTGGTTTTGCTAATAACCGCGTTACAGGTAGCATTGATTGGTATGATAGACTGTCTGACGAATTACTGGTAAGTCAAAAGCTTCCGCTGGAAATTGGTTTTAGTAACATCAGATCAAATGCTGCATCTGTGAAAAACACCGGGGTTGAGGTTATGTTGAATACAATAAATCTGGAAACCAACTTAGTGACTTGGTCCACCATGTTCACTTTTACCAAAAACACCAATACAATAGAATCTATTTATGGTCAATCTGAAACTGATGACGTAGGAAATGGCTGGTTCATTGGTGAGTCAATTGATTCACATTACAACTTTGTGTATGACGGCGTATGGCAAGCTAATGAAGATGCTGCCGCTTACAATCAGAAAGAAGGGGAGGCTAAAGTAGTTGACGTAAATAATGATGGAAAAATCAGTCCAAATGATGATAGAGTTATTTTAGGATCATCTAATCCTTCTTGGACAGGAGGATTGATTTCTAGACTACAAGTTGGTGCCTTTGATATGAATATTGCTTTGGCTACTCAACAAGGAGTTTTGGCTTTCAGTGATTTTCACAAAAATTTCACCGATGTGAAAGATAGAGGTAGACAAAAAGCAAATATCGGTGAGTTTTATGTTCCTGAAAACAGTGTAGGTGTACCTACTCAATATACCAATAAATATCCTCAGCCACGAGCAGAGGGCCAGTATTGGGGAAATGGAATAGCTTATTATAAGGATGCTTCATTTGTGAAAATCAATAACATATCCCTAGGCTATACCATTCCACAAAGCTTGCTAAGCAAGATCAATGTGCAGAGCCTGAGACTTTATGTAAATGTGCTCAATCCATTCACCTTCACAGATTACGATGGATGGGATCCGGAGTGGGCAGAGGCTTCCTTGGGCGTAGGGCGAGTGAGCAGCATAACTACCCAATTTGGTTTAAGCTTAAAGTTTTAAATAAAATAGATATGAAATCGAGCATGATGATAGACTCCACACAAGGGATGAATATCAGCTTCACGAGATCCTTCCGAGAATCGGGAAAGGCTATCTGACAATAAAAAAATCTATTATAAAGAGATGAAAAATATACTTTCAATTTTCGCAATAGCCCTTATTCTAGTCAACACAGGTTGTGCTGATTTTCTAGAAGAGGACAACAGATCAAATGTAACAGCTGAAGAATTTTATGCAACTGAAGAAGGGTATGCAGCATTGATCAATTCTAATTATTCGGCTTTGAGAAATATCTATGGAAAAGCTCCATGGATGTTTATGAGTGGTACTGACCTTTACGAAGAGGGCAGATCACCTGAACCGCAGGGTTTGAGCAAATACTCACAATTGAATTCCTCTTCAGAGGGTGTGGATTTCCTATATACTAATAGTTACAAAGCTATACAGTTAGCAAATACTGCCATCTATTATGCTGATAAGACTGCACCATCTCCAAACATTGCTCAGTATGTAGGAGAGGTGAGATTCCTAAGAGCCAATGCCTATTTTCTTCTTGTTCAATCTTATGGTGGAGTAGGGATAATCACTGATTTCATTGCGGAACCTATTCTCTCTTTTGACAGATCCTCAGCTGAAGAAGTCTATTCATTGATAATTTCTGAATTGGAAATAGCTATGAATGAAGTTTCTTCTGGGGATTACACCGGAAGAGTAAATAAAAGAGCAGTAGAAAACTTGTTAGCAAAAGTACACCTAACCCGAGCCTATGAGGATTTTGCTGCAAGCGATGATTTCGCAAAAGCTGCAAGTTATGCAGAGAATGTGATTGCTGGACAGGGTTTGAATTTGTCTTCAGAAGAACTATGACTCCTGGAAATGACATGAATGAAGAAGTGATCTTCTCCGTTCAGTTTAGTCCTGGATCTATCAGTTCAGATCCATCCGAAATTGGTAATCAACAGCAAAACTACAATGGGCCATATTTAGGAGGTTCTGAAGTAGCTGGGAATGCGCCATACAAGACCTATAATTTACTTCCAACTCGCTTTGCATTGGATTTATTCGAAGAAACTGACGAAAGATGGTATTCAACTTTCATGACAGAGATGTATGTCCGATACTATGACTATTATGATGTAGCTGATAAAAGCAGCTTGACAGTTCGAGATTTCTATGAACCAAGATGGTTTACTGCCCAAGACAGTATTGACTACATGGCTGCTCATCCTACGGCTATCTATCATTCCTACGGCACAACAGACCCGGTGGGTGGAATTATTTCTGGAGATAGAGCCACTATGATAGTGAAGAAATTTGATGATCCAAATTCACTTTTCGCAGGTTCAGGAAATGGCTCGAGCACCAGAGATTTCATAATTTCTAGATTGGCAGAAACTTACTTGGTTGCAGCAGAAGCCTATTTGGGTCTTGGGGAAGCAGCTAAAGGATTAGAAAAATTAAATGTAGTGAGACAAAGAGCAGGAGTGGCCGATGCAACGATGTCAGATTTTGACCTTGATTACATTCTTGACGAAAGAGCAAGAGAATTACTTGGTGAAAATCATCGTTGGTTTGATCTAAAGAGAACTGGTAAGTTGATTGAGCGGGCATCTGCTTACAATAGCTGGATCACACCTGCCAATTTCCAAGGCGCTGGTGGAAATCTGAAGATTCTCAGACCAATTCCTCAGGCAGCATTGGATTTGAACCAAAACAAGGATTTCCCACAAAATCCTGCGTACGATTGAGTTAATTGTTAAGGGGTTTATAATTAGAAAATCCGTACCAGTTGGTGCGGATTTTTTTTTAACCCAACAGCTAAGAAGTTATGTCATATCTCTTAATAAGAGATTGGAATTCAGGTTTCTGTACTTTTTGTTTAGTGCAACTTTGTGGGAATAAATGTGAGAGGATAATGATTTTAGACATGTATTTCGCTATTCTTAAAGAGATAAGTTTACTTTTTAAAAAACCTATCAATTGGTGTTTTACCATGGATTTTACCTATTGTTACTTATTTGAAAATTGGTTCAAACCGTAAAAAAATGCCAATTCGTATTAAATTAATGTGATTATCCGCAATGATGCCAGTTGCCTTAGATTCTCTGCTTATCTGGTCGGAAGACCGATTACCGAAGACTCCCGTACTAACGGGACAGGCTGAAGTGACCTCAATTATAATTTTGAGCAAATTCTAGATTGCTTTTCCCTTTTTACTGGTAGAAAAGCGGATATACATTTAAATTAATTCCTTGTGATAAAACTTTGAATTGGTATTTTATCGAAGGATATGGAAACAGGTATTAGAATTACTAACTCAAAGACCTTTGTTATACAGTAGGTTAGGTATTGGATAGCGTTATTTAAAAACATCATGTCCTTAAAAATTCAAAGACAACAACCCAAATGAAGAAATCTTCTCTAATTCTCTTTTTACTATTAGCCATTCAGCTAGCTGGAAAATCGCAGACAAATGAAAAGCGCCCCAATATACTTTTTGTCATCAGCGATGATCAATCTTTTGCCCATACGAGTTTTGAGGGAAGTCCTTTTGTTAATACACCAGCGTTTGACAGAGTAGCTTCTCAGGGGATTTACTTTAAGAATTGCATAGCAGGTTCGCCTGGCTGTGCACCTTCCAGAAGTGCTATCATCACAGGAAGACATCATTGGCAAAATGAGCAATCCGGTCAGCATGCAGCGCCATGGTTGAAGAAATATGTGCCCTTTGTGGATTTACTCAGTGCCAATGGATATGCTACAGGTAGGACTGGAAAAGGAGTTTCCCCATTTCAATATGCCCGAAATGAAACAGGATTCTACTTGGAGGGAAACCGATGCCCGCTGGAATTTCCCATAGTGAAATTCAGTATAAGGTTGGATCAGCCGATGATGTCCGTCCAAGTACTAAGGTTAGCAACTTGAATTATTTTGAGAATTTTAAATACTTCATGGAGAATGTGAAAGGTGAGAATCCTTTCTTTTTCTGGTTTGGGTCTACCGAACCGCATAGGGACTATGAATTGGATTCTTGGAAAAGAACTGATAAGAAATTGTCTGATGTGGAAGTTCCAGGCTTTTTCCCGGATAATGATGTCATCAGAGGAGATATGCTTGATTATGCTGTGGAGATCGAATGGTTTGATAATCACTTAAATCAGATGCTCAAATACCTTGAGGAAATTGGAGAACTTGAAAATACAATCATTATAGTCACTTCAGATAACGGAATGCCATTTCCAAGAGCTAAAGCCAATAGCTATGAATATGGAATACATGTGCCCTTAGCTGTCCGATATCCAAAACACTTTCCGGGAGGCCGCGTTGTAAATGACCTGATAGGATTTGCAGACCTTGCACCTACAATTCTTGAACTAGCAGGTACCAGCGATGTGGGTATGATGCCTATTACAGGTAAAAGTATAGTCCCTATTTTGGAGTCTACAAAAGAGGGTGTAGTAGATGAATCCAGTAAATATGCTTTTTCTGGGAGAGAAAGACATTCTTCATCCCGATATCTAAATTGGGGATATCCTCAGCGTGCAATTAGAAGTGAAGACTTTTTGTTGATTTGGAATATAAAACCGGATCGCTGGCCCGCTGGAGCTCCCCAACGAATCAAATCTGGTACAGCTAATGAGTTGTTGCCTATGTATGGTGTGGATGAGCAGGGAGTTTACCATGATGGTTGGGCCTTTACCGATACCGATGATAGCCCTACTAAAACTTACCTTATAGAAAATAGATTAGAAAATGATGTGAATCTATTCTTTAGGTTAGCACATGACAAAAGGCCGGAATATGAATTGTTTGATATAAAGAAGGATCCTGATAATCTTACTAATCTAATAGGAGATATTCGTTTTGAAAATGTTGAAAAGGAATTGAAAATGGCACTTTTAGAAGAATTGGTGAAAACTGCTGATCCAAGAGTCGTTGGCGAGGACAAAGAAGTATTTGATTCCTATCTTAGGTATAGTCCTATGCGGGAATTTCCAGCACCAGGAAGTGAGAATTAGGGGGAGAATTGGTGTGTTATTAAGCATTACAATGCGGAAAAGGGGGGGGCGAATGGACTGTAAATGGAGTTTTATCTTATAATTGAGTACGTGCAAAGAGAGGGAGATTTAGACTACAAACCACCCGAAATATCACTAAATCAATGGTTTAAGACATAATACTCTTCTTCAGTAAAGAAGTGACTAACTCTACGGTTAATGGTTCGTTGTTTGCTTTTTCCCGGAGGGTGTCAAATGAGTATCTAAAGTCACATCCTTCTTTGTAGGCACTGCATCCATACGCTGATTTTCCTCTTATGATTGTTCCCTTCTTACACAATGGACAGGGAATTATTGGCGGAGTTTTTTTGGCAGGGGCGTCGTTGACTACTTTCTTTTCTTCCAAAACGAGCTGAAATGAGTCATTGAAACGTACCAATCCTTCTTTTGCTCCTGCAGACGTTTTAAATCCTTTCAAGTTGACAGTAGAGCCTTTCTGGAGCAAACGTAAGTATTGATTCTCTGAAATATTCTTTCCTTCGAAGGAAAAAGGAAGTAGAAAGTCGCATCCATTTTTATAGGCGCTACATCCGTAACTGGCTTTTCCTTTTAAAAGTGATCCAAGCTTGCATTTAGGGCAAGTCTGTCCCACGAGTGTAGTCGCAGTTTTTGATTTTTCTTTTTCCTTTTCAGCAACCTTGGTTTCAGCTGGTTGAGAAATTACAGCATAGTTTCGCTCGTTAAGAACTTCGTATACCAAATGCTCCACCATTTTTTTCATATTCTTTACAAAGGAACCTGCGTTGAAATTCCCTTTTTCTATTTCCTTCAATTGTTTTTCCCACTGTCCTGTCAATTCTGCAGAGGTCAGCAGTTCGTTTTTAATGATTTCTATCAACTGTACACCTGTTGCTGTGGGCAAAATTTGCTTTTTATTCCGCTCTATGTATTGTCGCCTAAACAGGGTTTCAATAATATTTGCCCGGGTGGAAGGTCGACCAATGCCATTCTCCTTCATTAATTCCCGCAACTCTTCATCATCCACTTGTTTACCGGCAGTTTCCATCCCTCTCAACAAAGTAGCTTCGGTGTAGTGCTTCGGTGCCTTGGTTTCTTTTTCCAGAAAAGTTGGCTCATGCGGCCCTTTTTCTCCTTTTTTAAATATCGGGAGCTCGTCTTTCTCTTTTTTGGCTTTCCCATCGGTAGTTTCAAAAACAACCTTCCAGCCTTTTTCCAAGATTACTTTTCCTGTAGTTTTAAAAGGAACGGTATCCACCTTTCCTAGGACTATGGTATTGTCCACCGAACAGTCATTATAAAACACTGCAATAAATCGCCTAGCAAT
The DNA here is from genome assembly GCF_055809615.1 of Algoriphagus sp. 10J20-15. NCBI lineage: Bacteria > Pseudomonadati > Bacteroidota > Cytophagia > Cytophagales > Cyclobacteriaceae > Algoriphagus > Algoriphagus sp. 10J20-15. The sequence goes on from NZ_JBVVUG010000003.1 coordinate 134,507, forward strand.
AATATCATAAACCTTGAGGTGATTCCCATGCAAATTGCTTTGCATACCGGTAGGGATGATGGCATGATGATCTGTTACTTTTTTATCATTAAATACCTTAGTGGACTTTTTTAACTTTTTGCCCAAAAGCGGTTGGGTCAAAGAGGTGTAATTCGTTAACTTTTCTAGGATTCCAGGTGCTTTGGGGTAAATGTCATTTGGTAAAAAAGTGGTATCTACCCTGGGGTAAGTGATTACTTTTTGTTCATAGAGTTGCTGGGCTATTTTGAGTGTTTCGTCTGCAGAAAGCCCAAATTTGGTATTGCAATACACCTGCAGTCCTGTCAAATCAAACAGCTTAGGTGCATATTCCTTCCCCTTTTTCTTTTCTATGGAAACCACTTCGAAGTCATGTTCTTTGACTACCTTGGCAAATGCCTCCCCATCTTCTTTCTTTAGAAATTTCCCCTCTTCATAGGCAAAGGTTGTTTCTCTATAAACCGTCTGTAACTCCCAATAAGGTTGTGGCTGGAAATTTTGAATTTCCTTAAATCGGTTAACAATCATAGCCAGGGTAGGCGTTTGCACTCTTCCTATGGATAGTACCTGTTTGTATCCACCATGTTTCACGGTGTACAAGCGTGTGGCATTTATTCCTAGTAGCCAATCGCCTATGGCTCTGGAAAACCCGGCGTAGTATAAATTGTCATACTTAGACGAAGGTTGCAATTTCTCGAAGCCTTCCTTGATAGCTTCTGTTGTCAACGATGAAATCCATAAACGTTTGACTTCCCCTTTATACTTCGCTTGTTCAATTACCCATCGCTGAATCAGTTCTCCCTCTTGGCCAGCATCGCCACAGTTGATCACAAGTGTGGCAGAGTCAAATAGTTTTTTTACAACGTTGAATTGCTTTTGGATTCCTGGGTTATTAACGATTTTAGTTTTGAACTTTTCCGGAAGCATGGGAAGGTGGCTGAGGCTCCAACTCTTCCAAAAGGGTTCATAATCGTTAGGCTCAAATAGGGTGCAAAAATGTCCGAAAGTATAGGTTACACAATATCCATTTCCTTCATAGTACCCATCATGTCTGGTATTAGCTCCAAGAACTGAGGCGATTTCACGGGCCACACTAGGTTTTTCAGCAATGCAAACGATCATCAGGAGCAAAACTAGTAAAAATAGGGTAGGGTCAACGGTCTGATGGAGCAATCAACTTCCAAGAATTGAATTAAGGTCTGTAAACCATACTGTTAAATATTGTGTATTTAACTCATTATTCGAAATCTAATTTTACTGACTGCAGAAGGCATCGGATGTGCTTTTGATAAGCCTTATAATTAACCGTATTGGTTCAATTCATATGAATACAAAGGCAGCTTTTGGAAATGAATAATATGATTATCTGCAAAGATGCCAGTCACCTTAGATTTTTTGCTTATCAGGAAGGAAGGCTGATGTCAGAAGCGGCCTCAATTCCTAAGTTTTACCTATTCTTTTCTGCTTTTGACTCCATACTGGGACAAAAGCGGCTAATGATATTGAATAATTATCAGGAAGCATTTGAAACGGGTTTTTATCGTGGATTGAAATGTGTTTTTTGAAAAGCTGAGCGACTACCTGACTGGGGTTGATTTATTGATGGATCTAATGAAAGACCTGCGTTAGTGAAGTGAATAGGAGGCTGTAAATGGAGCATTAATCCTTAAGGGACAAACTCCAACCACTCCACTTTTCCATCCATTGTAGCTACTACCAAGGAATGCTCAGATACTACATTTACGGTATTTGCCATTGAGTTATCAATTTTATGTGCCCAGTTGGTAGTTTGGGTTGTTGGATTGATGCTATATACTGTGCTGTTCTTTGTGCCAAAATATACCATACCATCTTTTTCCACCAACATAGAAGGTACGTGCTCATACCCAAAGCCAGCATCCATTCTCCAAGCGACTTGGGATTTTTCCCGGCTCGTAGGGTACGCGACAATTTCATCATTCATTGTTTTACCGTATATCCACTTTTTATCTTCAGAAATACCTATTGATTCACGGACTGTCGCCTCATTACTTCGCCATAGTTCGTCACCAGTATGCACATCCAAGGAAGTTAGGTAACGGTCTGGGGCGACGATGAATACGGTGCCATTTGCAGCAACCGGTATGCACATGGCAGGGGAGTACATTCGGTTGGGTGAACCATTATTCCAGCTCCATTTGAGATCTCCGGTCTGTTGATCCAGAGCATAGAGGTTTTTGTCCCAAGCACCAAAAATTACCAGGCCATCAGATAACAAAGGTTTGCTGACTACAGCACCTTGGATACCTTCGAACTCCCACTTAACGCTACCGCTTGCAGCATCCAGCGCTCTGAATTTACCATCACTTCCACCTATGTAAACTACATCTTTCTGAATAATAGGGGATCCCAAAACTGCAGAACCTGTAGTTGCCTTCCATTTTAAGTTTCCATTGGCTGAATTCAAGGCATAGATGTTCCCATCGCCGGATCCAAATATGACTAAATCTTCGAAGGCAGAAGGGGAAGAAAAGATGCCTCCATTGGTTTGAAAAGACCAGTTAACTTGACCTGTTCCTGCATCCAATGCTTCAAACTTGCCCAGGCTGTTACCGAAAAATACTTTTCCATCCTTTACTAAAGGAGTTGAAATAACATTCGCAGAAGAATGATAACTCCATTTCGATTTTACCTTAGGATATTGCTCATTGATACTATAATCTGGCCTAGGATCGGTAGTTGAATCTTCGTAGTTTCTTGTATTTAGCGCTATTTCTCTCCAAGGATCCTGGGTTTTTACTCCAGGTGTTCTTTCAGAGAAAAAGGCAGTATCATCGGTGATTTCAACAATAGTATATCCCCCGATTTCATCTTTGGCCCGCAGGTTTGATCTCCCCATAGCTCCAGGAATTCCTTCAAAATTCAAGGCTTTATTTGCATGGCCATGACCACAGATGGAGAATTGAGTATTGTGCTGTTTTAATCGGTCTGTCATCTCAAACCAGTTGTCCAAGCTGTTGTTTAGTGGATAATGGTTTGCATTAATGATAGGCTGATTAGCTGGAGTGGCATTTAGCACAGAATCCAACCAAACGACTGCATCTCTCGGTATGTGGCCGTCCGACATACGGACGTAAGGACCAGAAGCAGTTCCTATGAACTTGAATCCTTTGTGCTCAAAGGCGAATTTGTCGTAACCAAAAGTAGTGATAAAACTTACTCCTCCGGATTCTGACCATCCTGTATCGTGATTCCCTGGAATTACATAGTAGGGGATGGCTAGCTCATCCAATAATTTCTTGGCGGTAGTAATTTCTTCATTAGTACCCATTTCGGTAATGTCACCAGTGACAATTGCAAAATCCATGTTTCCTAAAGAATTGATATCCGAGACCGTTCTTTTCAAATCCTCTTCTGCAACTCCGTTAGGAGAACCAATGTGCGTGTCCGAAATGAATGCAAACTTAAAATCTTGAGCTTGAGCGATATCAAATTTTAATAGGAAAAGGAGAATGAGTATTTTCTTCATGGAAAATGTACTTTATGATGAATTGTTAGCTAAAAAAATGTCCTTCTTTCGTTGATTGAAAGAAGGACATGTATTATTTAATGTAAACTGATTACCAACCTGGATTTTGTGTTAATGTCACGCCTTTTTCCTGGTAAAGTGTAATTTGATCTAATGGAATAGGATCTAGGTACACTTTGGGATCTTCAAACAAACGTTGGGATACTGCTGCTGTCGCAGGGATGATGTATCCTTCCTCACCTTCAGTTAGTGTAACGCTACTTTGAAGTGCAGGATAATCTGCTTTTCTGATCCAAGCACCACGATTGATGTCTGAGTTTCCTTCTGTATCGGTGTACTCATACTTTGCCCAGCGCGCAAGGTCATCAGTTCGGAATCCTTCCATCATCAATTCAATTCTTCTTTCACGACGGATTTCCCAAATTATAGAAGGGATTTCGGGATCTCTGGCAGGATCGTCATAAACCATTCCATTAACCGCTACCTCAGTGCCCATAATTTCAAGATGCGGTAACATTATTCCCGGTCTGTCACGGAGCACATTAACAGACATGTCAATGTCTGTCTGCGTTAGTGCAGCTCCGCCAACTGATGCCAGTTCAGCAGCAGCCTCTGCGTAGTTGATCAATACTTCACCAAATCGTAAAACAGGAGAATCCGTGTAGTTCAGATTAGAGCTTCCTTCCGGTTCATCTTTAATCACCTCATTGAGGAATTTGTGAGTCGCATAGCCGGTGGTGCTGTAATTCGAAGCTATACCATTCAATCTCAATTCATCAGAAACAAGGGTTTCATACATTCTTGGATCCCTATTGGCCATTACATTCTCTATGCCTTTGTCTCCTTGATAAACTGAGGACAACCCAATAGGAAGCCCATCATCAGCCAAGTAAGCTTCGATGGCATCTTTAGATACACCCGTCTGAGGCTCCATGTTGTTATAAGAATTCAATGCATGGGTTAAGATTCCAGGTTCGTAATGTCTGAAAAGAATCACCTCAGGATTACCTGTCAAATTCAATGAATTAAATACTTCCCGGTAATTACCCAAAGAGAAACCTCCGGTGCTGATCAACTCAGCAGCTGCACTTTTAGAGGCTTCCAAGTATTCTTTTGCTTTTTCGTTGTTACTGTTATGGTATTTCTGCCAAGTGCCTTCAAATAGAAATACTCTGGACATCAGGGCTAGTACTACCGCTCTGTTTACGGTCTGACCATCGTTACCATCGTCTATGCGCACATTTTCTGCAGCGAACTCAAAATCTTCCAAGACTCTGTCCATGACAAATTCCCGGGAATCTCTAGGTCTGTATAGCATTTCTGGATCTGACTCACTTAGTTCTTCATCAAACCAAGGAACATCTCCAAACTGCTTAACCAAATCAAAGTATTCCAAAGCTCTAAAGAAGCGAGCTACCCCTGACCAATGTAGAATTGCCTCTTCATCCATTGGAACTGTTTGTACTCTATCAAGAAAAATGTTTGCCTTTCTCACATAAGAGAAGTTCCAATATCCACTTGTAGCTGCCGTTGGGACAGTTCTTCTGAATTGACTTGGACTTGAAGGGGCGAAGTCATCATTTAAAGTTTGTCCGGAGAAGAATTTACCCCAGGTATAGCCTGAGCCATACCCACTAAAGTAGGCAGTATAAAATCCCCATGAAAAACTTCTGACATTGCTTTCATTGGTCCAATACGTCTCATCCGTAAGACTGTCCAATGGTGGTTTTTCCAGAAAATCTTCACAACTGGAAAGTGCAAAGAAGCTGAGAGCGAGTGCTATTATTCTAAGTTTCATCGTGCTATCAATTTAAAAGGTGACCTGTAGACCAAATGACAGGGTTCTGCTATATGGGTAAACTCTTCCAAAGGTGTTCGAGTCGTTACTTCCTGCAGAAGTATAATCCACTTCAGGATCCAATGGCAGGTCTAATTTGTCAATCTCAAATAGGTTTTCTCCGGATACATAAACTCTTACTTTATCCACGCTAATCTTAGAAATCAACGAAGAAGGAAGGGAGTAACCCAAGGTGATATTCTTCATTCTCATGTAAGATAAATCAAGTAAATATCTGGTCTGAGGAAGGAAGTTTTTAGCATTATTAGATTGAAGTGCATTGGTTGGACGTGGGTAAAATGCATCTGGATTATCTTCGCTCCAATAGTCCAATTGATGTGAGAACCAAGCTTCTCCCGGTCTGTAACCAGGGATCATAATTGGACCGTTTGCCCAATAGTCTCTTTTACCTACGCCTTGAATGAAAAAGCTCAGATCTATTCCTTTGAAGTCCATTCCTAGACGTACACCGTATTGGTATCTAGGGGTGGAATTACCGATTACTTTAAGATCCCCATGATCCTCTTCCGTATTTTGACCAAAAGTGATTTCACCATCTCCATTCAGGTCTTTATATTTTACATCACCTGGGCCATAATAGAACCAGCCGCTTTCGTACAAGGATTGGGAAGGAATACCTTCTTTGAGTACATATTTTCCATTGTCCAACACTAATTCTCCATTGCCATCTTTCACGAAATCATCCTCTGTGAATAATCGGTCTGTCTCATAACCCCAGATATCTCCGATTACTCTACCCGGACGGTTAGAATAGATACTTGTGTTATCTGCAAATTCTGTTATAGTTTCCTTGTAATCAGAAAGAACTACCGTTGCATTTAAATTTAATCCATTAGTAAATCCATGCGTGTAATCCAGTGCCAGTTCCCAGCCTTTTGTCTCCAGTTCGCCAAAATTCTGCTTAGTCGCAGAGGTTCCATAAGAGGCTGGTAGGACTTCACCAGCACTATGCATGTCACTAGTGGTTCTGTTATACCAATCGAAGGAAACCCCGAATTTATCTTTGAAGAATCTGGCATCAAATCCTAAATCCAAGGTAGTTACCGTCTCCCACGTAAGGGAAGAAGGAAGTGCTCCAGGAGTACCGAATGTTAATTGATTGTTCGCACCCAGCAACCAGCCAGAAGAGGTGGAACCCATTATTCTGTATATATCTCGTAGGTAAGCATTTTGATTTCCTATTGCTCCCCATGATCCACGAAGCTTCAAGAAGGAAATGACACTGGATACGGGCTCGAAAAATGATTCTTCAGAGATTACATATCCTGCGGACATGGATGGGAAAAATGCCCATCTTTCTGTAGGCGACAATCTTGAAGATCCATCATATCTGCCGTTCAATTCCAGGAAGTATTTACCTTTATAATTATAGTTTAGTCGGCTAAAAGCACCTGCAGTTGACCACTGGTTTCTTGATCCATCGACAAACTGGTCACCGGAAGCAAGGTCAAGCTCACCTCTGTCCAGATCCATCAAATCTCTTCTTTGGGAGCTGTGGTACCAGTATTCATAGGCTTCTATATCTCCACCAACCATAGCTTTCAATGAATGGTCGCCTAACATTTTCTCATACGTAGCAAATGCTTTTCCTACGTTTCTATTACTCCAAGAAGAAGCATATTGAACACGGTTATAAGATGCACTGGTATAAGGTGCGTTTTGAAGGTTTGCTCCTGTTGACCAGAAGTTATAGGCTGATACTACTCCACCAGTTTGGTGGTCATGGAAGTTTTGAGAATCAAAGGTGTAATTCGCTACGATAGACAAACCTTTCAATGGAGTTATGGTAGTTCCTAAGTTAAGGCGGGTAAGAGAGGTGTTTTGCTCATTCATTTTTGCCTGCTGCACCTCAGTGATAGCACTTCGGAATGGCTGTCCTTCATAGGTACCATAAGGGTAGTTTTTAGGCCATCTGAGAAGATAATACCAAGGATCATATGTCTCACTTGAGAAGTAGAAAGGTCTGGTGAACTTTGTATTACTGTAAAGAACACCTCCTCTTACTTCCATCCAATCAGTTACCTGACTGCTTACGCTTAAATCAGCAGTATAACGGTTGAATTCATCAGGGTTTACTTTGAGCACACCGTTTTGACCAAGGTAACCTACACCAAGTCTGTAAGTTGTTTTTTCAGAGCCACCAGCTACGGATAGGTCATGTTTCTGTTGAGGTGTCCAGTTTTTCATAAACATGTCACCAGCATCCCATGGGCGGTAAAAGAATAATCTACCGTCTCTAACTTCAAAATCTCTTCCTATGACCATTTCATTTCCGAGGTTTTGGCCACCATACTGAGCTTCCCAGTCACGCATTTTTTGTATACCGATTTCGTCGAAATACATACCTACAACGCCAAATACGTTGGTGGAAGGGTTAGTACGCTGTAGTGCTTTGAATGCCATTTCAGCTCCATCTGCTGCATTGGCAATGGTAGGAGTAACGGTAGGAGTTGCCCAAGCGAAGTTGTTTGAATAACTGATTTTTGGAGCTTCTCCTTTTTTACCTTTTTTGGTAGTGATCAGAATCACACCCCAAGCACCTCTAGACCCATAAATGGAGGAAGAAGCCGCATCCTTTAATACAGAGATCGATTCAATATCTTCAGGGTTAACTAACTGGAGGTTTGGAATTTCCACGTTATCCACCAAAATAAGCGGCTGGGCTCCCCCTGAATTACTTAATGTACCTACCGTTCCTCGTAGTCTTATCGTTGGATTTTGTCCGATCTGACCACTTGGAGTGGTGATAGTAAGGCCAGGAGTAGAACCTTGCAGTCCACGTGCCACATCTGTAATTGGTCGGGACTCCAGTACCTTGGTGTCTACTGATGATACAGCTCCAGTCAAATCACTGCGTTTTTGGGTACCATAACCGACCACTACAAATTCATCAAGTGCCTGAGCATCAGGTTCTAAAACTATATCAAGAGTTCCGCCTACATCGATCATCCTTTCTTGGCTGACCAAACCTATAAAACTGAATACCAGTACCTGACCTTTCTCTACAGTTATCTGGTATTTTCCATCGATGTCCGAGGTGACACCTTTAGTGGTTCCCTTGACCAAAATGCTTGCTCCCGGTAATGATATCCCATCTTCAGCACTGCTTATGGTTCCAGTCACATTTAAGGACTGGGCATTAACCTGAAAATGAAACAGGAGAAAACACATCGTCACAAACGAACAATGTAAAAGTTTTTTCATGTTAAACATTTAATTAATTGAGTTGAATAGTGTTTAATGAATTAAAAGAGGAGTTATACTACAGCAGTAAAAACAAGTGGAAGTTTTTCCTTGAATTCAATTTTTGCAAACCCACGATTATTTCACGTTCAAATCTTTCTAAAAAATGAGCCTATTCAATCCCTGAAAACAGGGATATTAATAAATCACTAGTGCTAAATAAGGGTAGATTAGTTAACTTATGGAGTGTATGAAATACCATTCTAAGGTATTACAGAATTCATCATCACTAAACTTAAATGGGGCAATAGACACTGTGGAAGTGCTTTTGGCCTGTTTATTCAAAATTTGTAAGTAAAGAAATCTCAGCCGCAGGCATTCCTGCCCACTTAAAGGATAAGAGGGATCTTGAATAATTGAGAATTCCGTTGGTGGAAATTTGTTGTCGGATTCAATAAATACCTACTACTATTAGTCTCTTGAAGTAGAGGAGAGAGTTTACTATTAAATTTTTACACTATGATTAATGTGCTGATAGCCGATGACCATCAAATGTTCATCGATGGTTTAAGGGCCTTGTTGAAAGACCTTCAGCTGGGATAAAAGTAGTGGGTGAAGCCTGTAATGGGAAAGAAGCTATTCGGCATTGCAAGGAAAATCAGGTTGATCTGGTGATAATGGATGTGAACATGCCTGAAATGGATGGGGTGGAAGCAACAAAAGAGCTAAGTAGAACAAATAAGAAACTTAAAATTCTTGGTCTTTCCATGCATAGGGACCGACACTTTATTTCGGATATGCTAAAAAGCGGTGCTAGTGGTTACATACTTAAAAATACCGGTAAAAAAGATCTAGTTGATGCCATTCACTCAATTCATAGCGGTGAGAGCTATGTCAGTGAGGAAGTGAGTAAAATCCTATTGACCAGTTTTTTGAAGGATTCTTCCAAATACGAGGTAAATGAACGGCTATCCGGAAGGGAGACCGAAGTGTTGGAATGCATTGCTATTGGACTTACTACGCTTGAAATAGGCGAGAAACTTTTTATCAGTAAGAATACGGTAGAAACTCACCGGAAAAACTTACTCTATAAGTTAAAGGCAAAAAATACTGCTGAATTAGTAAATAATGCCTACAAAAAAGGTCTGATTAATTAATAGGATACTTTTTCATTTTTCTTCTACCACCTTTAGGCAAGGTAACTTAGCCAATTATAATCACTGGTGATTATGACAAATCCCTATTTTCAGGGATGGCAATTCTTCTTATTCAAAACATATTTGTACATCATGTAGCTTCGGTTATGCCCAGGCTCTTTCCTATTAAATTACTACTGAATGCTTTTATTGGCAGATAGTGGGTCTACTAAGACTGATTGGAGACTAATAGATAAATCAGGTGAATGCTTAGTATCCCTCAAATCAAAAGGACTTAATCCCTATTTTCTGGCCGCAGATGAAATCAAAAAAGAACTTAGAAATAAGGTGCTGGATAAGGTTTCAGATGTGGGTAAAGTTATTTTTTATGGGGCAGGCTGTGGACATCCTTCTAAAGCTGCTGAATTGGCAGGAGTTCTGGATGAATTGTTTCCAGCCCAAGTACCTGCCGAGGTAAACGGTGATATATTGGGAGCGGCAAGAAGTTTACTCCAGGGAGAAACAGGCATTGCTTGCATTTTGGGGACAGGAGCAAATTCCTGTTTGTACGATGGAAAAGATATTATAGGTAGTGTCCCTTCTTTGGGTTTCATTCTGGGAGACTACGGAAGCGGCACAGTATTATGTAGAGATCTCATTCGTGAACTGCTTCAGGGTAATCTGGGGGATGACCTTCGAGAAGAATTCTTTAGGGAGTATGACCTGAGTCAACGCATGATTCTGGATAAGATTTACAACCAGCCCCAAGCCAATCGATTTTTGGCCTCATTTACTCCATTTCTACTCAAAAACGCTTCTAACCCAGTCATACATTCAATTATTTACAAGAATTTCCGGCAGTTTTTTGAATATTATATTATGCCGTATAGAAAATCCCACAAATCTGTTCCCCTTGTATTTACAGGTTCTATAGCCTACCATTTTGCTTTCCACCTGAAGGCTGTTGCTGATGAGTTTGGAGAATCCATCCAAAAAATAGAGCAGCGCCCAATGGATGGTCTCGTAAATTATCATTGCCATACCTTCGCTAATTATTAAAGAAATCCCTTCCACTCCCTGATATCAATGAATCTTGCTACCGAATCTCCTTCTTCCTACGATAATTTAGAATCCATGCCTTTAGGGGAGTTGTTGGAATCTATCAATCAAGAAGATCAAAAAGTAGCATTCGCTGTCCAGCAGGTAATTCCTCAGCTTGAAAAACTTGTAGCTAACCTAGTTGAAAATTTCAATGCTGGAGGGAGACTTTTTTACATAGGTGCAGGCACCTCCGGAAGATTGGGAGTGCTGGATGCATCTGAGATTCCACCAACATTTGGAGCTTCCCCGGACATGATCGTTGGGTTGATTGCCGGAGGCGATAAAGCTATAAGGACTGCTGTCGAAGGAGCAGAAGATGATGTAAATCAAGCTTGGATTGATCTTTCCAAGTATAATTTGAACCAGAATGATTCGGTAATAGGAATTGCAGCATCCGGCAAAACGCCTTATGTACTTGGTGGACTTAAAGAAGCAAAAAAGCATGGGATTTTGACAGCAAGTATTTCATGTAATTCCAACGCACCTATTTCTGCCTATGCATCCCACCCGATAGAAGTAGAAGTTGGAGCTGAGTTTGTCACAGGAAGCACTAGAATGAAGTCCGGAACTGTGCAGAAAATGATTCTGAACATGATCAGTACCAGTCTTATGATTCGCTTAGGGAAAGTGAAAGGCAATAAGATGGTTCACATGCAGCTCAGTAACACCAAACTCGTTGATAGAGGAGTAAGGATGATTATTTCAGAAATACCATCTTTATCTTATGAAAAGGCTGCCGAACTATTGGAGATTCATGGCTCTGTGAATGATGCCATCACCGCATATTCCTTAGGTTGACAGCTTGATCTGTTAGAATTCTAGCTTCCCGGTATTATAATTCCCCCTAAAAATATACCAACTCCTTGTTTTGCTTCTTAGTTTAGCACTAAGTGTATTTCTTAATTTTCATTTAGTTTAGATGCAAAGCTCATTCCCACCTAGTGTTCCAGAAGACCTATCCATTCATAATCTTTTACTCGACCAGTTGGATGGATATTTGAAGAGGATGCTTCACCCTTCGAATACCTTATGGAATGGGGCAGTAATTATCGGTAAAACAGGTGCCGGCAAGACTTTTTTAATAGAAAAATACCTTCAAAACTCAAGCTTTGATGTGTTGATCAGCAGTCAATCGCCCCAACTTCAACATGTTCCTTACGCAGGTTTGAAATTGGCAATTGGAAATTACTTAAGAACCAAGTTCAGAGAGATGGACCCTGACACGTTCGTTTCGTTTTCGGAAGGTTTAAGTCTTGCATTGGGGGAAAATTTCGCTTTGATGTGTGAATATATTCCTGAACTGACGATGCTCGTACCTAAAGGGGGCAAGCAAGAGATTTCCAATACACCAAAAATGGAAAATCAGCTGTATTACCTCTTTAAAGTATTTTTTGAATATTTCAGTGATTTTTCGGATCGGGTACTGATTCTTTTTACAGATGATTTGCAGTGGATTGATGGTTCTAGTGCAAACTTACTGCAATACCTACTCACACACATTCCCCCATCCAAGTTGCTTTGGCTAGGCGCAGTTCGTGATTCTGAAGAAGATTTAGGGCAAGTTGATCAATTAATTGGTTCACTCGGCTTTGACCAAAAGCATATTCAAAGGATAGAATTAGGAGAATTTACCCTGGATCAAAGCCGGCTTTTTATAGAGCAGCTGTTGGGAGGTAAATGTGAATTAACTGCGAGCCAGTTGATTCATCAATTGGGGAAAGGGAACCCAGCACTATTGAGCACCTTAGTTGATGCGCTTGTTCAGGAAAAACTCCTGGTGAAAGACAAAGAGGGCTGGAGAGGCAATGTCACAGAGATAAAGGCTCGATTTCAGGGTGTTAACTCTACCCAGTTTTATCAGGAGCGATTAAATTCCCTTTCTGATTCAGCTAAAAAAATTGTAGGATTGAATGCCTGTGCAGAACAACTTTCCGAAAATGACCTTGAACACCTTTGCTCTGATATTCCTGATGCTAAAAGCGTTTTAGCCCATCTTATTTCCGATGGGATATTAGTGGTTAATCATGGTAAATATGTGTTTTCTGAAAGTTATTTTCGGGAATTTATTTATTCCAGACTCACGAATAAACAAAAATCATTCTATCACTTTCAACTGGCAAAAGTTTTACTCAGGGATAATTTTAGCCTTTTAAGCAACTCTGATAAGGTCATTATAGCCCAACATTTACAATTTGGAACCGACAGTATTTCCCAGACCGGAGAGAAAGTGCATGCGGCAACTATCTTGTTGGAAGTAGCAAAGCTTCAGAAGGATGAAAACGCATATTCCCAAGCAAAGATTTTTCTAAAAGCTTCGCTTGAACTTTTGAAAGGATTACGATGGGATGAAGTAAATGAAATTCTTTTTCAGGCACATATAGAAAGTGCTAAAATTGAATACTTGCTTGGGGAATATGATTTAGCTGAAATCAAATTGGATTTTTTGATTGAGCATCTAAGTATCCAAAAGCATAGAGCTGAAGCCTTTGAGTTAAAGATTGTCATAAATAACCACTTGGGCCGATATCGAAAAGCTGTTGTTATTCTTCAGGAAATATTAGGGGAACTCGGTATTGACATACCTTCAAATGATCAGGAACTTACTAAGCAAATCCAGGTTTTTCAAAAGCATGTCTCACTGCAAAGCTCAAAAATTGATGCCCTTTTTGAACAAGAAGAAGATGAAAGGCAATCGTCTATTCTTAGGTTGCTGTACATAGGAGGCATGGCGATGCACCATACTTCGGAAGCTTTGATGACCTGGGCTGCCTTGCAGCTTATTTTGCGTTCGCGATACTTTAAGCTTCCCAATGTAAGTACCATTGGATATGTGAGTTATGGAAGAATGCGGATTATTGCAGGGGATCTTACCGGGGGATATGAATTTGGGAAAATGGGGCTTGATATTAATACAGCCCTAGATGACCTTCAATACAGATGTAGAGTGCTGGGGGTTTTTGCATTTTATATTCAACCATGGAAAAGAGCTTTTGATGAGAGCACGATTCTTTTGCAGGAAGGAATGGAAGTTGGAAGAAAGTCCGGTGATCTTATTGGCTTATACATCCTCAAAACACACCTTTTTAATCTTCATTTTATAAGTGGAAAACCAATATCCGGACTTTTATCTTTCGATTTCAGGGAATCATATCCTGGAATGGAGTTGACCTACTATATCACGCATTACCAAAAGGAGTTGATTCGATATTTGACCACTGAAAGCCCTTTTCTATCCCTTCCTAAACAGCATCCAGGTGGCCTGGCGGCAAAGCTGACTTTGCAGGAGGAGCGATTCTACAGAAACTACGTACTGGCAAGGTATTTTTTCCTTTTTGGATACTACGACCAGGCAAAAGCTTGCGCTGAGGAAGCAAATCAAAACAAGAAATTACAAGAAGCCTCCCCCTTAGTGCCGGCAAATATTCTGATTCTGAGTTTTTCTATAACTCAGAACTGGGGTAACCTGAAAGAGGAGGAGAAGCGGGAAAATCTAGCTTGGCTGAAAGGCGTTTTTAGGGACTTAAACGCATGGTATAATCATGCAGCAGCTAACTATGCTTCTGACTATTGGTTACTTAAAGCAGAAATTGGGAGAATATCGGGAGCAAATGAATTACAGGTAGAACAGGATTATAAACAAGCATGTCAGTTTGCCGGAAGTAATCTTTATCAAGCTGCCCTAGCAAATGAGTTGACCGGAAAATATTTCCTGGCAAAGAAAGACTACGACTCAGCAAAGCTTTATTTCCTGGAATCAGTTAACAATTATGAAATGTGGGAGGCTAAGAGAAAAGTTAGGCAGCTGGTGAGGCAATACTCATTTTTATTTGATTCAAGTATCAGGGAAAACAATCCTTTGGATATAGAAAATATTCTAAGGGAACTTGGTGGTGAAATGGATGCAGAGCTTATCTCAAAGAAACTGTTGACAATCCTACTTAGGATTTCTGCGTCCAGTGGTGCGGCTATACAATTAATAGAGGACAAAGGGCAATTTGGCCAAAAGGGAGAAATGCAGCTCCTCAATAAACCTTTAAGAAATCGGGAAATTTTTGGAGCAATTGATTTGTCTGGAATTTTTCTGATGTCGTACCGCACAAAGTCTCCCCTAATTTTCGATGAATTGGAAATTGATAATGGGTTCCCGCAACTTCGATTACTAAATGAGGCTGGAATTAAATCCTGCATGATTTTCCCGGTAGGGATTTCAGATAGCCTCTCTATGATCATTTACTTGGAAAGTAGTTTTTGTAGTGCTAATTACTCCAATGAAATTATCCGCTGGGTTCGTATTCTAGCAAGTCAAGGCGGAATAATTCTAGAAAATGCCAGGATCTATGAAAGGAGCTTATTGCTTAACAAGGAGATTAAATTGGAAGTAGAGCAAAAACAGGATCTAATGACCTTAATTGAGAAGCAGAAAAATGTTCACATTAAAGACTTGCTGAAAGTACAGGAATATGAGCGAGAGAGGATTGCCGGAGAGTTGCACGACAGCTTGGGATCACAACTTTCCACTATAAAAATTCGCTTGGCAAATATGTTTGATAAGTACGATGAAAATCATCTGCTACAGGAGGGAAAAGAAACCTTGGATAAATTGGATGCTGCCATAGGAGAGGTGAGGAAAATTGCGCATCATATGTCACCGGTATCTTTGAGGAGATTTGGCCTGCCTTCTGCTTTGCAGTCACTGATAGAGGATATAAATGAATCGACGCCAATTATTGCAGAACTTCAGGTTCTTGGGTTTGAAAGAAGGTTAGAAGATCAAATTGAGTTAACAGTGTATAGGATCTGTCAGGAGCTTATACAAAATGTGCTGAAACATGCTTCTGCAAAACATCTTCGGGTTCAATTAATAAATCATGAGGACACCTTGAATATTACAGTCGAGGATGATGGAATTGGTATTCAAAAAGAACGAAAAGACTGGGGAATGGGCTTAGTTGGGATTGAAGCAAAAGTGCAAATGCTTAAAGGCTCATTTACTATTGAGAATCAACCCAATCATGGATGTTTGCTAGTTATTGATTTGCCTGTCAATACCTAAAACTATTTCCGTATCGATTTTATTGAAAAATAATTAATTCGGTGGTTGTTGGAAGTACTTATGCTGTGGTTCTATTAGCAATTTCCCAACCTTATTCATTATTTCTTGGCACATGGAATTTTCCCTCGGTAATTTCCACCTTCCCAGTGAGTACGTTCATCCCGGTGCTGCTATCATAATTTAAGGCAGTTCCTGAAAAACTTCCTTTGATTCCATTCGCATTAATTTCACTAAACTCAATCTCAACGGAATCCCAGAGGGATGCAAGAGGACTGTTTTTGGAAGCAAGAAAGCTTTTACCGTTTTCGTCATAATATCCAAATAAATAGGAGTGGGCAACTAAGAAGCCATTGGACGGTATATTTGTATACTTAGTCCCTTCTTTAAATTCCTCTATATTCTCTAATCTGAAAACCACTTGATTTTTGAGGGGCTGAAAAATGTCTTTACTTCCTGAAAGTTGCATGATATTTAATTCATTAACTCCGTCAAAATAAAGGCCTCCTGTTAGATTAATCTGGCTTTCAGGTTGATAAGGATAGTCCATAGCTTGACCATTTACTTTGAAGCTGAAGTAATATTCTGAGGCTTTGGGCAGAGAATCGTCTTCACCGGAACAAGCCAGAAAAAAAGTAGTGCTTGCAAGCAGCAGCGTATAAATAAGGGATTTTTTCATGAGGGATTTGTTTTGTTTTTCTTATCCAAATAATATCCAATAGCACCTCCAATAAGAGTGGTTACCACTATGGCTAACAGCATGTTCTGAACTAATGCCCAACCATTTCCGACCAAGCGATCATATTCTTCCACCATGCTCAGGAAGTTTTTTAAGTATCCAAAAACACCTGATCCGCCTCTCCAGTTTTGCACTACCTCGGGCTGAAAATAATAACTCAGGGGAATACCGATCAGTGTCCCGAAAAGGGCAAAAGTTAGGATCTTCCCTTTATTCAAAACCAGTCCTAGGAATAATGCGGAAATAGAGTAGTAGACCAATGGGTATATAGAAAATGGTAAGGACCAAAATCATTATCCTAATTGTGATGATCGAGAGTCCGGTTTTACTAGCTGTGGCTCCACAGGCTCCCAAAAGAACCTTTTCTGGTTTTGAAAAATACGTTTGAATTTTTTGAATCTCCATTTCTAGGCTTTTTGATAAATTTAAACCTGAATGAAATGCAGTGAAAGAGCAATTTATTTCCTGTAGACTTTGATAGATTAATTGTATAGAATGACTTATTTTTTGTTCTAAAGCTTTAATTTACAGGAGCTTTTCTCGTTGATATGGGCTTCTATCTTGTACTGGTATTTTTCCTTGATTTTTTCCTGCTGGTTCACCAGGATACTCTGGCTCTGGATATCCACCAACTTTCCCAAAAGGACTCTATTCTGATTGATCAGAGAAATGATTATCTGAAGAAAAACCTTTTTTCAATTACTGCTGATAGCAATTTGTTGGATATGGCTTTGCAAACTTTGTCGGCTGCTGAAATTTTAGGATATCAGAAAGGTGTTTTGATGGCTGATGAACGACTTGGATTGATCTATCAATACACGTTTTCCAACCCATTTAAGGCCTTGGACTATTACCTTCAGGCTCTTAACCTGGCAGAGTCCCATGCTCATCTAAATGAATACCAGTGGGGGATAAAAGGGAATATAGCTACCATTTATTACGAACAGGAAGAGTATAAAAAGGCACTTGACTTGTTTAGGGAAGTCTCTGATAACAGTGCAGCTGCTGAATTGACGGCGATCCTGAATATTGGAAATATTTATGGATCTCTAGAAATTTTTGATTCAGCTATTTTCTATTTCAGCAAGGGGCTGGAGCATGCGCAGATAAACACCAATCCTACCCAGCAAGCCAATTTGTACAGCAACCTTTCATTGATCTATTCCCAGGCTGGTCAACCTGAGCAGGCGATTACGACAGCAGAAAAAAGTCTGAAATTGGTTGATTCGCTTGAAATTGACTTTGTAAAACCCACTGCCTATGCCAATGCAGCGATGGCCTATCTTGGAACAGGGGATTTGGAAAAAGCGGCTGCACTAGCTCAGGAATCTCTGGAATACAGCTTGATACAAGGGAATCTTTTTATTCAAAAATCTGCGTGGGGCACCTTGTCAGATATTTATGCTGCAGAGGGAAACTTCAAAGAGGCATTGGATGCATACCGTAGCTTTTCTACTTTGAAGGATAGTTTGAATAATCAGAACCGCCGTGTGGAGATCAATAGGAAGCAAATGGCTTTTGATTTTGAAAAAGAAAGAACTCAAGCTGCTGCCGAAATCGAAAAGCAAAAATTGGTCAGGAAATACACCCTCTGGACAGGTATATTAATCCTGACAGGTTTGTTGATCGCCAGCTATTTTTACATGCGACGCAGAGATGCCTTGACAGCAAAGAAGGAAGCCGATTTCAAGGCGTTGGTTTCGGAAACTGAACTAAAGGCCCTCAGGTCTCAGATGAACCCTCATTTTATATTTAATTCCCTGAATTCCATTGGGGATTATATTTTAAAAAATGAGGCAGATGCAAGCACAGGACTACCTTTCCAAGTTTGGGAAACTTATGAGAATGGTTTTGGAAAATTCTGCTTTGAATGAAATTCAGCTGAGTGATGATATTAGATTTTTGGAATTATACCTGCAGGTGGAGAGTAAAAGACAAGCAGGTAAATTTACTTACCAAATCAACATTTCAGAAGACTTGGAGCAGGCAATATTTTGGTTCCACCGATGATTCTACAGCCATTTATAGAAAATTGTATCTGGCATGCTTTTCTAGGAATGCAGGAAAAAGGTCTGATTGAAATTAATTTTAAGAAGGAAAAAGATAAATTGCTCTGCTCCGTACAAGATAATGGAGTAGGAAGAAATAATAAAAATAGTGGTACTGAGAAAAAATCCATGGGAGTATCTATCACTGAAAGCCGTATCAAAATCCTTCGAGAAAAATATGGATTTCAGGGTGAGCTCCGCATAATCGATAATACTTCGGCTTCAGGAACACGTGTGGAAATCATTTTACCTTTACATCTTGCCTTTTGACTTGGGAAATGACAATAGCAATAATTGATGACGAACAACATTGCACAGATCGCATCCTTGCTTTTTTGAAGCCATATCAGAAATCATCCGTTATAGTTTGCTTTGATTCTGTTGATTCTGCTATTGAAGGACTGGAAATTCACAGGCCGGATTTGGTATTCTTGGATGTGATGCTAGGAAATAGAACCGGCTTTGAGGTGCTTTCAGGAAGTGAATACGTTGATTTTTGTCTGGTTTTTACCACTTCATATGAACAATATGCTTTAGATGCTTTTCGGTTTTCGGCTGTTGATTACTTATTGAAGCCTATCGATAGGGAGGATTTTCTAGTGGCATTTCAAAAGGCCACAGATAAAATGCATCATAAACAGCTTAAAGAAAGGGTAGATGTGCTAATGGGACATATTTTCCAGCTACCCAATTCAAAGAAAATCAGTTTACCTACCAAAGATGGCTTTGAATTTCTGTCAATTCAGGACATTTTAAGATGTGAGGCTGCTATTAATTATACCCACGTGTTTTCCAAGGATGGGAAAAAATATACTGTTTCTAAAACACTGAAGTACTTTGAGGGGCTGTTGTTAGATTTTGGGTTTTTCAGAATCCATAATTCCCATCTTATTAATTTGAATTTCATCAAAGGTTATTCAAAATCAGGGTATGTAACCTTATCCAATGGATTGAAATTGGAAATTTCTGTTCGTAGGAAAGATGCCTTTGTCAAAGCCTGTGAATCATTTTTGAAATCCTGAACGGTAGATTTTACTTGGGAAATTGATTTTTTTGATTTTAGATGCGCCAATGCTGTTGCTCGTTTGTACCCTTTCCTTGCAGGTAGTGCAGGCCTCAAGCTGTCAAGCTTAAAAAAAAGCTAAACCAATACACAATTACTAGGAAGAATGAAGTGAAAATACCAATCAAACAGGCCTTTTCAACTATCTGTAAAAGAGGTACTGCGAAATGCCATAGGAAAGAAGGGAAACAATTTAGCCTTAGGATGTTACTTTCAAACAAGTCAGCTCTCATCAGCGAGAAAAAAGGGAGGAGCAAAGGGGTGTCTGCAACTGCAATATCGCTTTCAGATCCATGTAGACTCCCAAAGTGATTACCGAAGATCTATTACCTAATTTAGATTTGTAACTTCAAGTAAATCTGCCTTTTTGAGAGAGTTTAAGGTTTTTTCAATAGATGAATTGCATAGAGTAGGAGTGTACAGAAGTACTTACTTATGGGCTTTCTATACTTTACCGTGTATATTTTTAAGACAAGTAGTATATTGAATGATCATTATAAAGGAATTTAAAATCTAGAAAATGAAAGAAGTAAAAGACTTTATAAATGTTCCTGCAGGTTCTGATGAATTAGCCACGTGGAATTACAATCCAGTCACTAATAGTTTTTTTGCCAATGAGAGGCTTAAAACCTGGTTTGGGTTAGAAGCCAAAGATGAATTTGATCTCGAGATGGCAATTAATGCTATCGTACCTGAGGATAGAGAACGTGTAAAAGTTGCAATTCAGAGTGCTTTAACCATTGAGTCTAGGGGCGAGTACGATATTGAATATACCATTGTAAACCCCATGACAGGTGTAAAAAGAAAGGTGCATGCAATAGGGAATGTTTGGTATTCCGATCACGAATGTAGTAAGTGGCTAAACGGGACTTTGGAAGATATTTCTCAATAAAATTTTCTTTAGTTGATAAATACATTTCGAAAACTTCCATGTCAAAACAAGTTGAATGCTAATGGAATGAATGCACCATTTTGAGAAGAATTTTCCCATTAAAACTTAATCCTAAAATCAATTAAGAAACGATTAGTGGCCTTAATATTTATTTAAACACCTATTAGTCTTTTTGCATTAAAATGGCGGGTTATTTGGTTTCCTGATATTGGAATTAACCTTTTAGCCATGACCCGTTTTATTCAATTAAAAAGTAACTGTACACTAGCGCTGGAGCGATGCATTCGAAATTGTCATCAACTAGTATCTGAGCATAGGAACTCCCCTGGTATGGAAAAATGCATTGAAAAGGCGAAAGAATGCATCGATATCTGTGTGGAATGTCTAGATGCTTGTGAGTCAGCTAAGCTCGATAGAGGTCGCGTAATGAATCAGACCTATCAAACCTGTGAAATTTGTCTTAATGAATTCAAACAGCATGAACTAGTGGAATTTCAAGAGTGCGCAAACGCCTGTTTGATCTGCATGGAAGAATTGGAGTATATTTTAGCATAACCTTTTTGTGAAAATCCCAGATAAGTTTGGGTGGAGAGGTTAAAATAAGATTCAAAGCAGGGTAGAGATGATTCGTTTTCGAAAAGCAGGTAATCCTTGAAATTTAGAGGCGGAAATGCAAAGACTATTCTCTAGTTTTCCTGTTCGTCCTAAACTGATTTTTCTTAATCATGTAACGCAGTGTTATGCGCTTAAAACTTTAATGATTATTCGTTATGATTCCAGTCACATTAGATTCTTTGCTTTTCTGGCTGGATGACCGATGACCGAAGCCTCCCGCACTGGCGGGACAGGCTGAAGCGGCCTCGATCCTTAAGTTTAACCTACCCTTTTTTGCTTTTGACTCCATACTGGCACAAAAGCGGATAAAAGTAAAATATTAATTTACCAGCAGGGGAGATCTGGTTTTTTTGCATTCATACGATAATTCTTAAGCCAACAATTCAATTCCTTCTGAATTACCCTGCATACCAGCGTGATCCACAGCCATCAGGCCTTTGTGATCCATCATCATCTTATCAGCTCCATTTGCTAACAAAAGTTTCACGATCTCATTTTTCCCAAACATACTCGCAAACATTAGGGCTGTACCTCCATTACCGTGCGTGGCATTTATATCTGCATGGTGATTCAGTAAAAGCTGGGCAATTTCAGCATAGCCTTTAAATGAGACTCCCATTAAGGGAGTGTTCCCACTTTTGTCCTGTACATTTACATCTGCACCATTTTCCAACAGGAATTCGGTCGCTTTAATCTGGTTGTTGTATGTTGCAATGGTTAGGGCGCTAAAACCTTTTTCATCTTTATAGTTTACGTCCGCTCCATTTTCCAGAAGAGCTTTTATCTTTTCTGTGTCGCCTATTCTTGCTGCGTCGATTAATTCTTTCATAGTCTTTGTTAAAAAATGGGAAACAAATTAATGTTTCCCATGGTGGTTTTTAAGCTGGTATTTTTCCTTCTTTTTCTCTTTCAAAGAACCTGTGATTTCCAACTGCTTTGATGAAATTTTCGGAAAAATTCTTATCTGAAATACTTCCTAGCAGTAAGCCATTATCTTTCTGTTTCTCCAAATTTTTATTGAGGTAGTTGGCTATATATGTGATTTTAACAAGTTCGCTTGCATCATCATCAGCTGCAATAGCTTTGCAGTGCAGAAAAGCTTCGTCCAAGAAGTGAATGGCTTTTGGAGTCTGCTTTAATGTGTTAATGCTTTTTTCTCCTGAAGGAACATAAATAGCATCTACCAATACCGATGAAAAT
The DNA here is from genome assembly GCF_055809615.1 of Algoriphagus sp. 10J20-15. Lineage (NCBI taxonomy): Bacteria > Pseudomonadati > Bacteroidota > Cytophagia > Cytophagales > Cyclobacteriaceae > Algoriphagus > Algoriphagus sp. 10J20-15. The sequence continues at coordinate 156,918 of NZ_JBVVUG010000003.1, forward strand.
GTCAAAATACTGTGATCCACTTTTACCTCATTTCCTGAGCTGTCTTTGATAAATCCTGACCGAGGGGCAATTATTTTAACTACTGCACCTTCTGATTCCAATGCATCTTTCATGGTAGAAAGAGATTTGGAATCAACGCCATCTGCTGCCAAAAATGCAATCTGACGGGTTTTTATTGATCCTTTGATCGTATTTGCCATACTCAATGCAGGCGATTCTTTAAGCGTTGGGGTTACCTTAACCGGTTGATAATCCTGAGGGTTTGCATCAGCTCCAAATTGATGGTTGATAGGTTCTTCAGGTTTTTTCACCGCCAATCCTAACCCATCAGCCACTTTTTTGGCCAATGCCCCATCTACCTTAGATAGCAAATTCACTACACGCTGACGAATTTCAGGCATATCGACTTTTCCCAATTCAAAACAGAAAGCCTCTACTACATGACTTTGTTCTGGTTCTGACAAACTATTATAGAATAATTTAGGTTGGCTGAAAAAGTCCATAAAACTTTTACTTCTCGCCCTTACCTTATTTGCGTCCACTCTTTCTTGATAGCTCGCAAATCCACCTTCACTTACTTTAGCCTGTCTCGGGTCACCGCTGGGATATAGAGTTAGGGTGATAGCTGGTTTTGCCGGTATTTATCTCCATCCGAGCAATGCCATCCCGCTGATTGTTGTGAATAGGAGTTATAGGCCTATTAATTGGGATTTCATGGAAGTTTGGTCCTCCCAGACGACTTAGCTGGGTGTCAGTGTACGAAAATAATCTTCCTTGGAGCAACGGGTCGTTGGTGAAATCTATTCCCGGCACTAAATGGCCTGGGTGGAAAGCAATCTGTTCGGTTTCAGCAAAGAAGTTCTGAGGGTTACGGTTAAGCGTCATTTTACCTACCTTTTGAACAGGCACAATTTCCTCGGGGATCAATTTGGTAGGATCGAGAAGATCAAAATCAAAGTTATGTTCATCTTCTTCGGGAACAATCTGAACTCCCAGTTCCCATTCTGGGAAGGCTCCGCTTTCTATGGCCTCAAACAAATCACGTCTGTGAAAATCCGGATCTTGACCGTTTATTTTCAAAGCTTCGTCCCAGACTACTGAATGTGTGCCTAATAAGGGTTTCCAATGGAATTTTACAAAGTGTGATTTACCTTCCTCATTGATCAGTCGGAAGGTATGAATTCCAAAGCCTTCCATCATTCTTAGGCTCCGAGGAATTGCCCGGTCGCTCATTAGCCACATGATATTGTGCATGGTTTCCGGTGACAGGGATACAAAGTCCCAAAAAGTATTGTGAGCTGAAGCTGCTTGAGGAATTTCGTTATGTGGTTCTGGCTTTACTGCATGGATAAGGTCAGGAAATTTAATAGCATCCTGAATGAAAAACACAGGCATGTTGTTACCTACCAAATCGTAATTACCTTCTTCGGTATAAAATTTAACAGCAAATCCTCTCACATCCCGGGGAACATCTGCTGATCCGCGAAACCCTGCTACAGTGGAAAATCGAGTGAAAAGTGGGGTCTCCCGAGAAGGATCTGTAAGAAATGCCGCTTTGGTATATTTTTTTAAGGAGTCGTCATACACCTTTGAACACCCCATGTGCTCCAGATCCTCTTGCATGTACAATCCGTTCGGGAATTCGTTCATGATCGAAGTGGGTGATCTTCTCTCGTAGGATGAAGTCTTCTAGAAGAGTGGCTCCTCTTTCACCTGCTTTTAGAGAGTTGGTATCATCATTAATTTTAAGACCTTGATTGGTGGTCATGGCATGTCCTCGACCGTTCTCAGTATTATGATTGAGGTCATCAGTTTTGGAGTTACCTTTTTGTGGTTCCTGTTTCTTGGTCATTATTATTGGAGTTAGTTAGTATATGGTTAATGTTTTTGTAGATCAGCATTACCCTGTTGTTCTTATATCCAATTCCGTTTGCTGGATAGGGAATCACTAAACATCAAAGGTGAATGCACTGATATATATATGCTACCAAGAGCCATTCCCATCTTCCATATTCCTAGTGTTTGTATAATGCCCAAAATGCCATGAAGTAATTAAATTGGGCATTAATGCACGTTAGAATCGCCATACACTCTAATTTCAATCCATAAACACCGGCATACTTTAGTGTAAATCCGTTCACTTTTACGGTCTCAAAAAGTGATTCCCGGATAATTATATTTACTCAATTAATAAAGCGAGATATATTTTCAACAAAATGGGGATTTTAACCCCTCGGTATTTTCATATAATTTTTCTTGGAACTACCACCATTTTAATGGAGTTAACAATTTATTTGTTTCTGATGATGGTTTCCGGAGGCTATCATGCGGATGGGTGAGCCTTGCGGGATTTTCTGTTTTGTAATGGGTTGAACACTGTTAAGAAAATGACTTAGCTCCCGAGGAACGAGAGGACAAGTCTAAAAATGCCAAGTGGGCATTTTGGACTTGGGCCAGGTTTTGGGAGGGAGTCATTTTAGGTGAGAAACCCAGAACAAAATTCCGCTGTGTTGCTGTTTAAAATGAATAAAAAACGGTATCAGCGAAAAGAAAAGACCGAGGCTCAGGGCTTTTTGGTTACTTTTTGGCCGCCAAAAAGTGACAAAGATAAAACCTATATAAAATGGAGGAAGGTGTATGTGATGTTGATTCTTTCCAGAAAAATTATTCAATAATAAAACAGAAGCTATACTTTCTTCTGTAGATATTAGTTTATTGGCCAACTTATCTTTCCATTAAATTCAGGGTAGAACCTTTTTCTATAGCCAATAGGAGATTTAAATAGTATAAATAGCATTGATACTAACCTATGCAACTCAACTAATCCCAAACTGACTACTATTAAAAAACAAGATTATCATGAGCATTCGGCTACGTTCTGTAAACCACAGGGTTACCTATAGCTTGTCTCTTTGGGACTTTTTCCTGATTCTAAATGATTTCGGTTCTCTGGGGGATTTTGGATACAGATTTAAATTTTGCGAAGTCAAAAAAAAAGAGAAGCAGGTTTCCCCACTTCTCCTTAATCAGACATTTGTCTTACATTATTTCTTAATCCCTGGATACAGATTACTCTCAGGTAAGTCAATAGGTAAATTCAATAAATACTTCACTACTGGTGCGACATCTACCAGTCCCATTTCTTGGATCTCTACATTTTCTCTGATACCTGCTCCCCAAGCGATAAAGCCAGTTTCAATCTCATCGAAATCAGGAAAATATCCATGGGTACCACCATTAGCTGGCTTTAAAATATTTCCACTTGTGGAACTCGAGAATGAAATGCCCTGAATGGGGGCCAAGGCTAAGACTGCATTAGGATCAGCACCGATTTTGTCCAGTTCCTCTCTGTCAACTACTCGGAATAGCTTTTTAATGTTAGCTGGTAGATTGGCTAGAATTTTCTCCACTTGCTTGGCAGATTCCTGATCATTTGGATCCTTTAGGTGTAGAAAAGCGGAAGCACCACTGGTATGGAATGCGGCTTTCCAATTGCCTCTATCCTTTGAATCCTCCAACAAACCTGCTTCCACTAACCAGATGTTTGGGGAGATGGAGCTGTGGGTATTGACAAAGCCATGATCACCAGTGATAATGAAAGTGGTTTTATCTGCGATGCCAGCACGTTCGGCGGCTTCCATAATTTTGCCTATTGCCCGGTCTATGGCTGCAATGGACTTGTAAACCATAGGTCCATCTCTTCCTTCACTATGCTGAAAGTGATCTGCAGCGATTAGATGAATACTGGTCAAGTTTGGTTTGTAAGTTTCCAATACATAAGCTGCCATCTCCCCGGTTCTGTCTTCCCTGTTGAGGTAATCCCCATTGAAGGTTCTTTCATTCATCTTACCCAATACCTGAAGTTCCATTTCTGCCATAAGTCCTTTGGGAGTTTCCATATCCCGCATTGGCTCAATCCTTCCACCATTTTCCAGACTCCAGTATTCTGGAATATTGTAATCTATAGGAGCATTGACGGAAACTGGCCAAAGGAAACTGGCACTTTTCATTCCAGCTTCCCTGACAGCATCCCAGAGTGTAGGAACTTGAATCAATTCGGATTCCCAATACCATTTGCCAGTTTGCCCATCTGGCTCAAATGGAGCATTGTAATATATACCATGTTTGGCAGGTGGAAATCCTGTAATGACTGTGGTATGGGAGGGATAGGTCACCGATGGAAATACACCAGTCACACCTAGTGATCTTGCTCCTTCCTTAGCCATAGTTTGAAGGTTTGGAGCTGGCCATTTTTCTTCAAGGTAGAAGTTTGGCCGGAATCCGTCTATGGAAATAAGAATTACATGCTCCGATGGTTTTGCTTGAGCTGTTGCTAGGGAAATGCTTGTTAAAAAAGCGAGGACGAAAAGGAGGAATGATTTCCTAATAAAATATGATTGCATAATTGTATTTAAGAATTGAAAAAGCCCACTGCTCTATTGTGAGGCAGTGGACTAATTGGTGGTTTTAGAAAAAGATTCTTCCTGAGATTTGTAATTGATAAGGTGTGCCTCCCGGAGTAGTAACACCTACATTAGAGTTAACTTGGTATTCATAGGCCATTTTCTCCGGATCAAAATTCCTGATGGTCAATAAGTTTTGATTACCCAGTGTTTTCGAAGTTCCCCATTCTTTGTTAAGCAGGTTCGCTACGTTGAAGATGTCCAGTCCAAGTTCAAAACCTGATTTCTTAGCTGCAGTAAAGAATATTTTCTTGGTAGCACGTAGATCCCAGTTCCCAAAGTATCCATTTATCCCACCGTTTCTAACTGCTACATTTCCAAGACTTTCCCGGATATAATCCTTAGCTAGGTTGTCAGGGTTTTGCAGTACATTATTCATAGCTTCCGCCATTGTCTCCGAGATCCCTGGGGTAGAGGGATCAAATACAAAAGCAAGGTCATTGGAGTTGACAAAGTCACCATTTACGTTTCCGTTCACCCGTAGTGAATAGCGTGTTCCACCAATTCCTGAATATCGAACGCCCACTGTAAATCCTTTGAAAGTAGGAAGGGTGCCATATACCACCACCTTGCTTCTGTATTGTCCGTTGGAGTAGTTCATCATGGATAAATCCCTAGGATCATCCACAACCATCTGGCTTAAGGTTGCACTGTTGGCCACATTGCCATTGTAGGAGGTATTATCCTTACTGTCATTTCAGGGTATAACTGGCAGTAATCTGCCCATCCTTAAAATAGCGGTAGGTTCCATCGATTACCATGGTATAGGTATTGTTTTTCCCCTCGCTGTTCAATTCCAGCACTCGACCTATTTGATCTGTTTTTCTGCCTTTGGTCCAGTCCGCATTTCCATTGGAAGTACTGATAGATTCTGCCGGAACATATACACCCCGATTATCCTCTTCAGAAAGTCTGAAATAAGGCTGATCTACCATATTTCTGTCCACATACATGTAATTGTTCCTCGCGATGGAGGCTATAAAGTTCACTCCCAATCTCAATCGGTTATTGAAAACCCTATTGTACATCACATTGCCCTTATAGACAGTAGGTACTTTCAGATCCTCACTGTTCATATTGATGGTGGTCACAGGGGTGATGCCCGGCTGATTCAATAAGTCAACACCTGGTGCAGTGCTCGGATCATTTCTGTATGATTCAAAATTCGGAGTTGGCACATTCTCTCCTGTGATATCCACAGCAAAAATCTTTGTTCCGTCAAACTGTAGGTTGTTGACATCTGAGTAGTTATTCAGCGCCGAACCGAAAATACCGCCTCCAATTCTTAGGATATCCTGTTGCTTCTCGTTGACGTCCCAGGTAAACTGGAATCTTGGCTGGATCTGAAAACCACCTGTTTTCACATCGGTTCTCAATCCCAATTCATCAAAGACAGTTTGGTTAAACGTTGGGCTATTTTTATAGGTAGTATAGTCTCCGCGAAGACCGAGGATCAGGTTCATTCCTCTTCCAAGATCAGTATCAGCCTGTGCATAAATCCCGCCTCCAAAAATACTTTGCTCTACTGTAGGATCTTCTGTTGCTACTTCTCTTGCATAACGGTATGGTTTTAAGTCATCGAAATTATCAAGACCGGTGAAATAGAACCTCCCGTTAAACTCACTCGTTGCAAGTGAAGTGAGGTCATTTAAGAGCAAGTCCATTCCAAAGGTGTAATTGGTTTTTCCCTTGTTATAGTAGAGGTTGTTCACAAATTGATAAACATTTGACTCAAATCGCTCAGGGAGATAACGCTGACCACCTAGCTGAATCGTCGTATTCACATCACTTCCATCCACTACAGATTCTACCCGCTGTACGATTGCTCTTGGGATATTTGAACTTGGCAATTGGGCATTAGGTCTGCCATCATCAAGCGTATATAAGTACTGAAGTTTTAATTCATTCGTGAGATTATTGTTAATTTCTGTCCGTAGAGAGGCCATCAAACTATTAGCTGTGGAAAGGTGATCTCCGTAAACTTCATATAAATTGATCGCACTGTTATCAGACACCCCTTGACTGTTTAAGTCACGCGAGAAGTTGTTTCTGATGGTCAATAAATTGGATTTATTGATCTGATAGTCAATCCTTGCAAAAGCAGTGTGGGAATATCTTTTTTTACTGAAACTCCCTGTCTGTGGAGAGTCCGCAAGGCCATATTTGTCCCTACCTATCTGTAGGTATCTATCCAGAGATTCCTGGGATAGGTTATATCTGTTCTCGTCCTCAGGAGTTCTGATGTCAGCGATGTAAAGAGGTCTAGCATCACGCTGCCCATCATAGGCAATGAAATAATGTAGCTTGTCTTTGATAATGGCTCCGCCTAGCGTCAAACCATATTGTTGGATGGAGAATTCATCCTCTCTTTTATTTCCTCTGGTGTCGTATTTACTGGCCAGCCAATCTGCACGGTTAAATAAAAACGCTGATCCATGAAGCTCATTTGTTCCTGTTTTGGTCACAGCACTTATTATCCCGCCACCGCTTCTTCCATTGGTTACATCATAGTCGTTGGTCACTACTTCAAACTCCCGGATTGCTTCCATAGAGATGGAGAATGGACCTCTGTTGGTTGATCCACTTGATAATGGACTTTTGTTGGTCATTCCATCAATGGTGTAATTGGTCGAGGAGTACAATTGACCAAGCAAATTGCTGCCGTTGGAAACAGGGGATAAGTCTACCAAGGAATTGAAATTCCTTCCGTTTACGGGTAAGGTGGACATATCTCTGGCGGTCACTGCAGTAGAACTTCCAAACCTGTCAATGCTATTGCTCAATGAGTTGGCAGTTACGCTGACTTCGCTTAGGTTTTGGGTTGATTCACTTAAGGAAATATCCAACTTGATACGTTCTCCTTGATTGAAAGAATAGCCGGTAAAAACCTTTGTGCCATAACCTAGGTAGGTGCAGGTAACAGAATAATCGGTTCCAAGTGGAAGTTGATTCACCGTGTAAGATCCTGTGAGATTGGTGATCGCCGATGCGGTAAATCCGGTCATCTCATTTTTGATTAACAGGGCAGCTCCAATCAGAGGTTCGCCCTCTGCATCTGTAACTATGCCAGAAATCGAGGCATTGGTAGCCTGGGAATAAGTCTGAATCCTGATTCCAAGGAATAGGAATAGCAATAGTATTCCTGTAAATAAGTGGGTAGAATTTTTTGAACTCATAGTCGTTGGATAATGGTTTAATTTTATCCAAAACTAGATTTCAGCAGTAGCTTGAAATGTTAAAAATTAACATTGGAAATAGAGGTAACAGAATGATAATAGCGCAGATAAAAATCTAACAATAAGTTCATTTGCTTTCTAAAATTAGGGCCTTAGGATCCTGATTATATGAAAGCTTTTTCAGTTACCTTTTTGCGGGTTCACGTAATTTTACCTTGGAAGAATTTGCCACAGTTTGTCTAGTCACTCCGATTAAATCTCCCAAATCTTTTTGTGTTAACAATTCATTTAGATTAAAAGACTTCCCATTGGCATCCTGAACTGTCAAATCAAAATATGTACTTAAAAACATGAGTTTTTCCTGGGCTTTTTTCTCATGAAGTTTCTTAAGCTTTTTCTCAGTACTGCACCAGCGTTTGACTAAATAGGAAATAAACCATTCGGAAACTTCAGGCGATTGAACCACCATTTTTTTGAAAAAATCCCGGTTATAGATTCGGATTCGTGTATCTACTAATGCCTTGGAGAATTCGAAAAATTGGTTGTTTAGGTATTTTAAATCCCCAAAAAAATCAGTTGAAAGTAAAACATCAAAGGTGAATTCTTCGCCGTCATCCGTATAGCTTCCGAGCTTTACTGCTCCATCAGGATTTCAAAAATAAAGAGATGCTCGGAGGAAGGGTCATAGAGATATTCATTCTTTTTGACAGTGATCTCTTTTATTTTGCCAAAGGACTCAGAGCTGTGGTTATTGGAGATAAAGTTGAAGAAATCAAAGCCTAAGTGAGTTTCATTAAGAGGGCGTACGGGAATTGACATTTTTTATAGAATTGCTTCATTGAAATTACTGGATTGAAAAGTGTTGGAGGTTAATTTTCAATGAAGGAATTCTTATGTTTTTAGCACTGACGGTCTGCTCAGGACATAGCCACATACCTATTCCATTGGATTCAATTTAGGGAGAGGTTAAAGCCCACGCTAATTCAGGTATGGGATTTCTTTTAGGAATGAGCTAAAGACGCAATTTTAATCATTTGCATAAAATTTAGATCTCAATCGTATTTACTCCTGATTTAGCTGGAGGCTGTTAATTTCTAAGCCAACTCCCTTAAATCCACCGGAACAACCCTAGAAACGCCCGCTTCGATCATGGTAATACCATAAATAATATCCGTGCTAGCCATGGTTCGTTTGTTATGTGTCACGATGATAAACTGGGACTCGGCGCTGAACTTCTGAATGATCTGATTGAACTTATCAATATTGGCGTCATCAAGCGGGGCATCTACTTCATCAAAAATACAGAAAGGCGCTGGCTTCAGCAGATAAATAGAAAAGAGTAGGGAAGTGGCAGTTAGGGTCTTTTCCCCTCCGGATAGCTGATTGATACTTAATGGACGCTTGCCCTTTGGCTTGGCCAAAATCTCAATCGCAGATTCCAGGGGATTACTAGGATCTACCAAAGTCAGATCACAATCATCCTGCTCGGTGAACAGCGAGCGGAATACCTTCACGAAGTTCTCCTTGATCTTGGCAAAGGCATCCAAAAATGTATCCTTGGCCACCTGATCGATTTCTTGAATCGTAGTCAAGAGGGATTGCTTGGCTTTGATCAGATCTTCTTTCTGTGTGATAATAAAATCATAACGAACCTTGATTTCATCGTAGGCTTCCATGGCCATGGGATTGATAGGTCCGATTTTCTCCAGTTTCTCTTTTTGCTTGCTAACCAACTCGCGTAATTTATCCTCTGCAAACTCCCGGAATTCTTCGTCTATTTCTGGATTTTCCTCCATTAACTCGTCCAGATCCAGCTCAAATTCCACGCTGAGCCTTTCCTTCATACCAGCCATTTTAAGTTTGATTTCATTCACTGCATTTTCCAGTTCGTGAATCAGCTGATCGTAGCTTTCCTTGGATTTTTGTATGCTTCGGATCTTTTGGTCAATCTCATCGATCTGCCCTCGGGAAGCATAATAGTCCTTCTCTGCTTCCTGAACGCCTTTTTCTATGCCTTCTTTTTCTGAATACAATTCTATTAGTTCGTCATCCTTTATCTCGTTATTGTCCAACAGGGATTTCACTTCCGTGTCCAGCGTGGAAAGTTCAGACTGGGATTTCCCAATTCTCTCCTTGGAGCCCTCGTAGGCAGACTGCTTGAACTCTATTTCCTGATCCAAACTAGTGACCCGGTTGAGATGCTGGTGATAAAGGATATTTTCAGCATTGAATGCCTGGGATTTTTCAGAAAGCAAAGTAGATTCCTTTTCGTAGCTTTCATTCAGTTCTTCGAGCTCATCATGCATGGCCTCAAACTCCGCTCGCTCATCAAAAAGCTGTGGCTGAATCTCAGTCAAGCTTTCTTCTATAGAGGCTATTCTATCCAGAATATCTTCCCGCTTATTGGCATTAGAACTAAGCAGCTCAGCTAGTTGCTCCTTTTTAGTGCGCACAGACACGAAAGTCCTGGTTGATGGCATTGATTTTATTCTGCCATTCTTCCAACGTCTTTTTATAACTGATTTCCTTTAGCTTCATCAGTTCAGACAGCTTATTATCAAGGTTGTTTCTAGTGCTGCTGACCTTCTTGTTAAGCTCTTTGATTTCCTTGTCCAGTTTCTCCAGGTTCTTGGCTCTACCTATTCTTTTTCCTTCGAAAAGCCCCACAGAACCACCTGATATACTGAATTTTCGTTTGGTGTACTTACCGTTTTCTGAAATAAATACAGCTTCTGTATCCTGAGGAAAATCCCTATGTTCGCCTTGTACTATATAGACATTGTCCAGAATGAAGTTGATCAAACGGGAATACTTGACATCAAATTCTATGATTTCGGTAGCCGCTGTAGCATTTGCGAAAAGCTTGTTTTGGCTCGGCTTAAAACGCTCAAAATGCTCCAAAACAAAGAAATTGGCTTTGCCTCGAGCGGAATCTGACAGAAGCTGTATTGCAGCAATCGCCTGAGCTTCGGTATCAACCACATAATAATTCATGTAGCTGTCCAGGTAATTCTCAATCGTTACCCTATACTTTTCCGAGGTGGTCAGTAGATCGGAGAGGAGCGGTACATCCTTGCCCCAACTTGGGTTTTTCTTCAGGAACTTGATTGCTTCCGGGAAACCTTCCAAGTTCTCCACCAAAGACTTGGTGAGGTTGAATTCGTTAGTTTTAGAGTCAAGCTTTCTGGAGGATTGGGTGAGTTCCTCACGGATCATTTCGATCACCCGATTCGTTTCCTCAATCTTTTGGTCCAAATCTTCCTGCTTAGCTTTTAGCTCCCCATAGCCCTTAGTGGACTCATCGAGCTCCGCCTTCAGGGTGATCAGTTTCTCTTCAAAATCTACCAGATTGGCTTCCTGGGAGGAATCATCTGATGAAGTCCGCTCCAGTTCTTGCTTTAGAGTAGAAAGCTGAATCTGCTTAATCTCTATGTCCTTACTAAGCTGATAGACCTTCTCCTTGAGTGTTTCAAAGTTCTGATTGATTGTCTTCTGAGCTAGCTGCTTTTCAGCTTGAATGAGTTTTTGACTTTCATATGCTTCACGGAGTTCGGACACAATCATTTCCTTCTCTGCCAACATCTTCTCTGCAGATTCCTTTTCCTGCTGTAGGGAGCGAATACTGAAGCCAGCGCGATCGTTTGACTTCCGGTCAGTGTCTATTTGCTCACGTAATTTCTGAGATCTATCTTCTAAAAAGCGAAGACGTTCATTCTTTATTTTTTTCTCCGATTCAAATGTTCTAATCTTATTTACATGCTCATTAAGTGCCTTTTGACGGCTAGCAAGCAGTTTTTCCTTAAGGATTAATTCAGACTTCAACTGACTGAGAAGGGCTTCATGATCAGCTACCTGAGTTTGAAGTTGGAGTTTTTTGTCTCCTTCTTCCTGAATTTTCTGGCTGGCTTCGATCAGGGATTTACTTTGTTTCTCTATGCTTTTTTTGGCCAGATTGATACTTGCTAGCCGATAATCCTTCTTTATTTCGAAATACTTGCTAGCCTGCTTAGCCTGCTTTTCCAAGCTTTTCAGGTTCTTCTCTATTTCAAAAAGCACATCTTCTACACGGTCTAAATCATCATCTGTGTCCTGTAGCTTGCGCAAGGTTTCTTTCTTTCTGTTTTTGAATTTAGAGATACCGGCAGCCTCCTCAAACAAATCCCTACGTGAGTTATTCTTGTCATTTAGGAGTTCATCGATCATTTTCAGCTCGATGATGGCATAGGAATTCGAATTGATTCCTGTATCCATGAAGAGATTTGTGATGTCCTTCAGGCGGCATGTGACCCCATTGATTTGGTATTCACTATCCCCGGATCTGTAGTAGCGACGGGTAATGGTTACATAGGTGTACTCGGTAGGCAGTAGGTTTTTGGTGTTTTCAAAAGTCAGGGAAACTTCTGCAAGGTTGGAGGCTTTGCGGTTTTTCGTACCGTTGAAGATCACATTCTCCATCTTGTCGGAGCGGAGCATACGGGTTTTTTGCTCGCCGAGCACCCAGCGGATTGCATCGACCACGTTGGATTTTCCGCAGCCATTTGGCCCTACTACACCGGTGATTCCCTTGTCGAAGTTAATCACCATTTTATCCCCAAAACTCTTAAACCCTTTGATCTCCAGCTTACTGAGCAGCATCCTTTTGAAATTGTCTTAAATAATCAAACAAAATAAGATCATTTGCGCCATTGTCCAAGGATTTCAGTGTTCTGTTTTTTGTTGGTAGTTGTGAAGGAATTTATAAGTAGTGAATTGTAGATAGTTGTTTGTTAATAGACGCAGTGATCAGAGTACAGTCTCAGTGCTTGGAATCAAGTAGGCCTTTATGATCTATAAATAGAATTATTATACTTGACATCGCCCGGAATGACATAATGCTATGATAAATGTTTATTCTTCAACCGCAGGGACGCTGAGTACGGAAAGGAGGGTCGCTAAGATTATTTTTTTAAGCAAATGACTGAAAATGAGATGTCATCAATCATAATTGGAGCGGCAATAGATGTGCATAAGCATTTAGGCCCAGGGCTATTGGAAAGCAGTTATGAAATTTGTCTAGCATATGAACTTAAACAGCGAGGTTTAGAAGTTAGAACCCAAGTTGCTCTACCTGTTATTTACAAAGAAGTGAATTTAGAAGCTGGTTATTGGATTGATTTACTTGTAGAAAATAAGGTGATTGTAGAGATTAAAGTGGTTGAAGAATTTTCAGATATACATCTAGCCCAGATTCTAACTTACTTAAAGCTTTCTGACCGTAGACTTGGATTATTGTTGAATTTTAATGTATCCAAAATGGTCGATGGCCTTAAACGAGTGGTCAATAATTTATAAATCAAATGGTATTAGATTTTGCGACCCTACTTTGTGACCTTGGCGTCTTCGCGGTTAAAAAGAAATTTGAATATGCAACCGCCGCCATTGTTCATCTCACTAACGGAACCTCACCATTTGCAAATTTTCAATTCCCAAATTCAATAGGCAATTATCAAGTTGTGAAGAATTGATTTACGGTCTCTGTGTAGTCTTCCGTGAACTCCACGGTTAAAAAACATGTATTACTTGCCGAAAACAATTAACTTACCCTCGTGGATTTAGGAAATATAGTTTATATCGTCGCAGTCTTGGCCTATTTTATCTATCAGGCTACCAAAGGCAAAAAGAAAAACCAGACTGGAGATCAGCCAGAAATGCCTGATGAGCCTCAGGAAAAGCCAGTTACTTTTGAGGATCTGATGAGGGAAATCCGAGATGCGCAAAAACCAAAAACTGTAGAGCCAGCTAAGCCTAGAATGCAACCTACCCCAGTTGCACAGCCCAAGGAAGTGGTTTATGAGCGAGCTGGAGATACTAGTTCCAGGCCTGAGTGGAGAGCAGATCCTGCTCCTGCGGTGAAGAGGTTTCCTACCCGGAAATTAGAGGATGATGACGATGAGATTGAATACTATCAAGGTGCATTTGAAAAGACTAAGTCAGATTTAACTAAGACTTCCAAGGGAATTCCAGAAATACCTTCCTTGAAAGAAGCGACGGTAGAATCTTCTAATTCAGGAAGAAATAGATATGCTCACCTGCTAAAGAACCCGCAAGGCATCAGAGATGCTGTGGTGCTTAAGGAGATCCTGGACAGAAAATATTTTTAGTAATTAATTTCAAACTTGAAATTGAAAATTTATTGAAGTCCTGTTTCTCTTGTGATTTTTCTATTGCAATTTTTTAAACCAAAAACATTCGCATCCACTCCTATGTTTTACTTCGTAATTACCAAAAAATGGAAATTATGGAGCAGGTCAAATCTAAAACAGGAACCTTAAGTCAGTCCCGCCGGGAATTTATTGAGCGTGCGGGTATAAGCGTAGTAATGTCTTCATTTGGACTTACCTTTTTTACTGGGTGCTCTGACTCTGAGGATCAAAACCCCACCAATCCAACTCCATCACCACCTACAAGCACCACTGGAATCACAATTACAGGTAGTACAATTACGATTGATTTAACTACTCAAACAGGACTTGCAGCGGCAGGTGGATGGTTATTGATTCTGAGTGCAAAGACCCTGGTGGTGAATGTGGGAGGAGCCTATATGGCAATGACCTCAGTTTGTACACATTCTGCCTGCGATCGTAATTGGACATTTACAAATAACAGGTTTACGTGCACCTGCCATGGCTCTCAGTTTGACACTTCTGGAAATGTGCTTCAAGGACCGGCAACTCAACCTTTGCAATCTTATGCAACAGCATTGAGTGGTACATCTTTGACAATTACCAAGTAATGAAACGTCTACTACTTTTCCTCTACTTTGTTAGCACTGTTGCACAATCTCAGACTTTTATCACGGAATCTGGATATGTGAATTTCCTTTCCAAAGCATCATTAAATGAATTTAACGGAGAGTCGGATCAATTGAAGGGTTTGATTGATCTCACCCAGAATTTATTGGATTTCTATATAGATCTCAACACGCTGGAAACAGGAATAGGACTTCGGGATAAGCATATGCGGGATAATTACCTGGAAACGGATAAATACCCATTTGCAGAATTTACCGGAAATTTGAGCGTCATTCCCACATTGATTTCTGGTACAAAAACGCCGGTGACTGCCATTGGAAACTTTAAAATTCACGGGGTAGAACGGGAGATAGAAGTCCAAGGAACCTTAAGTACGAATGCCGATGGTTATCTGGAATTGGAGGGAGGATTTGATGTGTTTTTATCAGATTATAACATTGAAATACCAAAACTGGTGTTCTACGAGCTTGCAGAAAAACAGGAAGTTACTTTCAACGCAGTATTCAAACCCAAAAAATAATGAATCGATTTATACTAGTGATTCTCATGGGGATAATGCCATTTTCTCTTTTTGCACAACTGGAGCGAACTTTGGCAAATCCGGATCAACCAGTGGAATTAATTTTCCATGCCCCGCGTCACATTAATTTATTGACAGTCGAGCCGTTAAGTAAGAAATCCATGCACTTTGCCATTATGCATACGTTTGGGACACTTGATGGCGGGATTCAAAACCTCTTTGGCTTGGATAATGGCGCCAATATTCAATTCAGTTTCGAATTTGCCCTAAGTGAAAAACTATCCGTGGCAGCATCTAGAAGTAGTAGAGATAAAGTTTACAATGTATTTGGACGTTATCACATTTTTCAGCATACCCAAAGTGGGAGCAAGCCATTCTCGTTGAGTGTTGCTGGGGGCGGAGGCGTGAATACATCGAAATACGACTTTCTTCCTGAGCCAGCTCCGAATTTTAGCGAGCGGATGAGTTATTTTGGTCAAGTAATGTTAGCGCGAAAGTTTTCTCCGAAAATCAGTTTTCAATTGACTCCAATGATGGCCTATTTTACTGATCCTCGGCCGGTTTATCAGATTGAGGGTACCGAAAATTTGTATTTGGCACTTGGTTTTAGCGGTAAATGGAAAGTAACTGATCGCTCCTCACTAGCCTTGCAATTCATCCCCAATTTGAATACAGATCTGAGAAGTAATTTTGGGATTGGTTGGGATGTAGAAGCCGGTGGACATGTTTTTCAGATGTATTTCGTAACCTCACAGGCCCTTAATGAACAGTATCTTTTAGCCGGAGGAAATGGTACTATTGGAGATGAGTTTCGATTGGGCTTTAATGTGAACCGTATTTTTGCCACAGGGAAGAAGAAATAGCAGTTTGCAGATGCAGTAGTTGGACAGGAATGAATCAAACTTCTAGCTCTTCGTACTTCCCAGTTCCAACTTCCGATGCCTCACTTTAGTCTATACTCACTCACGTTGATATTCCCGGTTTTATAAGTATTCATAAGCTGATAGTTTTTGTCAAGCCATTCTGAAATCTTCTCAATATCTTTCTGTTCCTCAGGATAGGCATGCACATAATAATCGTATATCAATACTTTTATTTGCTTTGGAAATTGGCTAGGATTTCTTGGGAACTGGTACATAGGAATGAGTAATTCCTGAGCAATTGAATCCTCTGGAAGTAAGACTTGTTTACTGAATTCCAAAAAGCTATGGGTATATATAACCTGTTTTGAATCAGTGTATTGAGTTTCTGTTCTTAAGGTATTGATTAAATGTTCGTATTGCTTTAATTTCTGCTGATATGGAATAGCAATAATGGCAGGCGCAATTAGAATTACCCCCATAAAAATCGGGAAGATTTTCAAATTAGAAAACCAAACCCCTGCTGCTAATGCCAGATTGAAGAAAGCCATTTTTAAGTCCATTTGAATTAGGCTAATGCCAACCCCCAACAGCAACAGAGCAATTAAATAAATCTTCCAATTTTGGGAGTTTTTCCACTCTTTCCAGCCCATAGCAATCAACATACTCAGTATGGGAACTAGGATAATCAAATGTCTTGGATTGAGGTAAATAGGATTGTAGAAATCCAGCGTAGAAGTCATAAACCAAAAGCCGATCAGCAAGCATAAAAAAGCCAGAGAAAACTCAACTATCGGCGTTTTTCTTGACCTCAAACCCAAAGCGATCCCAGGTATGGCGAATACCATCCAGGCCCAGTATGAACGCTCTACAAAAGTGATTATTGGAAGAATAGTAAGTCTTTTAACTATGGACCAAAATCCCTTGTCTGCATAGGTGAATTCGGAGATGTAATGACCGGCATTGATGGAAGTAACCCGGTGGAGTGGATCGCCAAATTTGATCCAAAAATAGCCCAAATATCCTACAGAAAGTAGGATTCCTGTTACTAGAATAGCGGTATAGAATGTTTTGTTTAGGTTCTGCTTTTTCCAATCTAAGTAAAATAATAGGATAGGAAATGGCCCTAAAAGAACAATGGTTTCCTTGGTAAGAAAACCCATAAATAATGCTGCTATAAGTACAAAGCCTGCAATTGCTGGATTGCTTTTCCGGTAAACTGCTGCTGCAGGAACCAGGCAAGTCCACAGTACTAATAAGCTATCTGGATAGACCTTGGTCAGAAAATGCAGGAAATAGACCTGTGTACAAAACCAGAGTACCAATACCCAGGCTGGAGTAGATTTTGGAAGGATTTTCAGCAATAAGAATAGAGTTAGCCCATAGCTTAAGAGTGATATCAGAGAGATCTTATGAGCATCAAAACCTAAAATAAATCCAATTAATCCAGACGGAACATACGCTCCCCAACGACTGGAAAAGTGGTAATCATTGATCTCCATCGTGCCTTCCCAAAACTTTTGCCCAGCAAGTAAATAGTAGATATCATCGCTAAACGTAATGCCATCAAAACCAAAGAGCCAGTAAGCAAATAGGAAGAGAAGGCCAGCTAAAAATGGGGTTTTAAAAGTATTTCTGAATGTATGGTGCTCAGGTGATAGGTTCATAAGGGTTAGGTCAAAAATACCTAATTTCTAGTCTCTGCACTTATTAAAGCACATTTGGAATCTAATAATTTGTGCCAGAGGCACACAAATTTGGTAGGAATCGTATATTGGAATAGTTGAGCTGCCGTAGGTATGACACATTTTGTCAATTTTTTTACTGACAATACACGTCAATAATGAAAATCCCTTTAGGCTTTTGCGTACTTTTAATACTCCAAATTCACAACTTATTATGAGCCAGGCCGGAAAGATCGAACAGCAAAAAATTCTTCGCGTTTTCAAATTGATTAACCTTTTGCAAAGCAATATCGGCAAACCTGTGCATAGACTTGCGGAACTGCTGGAAACGGATGAACGCACGATTTATCGGTATTTCAAGCTGCTAGAGGCGTTGGGATTTGAGGTTGTTAAAGAATTTAGCAAATACAAGATTCAGCAAAAAGCAGGTATGGATCAGACGCTGAATTATGGAACTTTCTCCCAAGAGGAAAGCCAGTGGCTCCGGTCAATGATAGAAAGCCAAGGTAAAGGCAATCTGTTGCATGACTCTATAATTAAAAAACTGGATGTTCGATCGGAAGTGAAGCAGGGAACTGATCAGTTGTTCAAAGCTAACCTGAGTAGATTAGTTGATGAAATTGGCCTCGGTATCCAGCAGAAAAAGCAAGTTTGGCTGAAGGATTACTATTCCTTGAGCTCCGATACTACCAGTGATCGCTTAGTGGAGCCAGTGGCATTCTCTTCAAATTATGAGACTATACATGCCTTCGAACCTGCAAGTAAAAGCATGAAGGTTTTTAAAATAGAGAGAATAGGGGAAGTAGTTTTAAGTCAGAGTCCTTGGAAATATGAATCCAAACATCAGCTTCCGGGTACTCAACTTTTTGGGTTTACGGGGAAGAGTAAGTTTCAGGTCAAATTAAAACTCAGTAAAAAAGCATACCAACTGATGATGGAAGAGCATCCTAATGCTCGCCCGTTTATGTCTATCAAAAATCGAAATCAATTCTATTTCCATGGTGAAGTACCTCAGCTTCCTGGATTAGGAAGGTTTATTTTGGGTTTACCGGGTGAAATAAAGGTGGAAGAAGGAGAGGAACTTAAAACGTATTTGGCTGAGCAACTATCTAAGATGGTATTGTAAATAGCTATTTTTTCTTGGTTGATTGCGTCGTCACCAACCTTATCGGAATTGCTCTGTACAATATTTACCGGTTTTTCGAAATGTAGGAGATTTGAATATTGATGTAAATAAGGCTACTTGATCCATTGCAGATAATTGCATTTTTTTTTAACTTATTGATTATCAATTTTTAAAACCTAAAATTTTTATGAAGTATTTAAAAAACAATCAGATTTTTGGGCTGATTTTTATAGCCCTTTTTGTAGTCTCTTGTAGTACAGAAGAGCAGCCAACGGTCTCCCACGTGGAGTTTGCAGTATCAGATTCTGAAGTAATTCCTTCCTCTGAAATCGATCATATCATTCTCAAATCCCTGCAAGAATCAGGTGATTTTATCTGGGGAAATCAATCCGATGAATTGATCTGGAGTGCTTTGATTCAAAGTGATTCTATTCTTAGCATAGGTTATCAGGCGAGTGGAAAGGAGCTGGTAAATGCTAGGATTGGGTTGGAATCCGTGGACAGCCCTGAGATGAAGGAAGCTGCCGGAAAAATCATAGGTATGATTTCGGGATTTTCTTCAAAAAAGTCGACCTCAAATATGAGAGAAGCCGATGAGTTCGAAATTCATGAAGATCTACCTTACCTGGAGATGAAGGTTACCAGCCTTGAAGCACTTCAAAATCTAAGGAATATGTCTGAGGTAAGGTATTTCGAACCTAGAGGCTATGAGTTCGATTACAGCCTTTTAAACGCTAATCAATACGCCAGGCTAAGCAGTGATTCTGGATGTGAGAATGAGCCTCAAGCTATCTCAGGATCTGACTTTTCTATCATTTCTCCCGGAGCCAAGTCTTCCTGGAATTACGAACAGATGGGTATTTCACAAGCTTGGAACCAAAGTACTGGCGCGGGAATTACTGTTGGTGTGATAGATACTGGGCTATCTCCAGATCAGCTATCTCTTAATGCTGGCTTCAATAGTGGGCAATCCGATGGTCGAACTGTACAGAGCTTTGGGACTTATAAAACCGGCTACTGGTGGTGGAAGAAGTATGATGGTCCTAATGATCAATGTGGGCACGGTACAGCAATGGCTGGTGTAGTTGCTTCACCTAGAAACACAGTAGGCAATGCGGTTGGTGTTGCTTATAATTCTAACCTGATCAGTGTACGAGGAACAAGTGATGTGATTTTCAATTCTGGAAATGAGAAAGATGGAGTCGCTGAGGCTTTGGTACTTTTAGGAAAAAGATCAGATGTGAAAATTATCAGCATGTCCATAGGTGATTTGTTCTCCAACTCCAAAGTGGCTGATGCAATTCGATATGCGCACAATAGAGGGAAATTGATTTTTGCTGCAGCGGGAACATCCACTACGTTTACGAATTGGGTTGGAGTGATTTTTCCAGCAACTATGACCGAAACTGTGGCGGTAACTGGTGTGAAAGAAGGGAGTAGTTATCAACGATGTGATACTTGTCATTCAGGTTCTCAGGTGGAGTTCACGGTGATCATGGAGCGTGCTGGAACCAATACCAAGCCTTTGACTACAGCTTTATACAGTAATGATCCATCTACAGTAGGTGGTTCTTCTGTCGCAACGGCCACCGCATCAGGAATCGCAGCTTTAGTGTGGGCGAAAAACCCGTCATGGACTAAAGATCAGGTATTAAATAAAATGAAAGCTACCTCAGATTTATACCCTTCCAAAAGCTCAGAGTTTGGCTATGGAAATCTGAATGCTCAGGCAGCAGTGAATTAGATGTTTCATAAACTAAAAACGGTCTTGGAGTTCAATCCAAGACCGTTTTTTATGCCTTAAATGATATTGAATAATAACAAAATGAAAGGGTTATTTTGCACTTACCTTGTACGATTGTTAACAAGAATATTTCCAACTACAATCAGGACCAACATCCCAACTATAGTCACTAAAATGAATATGTTGCTTAAAGAGGGCTGATTTAACCAGATTGCAGCAAAGTGTGCTGTAATACTTATCATCCCCATAATTCCAAATACAATAGCAGTAAATGTAGGTAATCCATTGGCCTCGGCATTTTCTTTATCGCTATTGGATAAGCTATTGTAACCTGCCAATAGGCCAGGATAGAATTTTACTGCGACGGCAATCGCAATATATAATAAGCCTACATAGATACTTTCCATAATAATTATAGTAATAGTTTAAAAATACAATATGATTATCCGCAAAGATGCCAGTCACCTTAGATTCTTTACTTATTAAGTCGTTAGACCGATAAGAGATGCGGGCTCAATTTTTAATTTAAGATATCCTTTTTTGCTTTTGACTCCATACTGACACAAAAGAGGTTATACATCAAATACAAATGAATTATAACCAATTCTCTGTTTGGAAACAAGCAGTTTAGTTCAGTTTTACAACTAGCTTTTGGGTAAAATTAACTAAAACTAAAAAAGGGCTTAGAAATCAATCTAAGCCCTTTTCTTATGTCTTGAGTCTGATGTCTAACTTCTCATTTCAAGCTCTTTGTCATCTTTTCCACTTTTTTGCTCAAGTCTAGAATTGCTTTAGAATAACGTGTATCCCATTCTTCCAGACGTTCTGTGGAATTGGTTTCTACTTCGTATTTGATGCCCGGCAAAATCCAGGAAGCATAACCTGAAAATGGATCTGTACTTACATATAGCGATCTATACCAGCTTCCGAAATACATTCCCTTTGGATCGATCCAGCTTTTTTCTAGGGCGATCAACTCCTTGTTCAAGGTATGGATGTCCTTTTCTGAAAGTTGACCCGAGTGCCAATGCTGTATTCATTGCAGTTTGGTAAGAGGTAGAGCTAGCTTCTAGTTTTTCGATAGCTGCATCTACTTTGTCAAATGAATCAAAAGAGGGGTCCATTTCTTTTACAGATTTCACCGCATTGTCAAAATGCATTCTTAAATCCTGCGCATATCGAGGCACATCGTAAGGAATGATGGTAGCATTTGCCAGTCTCAAAGTCAGGACTCCAATCACAGAAGCAACTGTTCCACCCATTTTGAAGGTAGGGTCCACAAACTTGCTGTAGTAGTGGAAATTATCATAGTTGGAGTGATAGGCAGAAGTTCCGCCAGAACCACCGCTCATACTTGGTACTCCGGCATACATGTAGAATGCAATATGATCCGATCCGCCACCTAGATTACCTATTCTTGGTTCCTCATTTTTTCCTGCCCAGACCTCAAAAACTGTCTTGGAGGAATCAGGATAAGCCACTTCCTTAGTAGCTTCAATAATTAGATTTTTCAGGGTAGGAGCCGCAGAGATTCCAAAGTTTCTCCCCGAAACAGCCCCGTCAAAGTTCATATAAATAACTGCCTTTGCACCCAGCTCATCTTTAAATTGCTCCACCCATTCGGTAGAACCGATGACACCTTGTTCCTCAGCGTCCCAGTGCCCAATCAAAATCGATCTCTTAGGTCGCTCACCATTTTTGATTAATTCACCCATAGCTTCCGCCAAAGTCAACATCATCGCAGTGCCTGAATTTGGGTCGGTGGCGCCAAAGCTCCATGCATCGTAGTGAGAGCCAAGAATAATCCATTCGTCAGGATATTCGCTTCCTTCGAATTTACCTACAATATTATTTGCCCGGATATAATCCACCGGCTGCTCTACTTTTACACGAACTTTCAGATCTGATCCTCCAGTTATCTTGTATTCAAAAGGTAATCCACCTTGCCATCCTTCTGGAACTGCAGATCCTTTCATTCTGCTCAAAATCTCCTTTGCGGCACCATAACCAATAGGGGAAACTGGAATCGTGTGGAAAGCCACATCTTTTGGATCCAGCCTTTTCACCTTTTTATCTCCGTCCAAAGGAAGGGCTGGCTCAAAAGGAGTCAATGGATCTCCGGTATAGTCTAAAGTCAACAATGAACCCCGCTGAATGGTGGTTTCATTATAAAACGGACCATCTGGATATACATCTCCTTTACCAAAACCTGAGTCTTTTGGGTCAGTGAAAATGATCAAAGCGGCAGCTCCATATTGCTCCGCAAATTTTGCTTTGAATCCTCTGAAATTCCCTCCGTAACGAGCGATAACCACTTTTCCCTTCAGATCTACACCCATTTCGGCTAATTTCTCGAAGTCAGCTTTGACTCCGTAATTAGCATAAACCACTTCAGCGGTCACATCTCCAGAACCTGAGTAGGCATTAAATCCCTTATAAAGCCTTGCGTCTGTAGAAAATGGATCACCTTCGATAGGACCCTCTTGCTGAGAAAGTGTGATTTTATCTGGGGTAATAATTTCCAAAAGTGACTCACCCGGGTGATTTGGCAAATACACATCATATGGGTAGGAGGTTACATCCATTCCTGCATCAGACATCACCTTAGTCATGTATGCTGCTACGGCTTCATTTTCCGGTGTGCCGGCAATGTGAGGTGCTTTGGTAAGCTCTTTTAAGTGAACTTTAAACCGATCAAAGTTGACTGCTTTCAAATAGTCCTGTTCTATGGATTTCTCCTTGGAAATATCAGCAGGAAGGAAGCCAGTAACTTGCTGGGCATTAGCAGAAAGACCTAAGGCGAATGCGAGAGTAAAGCCGAAAAAGGATTTGTTTATTGACATGATTAGTTGTTAGTTAAAAGCTCAGAAACAGACAATACATGTTCTGAAGGTACATTTACAATTCTTTTTGTCCTCAAATACCTGCCTAGTTCATACTCATCGTAATTAGGATTTTCTGGGTCAAAACTTGAGATTCTTACCAAGCCTCGGGAATGAATAAACTCTCCATTTCCTATCCACATGCCTACGTGAACTACGCGTTCCTTTTTCTCTGGAGTGCCTTTAACACCGAAAAAAAGAAGATCACCAACCTGAAGTTTATCCCAATTTTTATCCGCATCGACTAGTTCACCTTCGTTGATTTGCTGGGAGGCATCACGGGGAATAATCTGTCCATTCAGGTAATAAATTGTTTTGGTAAAACCACTGCAGTCCACACCTTTGATAGATGTGCCACCCCAGAGGTAAGGAGTTCCCATCATTTGCTTTGCTGTTGTAATTAACGCCTCCGGCGAGGTATTTCTCGATGCAATCCAGCTTTCCCAGTCCTGAGCGTCTGACGCAGAGATCCAGCCCTGGCGACCATCGGGAAGATTGACTTTCAACTGATCTTTAGTTTCTTCCGCTATTGTCAGAATATCACCAGCAACAAGATCGGATACCATTTCCGATTGATCTTCAGTTTTCCAGACATAGCCAATGAGTGAAGTGAAAACCACTTTCGGCTCTCTAAACCAACGCTCTAATTCTTCCTCAGTCATTAAATGAATCCCGGCTCTATCTACCCAAGAAAGGTAGCCATCTGGTGTTTGTACAAGAAACCAGCCGTCATCCTCTTTAAGTACATTGAGAGGTGTACCCATCAAAGCTTGTGTCGCGAGCTCAGCCGAATGTTTTGGATTGCTTCGGATGTTGGCCACAGAGATAGTGACTAAAGCTTTGATCTTGTCACCCAAGGTAGCTTCAGGTAATATTGAAACCGCTTCAGTAAAATTAAGGTGCTTAGCATTGAGCTCTTCAATCAAGGCCTTTAAGGCCTCAGGTTGGTCAGTTTCACCTTTAAGAGAATCATTTTCAAAAGTCAAGTCCCAAAGCGCCACGCGTTTATCCGGTGCTACTTCAGCTCTTTTAGCTTCTATAAGAGAATTTACTTCTTCGTTATCAGTCTTGCTTTCGCAGGAAATTAGGATAGTAAATAGGGATACTAAAATTGGGATATATTTTATTTTCATAACAAGGGCAAAATAAAAGAAAACCACAAGTAAAGCCCAATTTTTGAACCCTACTTGTGGTTATTTAATGAATTAGAACAGAAGATTAATTCATCTTCAATCCAGGAGAACGGTCTAGGAACTCTTGGTAAAGTCTGATCTGACGGTTTGAAAGTGGCATTCTGTATCCATCGATAAACACGTGCATGATATTGGTTTTGGTCTCGAAAGGATCACCATCAGCCACGATCAAGTTAGCTACTTTACCAGTTTCTACAGAACCATACTGATCTGCTAAGCCGAATATCTCAGCAGGATTGATGGTGACAGCTTTCCAAGCCTCTTCTTTACCCATGCCATAAGCAGCAGCAAAAGCAGCGAAGAAAGGTAGGTTTCTTACATTCTCCTGTCCGTTTGTTCTGATGGCTACTTTCACACCAGCTTTAGCCATTTTACCGGCATTTGCATATGGGGTGTCATAGCGATCTGATTCTCGGGTAGGCAACGCTTGAATTGGACCAGTCAGCACTGGGATTCCTGCTTTGGCGATTTCGTCCGCAACTCTCCAGCCTTCAGATACGCCTGTGAAAATCACTTTGGCATCCTTTCCTTTCACCCATTTGATAGCTGCCTGAATATCAGCAGCAGCATTTACTTCAATCAATAGCGGAAGTTCTCCCGTAGTTGCTTTTGCAAATTGCTCCATCTCTGGATAGTAATCCAATTCTGCACCATCTGCTGCCATAGAAGCATAGCTTTTTGCGTTATCCCAAAGATCGTTTGCCTCTTTAAGAGCTATTTCATTTGCTTTTTTGATGTCATCATCAGACCTGCGGTCAAATCTACCTCTACGTCCTGAGCTAGGGAAGTTCATCACTATCCCTTTAAATCCGGCATACATTTGATCTGGAGTATAGCCATTTAGGTTAATCAAAGCGGCTGTACCTGGGAATAATCCACCTGCAGGAACTGTAAGTACAGTCGTTACTCCAGAAACTCTAGTTACTGGAATTGCAACAGAATTAGGATTTACAGCAGTCAATGCCTGCATATTCGGAGAGAAATTTCCTATTTCAGCGTAATCGACAGTCTCGGGTACAGAACTTACTTCTACCAAACCAAGTTTGGTACCGCTATCAATCATGCCTGGATAGATAAATTTCCCAGTACAATCAATCACTTCAGCATCGGAAGCTGAGATATTAGCTCCAATTTCCTTGATTTTTCCATCTTCTACCAAAACAGAGGTATTGTTCAGTACACCTTTAGTAATTGTAACTACCGTAGCGTTTTGCAGCAAGAACTTGCCTGGTCTTGGTTTGATAAATTCCCCGTCAATCTGAGCCATGGCCATCATAGGCAACAAGGCAAGAAGGAAGGCGAAAAAGGTTTTATTTAGTCTTTTCATGTCTTCTTTGATTACGGTGATTATTGATTTAAAAGGAAAAGTGATTCAGTAGTCTCGAAAAGACTCTCTGTATCCTGCATACATCTGCTGTCGTGACCTTCGTAGATCATTACAGGTTCCACCATCTCTGTGGGACTCACTTTCATTCGTTGATCATCTGCATCTTCTTTGATGTCGAAGTATTTCACACCATCCACAAAGGTCATCTGAGGAATGGCATAAGAGGATAGTGGGTGACCTTCAAAGATTACCAAGTCAGCCTGTTTTCCTTCTTCAATAGAACCAACCTTATCAGAAATCCCTAATTGCTTCGCTGGATTAATTGTGATCATAGAAAGAGCCTGCTCATCTGTCATCCCACCATAGCGCTGAGTTTTTGCAGCTTCATGATATAAGTGACGGATCAATTCAGCATCATCAGAGTTGATTGAGGTAATCGCTCCATTTTCTGTCAAGATTGCTGCATTGTAAGCAGTGGAGTAGTACACTTCGAATTTGTATGCCCACCAGTCAGCAAAGACTGAAGCTCCCATGGTATATTCCGCAATTTCTGGAGCTACTTTGAAGCCTTCGTTGGTATGCTGGAATACCAGCTTAGTAATCCCAAAGTCTCTGGCTACATTGATCAACATGTAAATCTCATCGGCACGATAGGAGTGACAATGAATGATGATCTTTCCATCTAAGATATCAGCTAGCGTTTGTAGTCTTTCGTTATGGACTGGAGGCATTGCAGTGCTTCCTTTTTGGGAAGATGCTGAATTGTAAGCAGCCCATGCTTTTTTGTACTGAATTGCTTCGTTGAACCCATTACGAAGAATCGCTTCTACTCCCATTCTCGTACGTGGTTGGATACCATTTCCTCTTCCGTGAACTCGAGTGGGATTTTCTCCTAAAGCGAATTTGATCGTACGAGGTGCGTCCTGCATGATAATGTCAGCTGGATCTGTAGATCCCCATCTGTGTTTCAAGGTAGCATTCTGGCCACCGATTACATTAGCTGATCCGTGCATAGCGTGTGAAATTGTGACACCACCGGCAAGTGCGCGATAAATTCCTACTTCAAATGGATTTACCATATCCTTCATTCTCACTTCTGCTACTATTGGGGAAGTGGCTTCATTGACCACATCCAAACCAAGGTGCGAGTGAGCATCTATGATTCCAGGCATTAGGTATTTCCCGGTAGCATCAATGGTCGTCACTCCATTTGGAGCATTAAGATTTTGACCCACTTTTTTGATGATGCCATCTTGAACAAGAACATCTGAATTTTCCAAAGTCCCTTTTGTAACCGTAAGAACGGTTGCGTTCTTTATCAATACACTGCCCTTTTCTACTTGAGCTGAAGCAAACTGAATACTCAGACCCAACAGAGCGGCAAGAAAATAATTAAATTTTTGCATGTCTTTACTTGTTTGCGATTAGAGTTGGAGTAAGTGTGCCTTTGAAAGGAAATGATCCGAATTCACCAACCGTCATTGATGCGTCATAGCTGCCTTCGCTTACTTCACCCGATACGTCCACAGTGATGTCCATTCCACTAGCAGATACATCAAACGAAAACGACAAATTGCTTCCATCTAACACCACATTTTTGATATCAGATGTAGCGGTACCAGCGCCAGAAGGATCGTCATAAGTGATGGTTCCAGAATAGTCTGCACCATCTTTTTTAATAACAAGATTTCCTCCTGAAGATCCAGCAGGACTTTCAGAAGTATATTCCCAATTACCTTCAATTTTTACTACTCCGTCGCCTTTACTGTCTTGGGAGGCTTTCTTTTTCGCTTTTGTTTCATAATCGTAGATGATGCCATCTACGATCACATGTTTGAATTGAGCGTCTTCGGTGAATAGAGAATCTGTACTCAAGATCAAATTGGCCATTTTACCCTTTTCAATTGACCCAGCTACTTTAGCCAAGCCTAAGATTGATGCAGGATTCGTAGTCAATGCAGCAAGTGCAGCTTTCTCAGAAAGTCCACTTTCAATCATTTTTTGAAGCGCTTTCATGATATCGCCAGATTTTACACCTACAGTAGAGAATGCGAAAGGAATACCAGCTTCCTCCAACTTACTTGCCTGAGCGATTGCGTCATCGTATGCTTTTTTCACGCGGGCATTCAAGGTCTTCACTTCCTCAGATGCGTCATCTTTCATTGCTTTAACCGCCTTTTCATCAGGAATTTCCAATTTAATTAAAACCGCTACCCCAGATGATTTGATCACATCCAGTACGCCTTCGTAATCTTCTAAACCTGTTAGAACTAATTTGAAACCCTTTTCTTTTTGCAGACTGATCGCCCTTCTTATTTCTAATTCGGAAGAAGTGGTGAACATTACAGGGATTTGCCCTGTGGTAACCTCCTGCATAGCGCTGTAAGTAGGAGTGATCTCAGGTCGCTTCAACCCCGCCACAGTGTTATACTTCTGTGATCTTTCTGAAGTAAGCTTTGTGTTGTCATATATCTCCCGGAATTTGGCCATTACGCCTACAGCTGTTCCTGGGTACATTCCTCTAGATCCTCTAAAACTGGCCGCAAGCGCTGTGTTTTCCATCAGCAAATTGGTTGAGTTTTCAGATCCTAATAGGACAATAGCTGCTTTTCCAGGGATCATTCCTCCTTCTGGGACAATCTGAGCAACTGTGAATCCGACTTTTCTAAAGTCATCGACTTTGCTATCCTTACCCGAAAATTGATCGACTGCGGATCTCCATGGAGTTATGCCGGCGATTTCATCAGGCGGATTTGATGATACAAAATCATCTGGCTTATCTGGATCCTTTGGTCTGGTAATGCCGACATCACTTGCCCCAGCTATAAAGCCCGGGTAGATAAAAAGGGAATCTCCAGGAATGGTTTTAGCTTCTTTCGGTAAGGCAAGATTACTTCCAACGCCTTGGATTAGTCCGCCTTTAATAAGGACTGTGGCTTTTATACCAGCTTGTCCAGGTGAGGTGAAGACGGTTGCATTTGTAATTGCATAAGTATCTGTGATAGGTTTCTTTCCCGTGGGATCACTTTGGGCAAGTGCCAAAGTAGAAGAAAGCAATCCAGAAACCATGAAGCAAAAAACACCTGCGTACAGTAGTGGTTTTTTCATGTGTCTAAAATTGTTTTTTGATGTGCATATGGAAACTAACAGGGTTGATACTTAATTCCAGGGTATTACGCTGGAGTTCTGCTCGATTTCATATGATTGATTTGGTTTTTGGTAAATAGGGGTGGTTGACAGAATAACCAGAAATATGAATTTAAAGGTTGAATCATGACAAGTTCCTATAGATTGATGGTTGAAAATAGAAAAGCAAGCTAATAAAAGGGATTTCAGAATCCATTTGGAATTATTTTTTACTCCTTATTATTTGATCAATGGCAGGATATTGGATTTGAAATGCGCTTTTAATTCTTCAAGAATCATAGTGCCTGGAGATAATTTATTTGATTGGTTGATAGGCTATTGTTTTACACTGAACATCTTATATTTGAGCTTAGAATCACCCCAATAAAAATGAAAAAAATCCTGATCATTGAGGATGACTTACTGATTTCTAGCTTAGTTCAATTTCGTCTGAAAAAAGATGGGTATGAGACAGTTTTGGTAAAAGATGGAAATGCTGGTATCAGCGCAATTGATACTGAAACTTTAGATTTGATCATTACAGATGTTATGATTCCATTTAAAAACGGAATTGAGATCATCCACCATGCAATTAAAACAAAGCCTAATACACCTATTATAGTATTAAGTTCACTAGGTGAAGAGGAAAAAATTGTATTGGAGGCCTTTAATCTGGGAGTTGCCGATTTTATTCCCAAACCGTTTAATCCCAATGAGTTGGCTATTCGTGTTAAACGAATTCTCAAATCTTGATCTATGAAAGGTAAAAGCGCATTGATACTTGTGTTCTTACTTTTTTCAATGATCAAAACCAGCGAGGTTTTTGGTCAGGAAAAATCGTTTTTATCTGATTCAACTTCATTTGTAGATTTTTTAATAAAGCAGGGAGAAATTCCGGGGTTGGAGTTTAACCTGATAAGTGCTGAAACTGGAATAGCTTTGGACAGTTTATTAGATCCTAATTCAAGATTTGGTTTGTTCTCCGAATACGCGAAAGTCTTGACAATAAAGGATAGTCTGTTCCAATCTGATTCTGTTCATGCAGAGGTGCAGTTTCTTATATACAAGGAAGCAAATACCTTCCCCGCCTCCCAAGAATACGTGTCGAACCTTTTGAGGAATAATGACATAGAAATTAAAACTCAGGATACCCTGAACAGTAAAGACCTAATTTCTCTGGCTTATAGAGAGCAGTATACGCCTTCAATTACAGGTACTTATGCGTATTTTGGGGATTTTAAGATTTTTGCTGTCACTGTTATCATGTCCCTCTTCTTTGTTTTTGCATTTTCAATGATTCTCTTCATGATAATCTTCAAAGCAAAAAGAAATAGGAGAGAAGTATTATTAGCATCGTATGATGAACAGGTGGTAGGACCACTTTCAGAAATATTATTTGAGAGAAGTCTAGAAGAATTAGAATCCCTAAGTGATGATGAACTACACCAAAACTTCCCTGAAAAACACTTAAAAAAACAGCTGTATAAACAGGTGCTTGTTGAGCGAATATTAGCACTTAACAAGAAGATGAAGGGTGATTTTAAGTTAAAACTTAAAGCACTTTACAAAAGGCTTAAACTGGATAAAGCGACCATAGAAAAGCTCCATAGTTCCAAATGGGATACTGTTGTGACAGGATTGGTGGAAGTAAACGAAATGGATTTAAGTGAGGCTTTGAAAGAAGTAAAGAAGCATGTTAATTCTCCTAATTTCCACATCCGATCCCAGGCGGTAGCTACAGTACTCAATTTATCAGAACATATTGATCTTTCTTTCCTGCGTGATCAGGCTTTTCCACTTTCACGTTGGCAGCAGATGAATTATTTGAGGATTATCAAATACCTACATTCTAATAGAGAGCTGAATATTGAAAATCTATTTGATTCTAAAAATCAAAGCATCAGATTATTTGGGTACAAACTAGTTCGTGTGATAGGACGGGTCGATCTTTTAGCACATTTGGACACAAAGTTTGTTTCTGTCACTGATGAAGAAAAAATTGAGATCATCAAAACTTTCGAATATTTGGCTGTTCCCAGTCATCAAGAACTAATTAACAGCAGCCTGAAATCCGATAATAATCAGCTGGTGTCAATGGCCGCTCGCGCGGCAGGAGTAATCGGAGATAAGAATTCTGCAAAGCTAATTTTAGAAATATTAGAATCAGAGCCTGGATTTAGATTGAAAATGATTTTGCTAAAAAGTCTCCAAGGGTTAGATGCTGAATTGTATTCACAGTTTGTAGCAGAGCATATTTCCCAAGAAAACCAAGCTATTAATAGCCACCTCTCAGACCCTATTTTGCAAGATGTATAGTTTCTTATTCTATCTTATATTGGAGATTTGCGGTGTTATATTTTTTCTCCTAAGTTTCTCTGTAATAGTTCTTTATCTACTAATCATGATTCTTAGTGCCCTAGAAATGAGAGATCATAGAAGGAAGAATAGATTTGCAGATTATCAAGATATTATTACATCACCTATTGCACCCGGAGTATCTATTTTGGCGCCTGCTTACAATGAAGGCGAGAATATAGTTCAAAACGTCAAAAGTTTGCTTTCGCTGCATTATGGGAAATTTGAAGTGATCATTATCAACGATGGTTCAAAAGATGATACACTGAGTAAGTTAATTGGGGCTTTTGAATTGGAAATCACTGATTTTGCCTATTTCGAAGAAATTGACACTGCGAATGTTCGGGGAATTTACAAATCTAAAAACCGCTCATTTAATAGACTTGTAGTCATCGACAAGGAAAATGGTGGGAAAGCTGATGCTTTGAACGCAGGAATTAATGTGTCATCCAAGGAGATTTTGGCATGTATAGATGTGGATTGCATTCTATCACATGAATCTCTGACGCGTATGGTTCGGCCATTTATGGAAGAAACTAACAGAAAAGTCATTGCTGTGGGTGGCGCTATTGGTATTGCTAATAATTGTGATGTGCAGGATGGTACCGTGACCAACTATAGAGTTCCGACTACACTTCTGGGGAGATTCCAAGTCATAGAATATTGTAGAGCATTTTTGATGGGCAGGATGGCGTGGACTCGAGTGAATGGCTTGATGCTTATTTCTGGAGCTTTCGGGTTTTTCAATAGAGAATTAGTCGTAGAAGTTGGAGGGTATTTTCCTAAGACAGTTGGCGAAGATATGGAGTTGGTAGTGCGAATGCGACGCTACATGGAGGAACGTAAAATTCCATACAAGGTAGGTTTTGTACCAGATCCCCTTTGTTGGACGGAGGTTCCTGAGAAAGAAGAAATCCTATCCAGACAAAGGAATCGTTGGATACGAGGAACAATTGAAACCTTGCAATTACATCGGGTAACACGACTAAATCCTAACTATGGAATTATGGGAATGATCTCCTACCCATATTGGAATATCTATGAAAAAATGGCACCAGTGCTAGAATTACTTGGTGTGCTGTATACGCTTGTATTGATTATAATTGGAGATTTTTCAGCCTTCTATTTTATAGCACTTTTTATCGTTTTGTACCTGTTGTCTATTCTCGTTTCATCTTTCAGTATATTATATGAGCAGGTTTCATACAATAATTACAAGGACAAAAAGGATCTTAATAAACTGCTTTTGACGATATTTCTAGAGCCTATGTTTATCCATCCAAAGATTGTCTACTGGGGATTAGGTGGTCATTGGGATTTCATCAAAGGAAAAGGTGGCTGGGGTCAAATGATCCGAACAGGCTTCAAAAAATCAGACGACAAAAAGAACATCGAGCCGACCACCCTTAATTCTTAAATATGCAATCAAGCCTTTGGAAAAGAAATATCATTTATGTGAGATGCAATAGCAGCTTCCAAAAGGGCCAGACTGTGATTCTTAATAACAACATTACCGCATGAAAAAGGCGCTTATTCTACTATTTTCTTTCATGGCTTTTGCTGTCATTACCAAGGCACAGGATTCATTTGATCCCGATGAGTTACTATTGGAGGCCAGAACATTGATTTTGGACGGAAAATATTTAGAAGGTAGAAAGATTGCTTTTAGAGCACTTGACAAATATCCTGAGTATGCTGATATCCTGATTTTGGTAGGTAGAAGCTATGCTTGGGAAGGTAAAAATGATTCAGCGTCTATCTATCTGGAACGGGCAATTAGCGCCTCTCCAGGTTATGAGGATGGATATTCTGCTTACTTAGATAATTTGTCTTGGGCTGAACAATATGATAAAGCAGACATCGTATTAGGAAAAGCAAGAGAAAATTTGGGTTCTCCACTTCCTGACGGATTGAGGTATAAGGAATCTAGATTACTATACTATAAAGAAGATTATAATGAAGCCTACAAAATAGCAGAAGATCTCTTTCAGAAGAAATATAAAAATGAAAGTCTGCTTGATTACCTTCAGACCTTACAGCGTTTGAGAAGAAATAATGCAGTAGGGGTCACTTATGATTACGACACATTTGAGGGTGAAATTTCGCCGTGGAATACGTTTTCATTTTATGCAAGAACGCAAACGAAATTAACCGGAACACTAATAGGAAGAGTGACGCAGTCTTCCAGATTTGACGATAACGGGACTTTATTTGAATTGGATGCTTATCCATCCTTGGGGAAAAAGGCTTATGCCTACCTCAATGTAGGAGGGTCTTCAGCAAGTTTCTTCCCAGATTTCCGATTAGGAGCTTCTGTTTATTTCAATCTACCAAAAGCTTGGGAAATTGACGGGGGATTTCGCTACTTGAAATTTGCGGATCCAACCTATATCTATACAGCTTCACTGGGAAAATATGTGGGGAATTGGTGGTTTAACCTTCGTTCCAACCTGATCCCAGGCACTGGAAATAGTTTAGGCACCTCTGCCAATTTTCAAGCAAGGTATTATTTTAAAACCGGTGAGGACTTTTTCTCCCTTCAGCTAAGCTCAGGTGTATCGCCTGATGAAGAAACGAGAGACCCTACTCAGCTTTTGAACTCCTACAGAGCAAGAATAGGCTACCAGCAATTGATTACAGACCGCTTTATGATTTATGGCTTTACGGGATATAGCCGTGATGAATTGGGACCAGATCGGTTTAGAAACAACCTGAATCTTTCATTAGGAATTGAATATAGATTTTAATGAAAAAAATATTTACAGAGGAGTCTCTAGTGATGATAAGAAGGATTATTCCTTTTGTTTTCATATTGGTATTTATTCCATTAATCAGTTATTTATTTTGGTTGTTTTACCCATCAAAACAGCTAGAGATTTTAATAGTTGATAAGACCGTTCCATTAGATAGCTACCAGGAGCATCAGTCAATTTTTTGGACTTTAGAACACATGAAGTATCAAAATTCGGCAGGGGAATTTTATCAAAAGGACAAAGACTATCTTGGTTTTTACCCAGATACCACATCTTCATTTGGAACTTTCAAAGATCTGGAGCAACTAACTGAGAAACAGATAGTAAAAAAGGCTAATGATCTTGATGTTTTATTTTATTCGGATACTTATGGAGTATTTGAAAATGATTTCAATAAGGAAAACGCTGAAGAGTTCTCAAAGAAGATTTATGGTGGGTTAAATCGGGGGGATATCAATTTGCTCCGAGAGGTAGCTGCCCAAAGTAAAACGATCATAGCGGAATTCAATACCATGGCATCACCAACTCCCGTAGGTATTAGAACAGAGTTTGAGAATTTGATGGGCTTAAAATGGACGGGATGGATCGGGCGATATTTTGATCAAATGGATACAACAATCAATGAAAATATCCCGAACTGGTTTATTAATCAATACTTAGCCCAACATGAAAATTCCTGGGTGCCTGCAGGCCCTGGAATTGTGTTTGTACATGAAAATGGCAGAGTTGAGATTTTTTCAAATGAGGTGGATTATTTTGGGGAAATTCCTAAAATACGTACCCAGCGTCTTAATAAACATGGATTCAAGCTTCCGGAAGTGGTGCCTTATCCTGATTGGTTTGACGTAGTTTTGATAGAACGTGATTACCAGGTAATTTCTTATTACGATATAGATCCCTCTGAAATCGGGAAAGAAAAACTTCGGGAAATGGGGTTGCCAAGGTTTTTCCCTGCTGCAGTTGTTAAAGAGGTAGGGAAAGGGCAGTACTACTATTTTTCAGGTGATTTTTCAGATATGAAAAACTCCATGGGTTCGCCTCGCTTTCAAGGAGTTCCCAGTTTATGGCGAGGCCTACACATTGTTACGAATTTCAATGATCGTGAAAGCTTTTATTGGAATTATTATTATCCGCTTCTGTCTCAAGCCCTGACTAAAACTTACAATAAAAAAGGTGTTAACTAGCTATTTTTCAGTCGGTAATAACTTTCGTGTTTGAGTAGTATAGTTGTTTTTGTTCTTAAAATCCTCGAATTCCCCCGTTAGTTTATTCTTGATGTTTTGGTCATTTATTGGATCTATATTTAATCCATCAGTGATTACAAATAGCTGATCATCAGAAAGGAAGTATTCTCCATCCAAAAACTCCATAAGCTGGTTTTTATTTCGCATCAGCGGCATTGCAATCCTTGATTGAAAAACCTTAGAAGTGTCTAAAACCTGACCTAACCAGATTTCCTCTTCTGGAAGTTTTAGCTCCACCTGCGCATTTAAAAAAGCCAATAAGGAAGGCGTTATTTCAAAATGGCTAATCATTCCCTTAAAATAAGTTGGTCTATTGATAAGTGGGGAATAAATAATTAATGGAACATGAAAGCGATCTAATCTGGACGCCATGGGAATTTCTGGTAACCGGTGATCTCCTGTGAAGACAAAGATGGTATTTGAAAACTCAGGTTTCTTGCTGTAAGCGGTGATAAAGTCTTTTATGGCATCATCTGCATAAAGTACAGTCATGTAGATGTTTTGATAATCTCTGTATTCTGCCTTTTTAGCTTCTGTAAGATTAAGATAGTTTTCTAGATGATCTTCAAATTTTTTTGAATAGAATTCCCTCTCAGGCACTAAATAGGGGTCATGTGAGGTGATAGTTTGAAATATCCCCAGCTGAGGATTCTCAGTTTCTCTTGGGAAGAAGTTGAGACCATTAGTAAAAATTTCCTTGTCACCATAACCCCATGTGAAACCATTTGCAGGTGGCATCTGATTGTATTTTGAGTCAAAATCGTCAATATCAATTATTTGCGAAACATCAGAGAACTCAAGGAATTCTTTTTGGTGATCAAAATTTACGTCACTACCAATGACGAAAGTGGATTCATAACCATTATCATTGAGGACACTAATCAAACTCTCATGATTAGGGAAATCCTCAAATAATTCCTGAAAACCTCTTTCTCCAAAAGGGAGCCCTGCAAATACTCCTGGAAGTACGCCAAATGTTCTACCAGTAGAAGATACAGCGTTAGTCCAGACTAAACTATGGGATTCAAGCGAATCGAGAAAGGGTGTAAAGCTACCTAGGTAGGCATCTTTACCAGAATATGCCTTTCCTAAACTTTCTATAAGTACAAAAACGATATCAGGAGCTGAAGTAAGGCTATCAAAATAAGGACTCAAGACATCAGGATAATCAGCTTGGTGTAAAAAAGGGTAAACAGGATCAGTATATTCTTTCTTTACAAAAAGCGCATCATTAATCGATCTGAGGTAAAAGTCAAAGTAATATTCATTGGTATACATGAAGTAATCAAATGCCTGCTCCGAGAGGTATTTAGATTTATTCATTTGAATATTAGCTTTGATTTCATCTAAGTTTTGGGAATCTGATATAGGAATGAAAAAGAACAAAATCAGAAACCAATAGGTGCCTATAGTAAAGCCTGCAGATACCTTGGTACTAAATTGGATATATTTACTAGCTGAGGAAAAAATGTAAAGTATGATAAGGAATGCTATTAATAAGCCCCCAATTGTCCAAGCATTGAGTACTCCAGAGGACCTAACTGTCAAGACCAGATCATTTATATTATAGGCAAAAAGATCTTTTCCCAGTGGAACGAACGTCTTGTTGAAGTAGAAAAGTAAGGCTGCTTGAACGAGTAGAGCCGTAACTAACCATGAACTGGTAAACCACTTGGCAAACTTAACAGAGATCAAACTATTAATTACATGAAATATTAATAGCAAGCCTAAGAAATAGAGAATCCAAGTAATATCCTCAAACAAACTGTAGCCTATTACCTCACGAAAACTCACACGGATCGCATGAGTTTGAAAAACTAATGTTAATTCTGCTACTCTCAACAAAAGCATTAAAGCGGAGAAAATCAGGGACATACTCCAGAAATTGCTAAGAGTAGTTTGAATTTTTGCAGGAAGGGTTGATCGAATTTCAGCCTTTTGGGCCATATTTGTGCGTTAAATTTTTGGGTGAAGACTGAAAAGATAGGGCAAAATCAGGTATCTTCAAGGGGAGAATCAAATATTATATGGGTAAATCGGGTTTGTTGTTGGAGTTGTACTCTAATCTTGGTACTACTGGAGCTGTAACATTCAGTTCAAAGACATTAGTAAAAAAAATGCTTACTCATGTTGATTTTAAGGGGGCCAAATTGATAATTGAACTAGGTGGCGGTGATGGAAGTATTACTAAGGGAATAGTAAGCAAATTAGCTCCTGATGCCGAACTCTTGGTATTCGAAATAAGCAAGTCGTTCTGCGAATCTATGGAGAAGGAATTTCCACAGAAAAATGTGAGAATAATTAATGACTCTGCTGAGAATATTGGTAGGTACATAGAAGGGAGGAAAGCGGATTATGTGCTTTCAAGCCTACCGTTTAGTTTTTTTAGTCCAGAGTTAAAAGACCAGATTCTTTCTCAGGCAAAAATAAGTCTAAGCCAAAGTGGGCAGTTTATTCAGATTTGTTATTCTTATCTTTTGAAGAATTTGTTCAAAAAACATTTCAGCAGCGTGAATACTAGCTTCACCCTTAAAAATATCCCGCCTGCGTTCGTGATGGTATGTAATTAAATCTTTACAATGGAAGTTCTCAGAACAGCCATATTGGATATGCTCAGGAGAAAAAAGGATGATATTTTCAGCTCTTCTGAAGTTGTAAAACAAATGTATCCCGAGGATTGGGATCAATTTTTACCTGAAATCAATAAGGAAGCCATGGCATTGCATAGAGAAGGACTTCTTAATGTCTGCGATGCAGAGAAATATTCAGAGGCTGATTTGATAACGGAAGCTGAGCTTAAAATATCGCGCATTAAATAATTTTGGGAAGCTTCTCCTTTTGCGTCTTCCGAAGAATGAAAAATACATTGAAGCTGCCTACCACAGAAATTGATATTCCCGAAGGCTTGGATTTAGTCACCCTTGGAGCGGGCTGTTTTTGGTGTACTGAAGCAGTATTTCAGAGGTTGAGAGGAGTTCACAAGGTAGTTTCAGGTTATTCTGGAGGAATAATTGAAAATCCATCTTACGCCTCTATTTGCAGCGGGACTACTGGGCATGCAGAAGTAATTCAAGTTTATTTTGATCCTGGACTAATTAGCCTGAAAGAGCTTTTAGAGGTTTTTTGGGCCACACATGATCCTACGACCTTGAATAGACAAGGTGGTGACGTAGGCCCTCAGTATAGATCTTGTATTTTCTACCATTTTCCTGAGCAGGAGCAATTGGCGAAGGACATCAAGAGTCAATTAAATGATAATAAGGTATTTGATAGTCCAATTCTGACAGTGATTACTGCATTTACTAACTTTTACCCAGCTGAAAATTATCTTCAGGAATACTACAATCGTAATGGGACTCAACCGTATTGTCAGTTTGTGATTCAACCAAAAGTGGACAAGCTGAATAAAATTTATACTGAGCTCTTAAAATAGTATTTACTATTTTTGCCTTGCAAAACCCATTTGCACTTGTGAAATCGAGCATATCGTGAGCGATATTTTGATGGATAATTATCCTAAAAGCGAGATTCCATGTGGCCAATTAACAGAATTTATAAGCACATGAAGAGAACCCGAGCACACGAATCCAGAGCCGCGATCGAGCGATTGTACATTACAATGAGGCACCTTTTTACTAGAGGCAGCTACAAACCGATGGGAGTATCAGGTGAAAGTCTGGTGGATGCCCTACGAGTATTGAGTCCTGAGATCTATGGATTGGTGACGGACAATGAAAAGATCGAATTAGACGGCCTGCTCTATGTGATGGAGCGACTTCCGAGAGGGATAGAAGAATGTAGATTTGTGCGCCTGATCAGTCGGGAGGGCTACGAAACGTCCAAACTGGAGGCTATCGTACCCGCCAAGCGTAAGCGGAATTGCTATCGACTGGACGAGCATATCATGTATGTGGAAATGACCCGAGGTCGTTCTGATATTTATGATATACTGACACACTTGACTTTTTTGTACATAGAGTCCAACAAAATCTACAACAATAGCACTGATCCAAAAGGGAAGATTTCTACTAATTGGCTGATGCTGGAGGAATTTGTACAGAAAGAAGCCGCGGGAGAGGAGTTTGAAAGGGAAGCTGCAAGTGCTTATCTAAGTCACCTGATTGGAAGAACCTACGAAGAGACCATTCAGGCGGTTGATAAATTTGAGAAAAGTAGTAATTCCAATAGTCTTTTTTCCATTGTGTATCACATGGGTAAACTGGCACAGGAGGAGGCAACTAAGAATCTTGATCGTGAGATTTCATTTTCCACTACGCTGAGAGAACGCATCGGGCACCACGTATACGGGGAAATGTGGGCAAGGAGAATTAAGATTGCGCTAGATGAGCATGACTTACTAAAGCGGCCAATCCACATTATCTCTGCGAATCTTCACTCGGTAGTGAATACAATCTACGCTCCTCAGTTATTAGGTCTGAAAAACTACGAAGCACTTGAAAAAGTGGTAATGGATATTTCGGTTAAAGCTAAAAATAACAAGGGCGACGCAATTGATAAATATGCCGCAAAACATGGATTTATCAACCTGCCAGATGAGTCAGGAACCAATATTGGCGCTCAGATTATAGATTCTGCGTTGTTGGAGAAAGATGAGTTGATTCCTGGTGTGAAATTACCTGTAGAAAAGGATAAAAGACCGGTATTCGTAGTGATGGATTATGCCTTCGGAGAGCAAGCATATGAATGTTTTGACGAGCTACTTAAGCCTTACGAGAAGGATGGTAAGTCTATTCCTTTGGATGTGGTTTCTACTTCTATCATGGGTAAGGCGGGAATTCTATACGGAGGTAAAGGTGATTTGATGATTCCAAATGCACACGTTTTTGAAGGGACAGCGGATAATTACCCATTCAAAAATGAATTGAAGAAAGCCGATTTTGAAGGTTTTGGATTAGGTGTATATGAAGGTCCAATGATCTCGGTGTTAGGGACATCTCTTCAAAACAAAGATATTCTAACCTACTTTATGCAGTCTTCCTGGAAAGCAGTTGGTCTGGAGATGGAAGGGGCTCACTACCAGAAAGCAATACAATCGGCTTCAAAAATCAGAAGATCAATCCGATCAAATGTAAAAGTGCTTTACGCCTACTACGCTTCAGATAATCCGCTGGAGACTGGAAGTACGCTGGCTTCAGGTGCTTTGGGAATGGAAGGAGTAAGGCCTACTTACTTGATCACCTATAAGATCTTGGAGAAGCTTTTCGGGTAAACTGCCTATAGCAAAGAAAAATTAAAAAGTGCTTGAGATGTAAATCTTGAGCACTTTTTAATTAAAGAACATTCCTTATACTTTGGGTTTTATTGGTATCCAAAACTCTTCTTCAGAATCCGGGTCATTATTCTTATACTTTTCTCCCATTACAGCAAAATGAGGCTTATGGTCAAGTTGATATTTTGAATTTGGAAGCCAATTTCCTAGAATATATTGATACATGGCAGGCGCTTCACTGTCTCTTCCTTTAAATGAAAATACCGCATATAATCCAGCGGGGATAATTAAACTTTCTAATCCAGTAGGTGAATTATCAATAGTTGAAACCGGAACAGCAGCCCATTTTTCAAAATTTGTAGCAGGATTGAATTGATCGAAGTAGGAGAGGGATGGATAG
Organism: Algoriphagus sp. 10J20-15; assembly: GCF_055809615.1. Taxonomy (NCBI): domain Bacteria; kingdom Pseudomonadati; phylum Bacteroidota; class Cytophagia; order Cytophagales; family Cyclobacteriaceae; genus Algoriphagus; species Algoriphagus sp. 10J20-15. The sequence goes on from NZ_JBVVUG010000003.1 coordinate 197,793, forward strand.
ACTTCCACTGAATACAGCTCCTCTGATACCTTATTTTCAATTTCGTTTTTTCGAGGCATAAATTTCTGCCAAAGTTCCTGGGTTCTATTGCCTATAAAATTCATTTGAACGCGCATCCCAAGGAGCTTTTTTTCATCCAGAATTTGGATAGCAGGTTTTATCGACATAGTTGATGTGATTAATGGATTGCTTTGATTTCTTTTTCGAGAAGGCGACTAATTGCTTCTCCAAGCTTTTTATATCCTGCAGGGGAATAGTGCACGTCATTTGAGCCTATGCCATATTTCTTGTGTATTTTGACAGACTTTTTATAGATATCATTTATACCAACATCATGCTTTTTCATAACATCCATTGCAGCAGCATTGTACTTTTCTGGATCAGAAGAGAATCTTCCTGCTTCTTCTTCAGGCACGTATGAGGTAGTGACAAAGATCAACTTTGCATCTGTTTTAGACTTGATTAAAGTAACTAAGGAATCCAGGTTTGCAGCATACTCGTCAACTGTAAAAGTGACTTTTCCATTAATTTTATCCCGATTTCCATATGCTTTTGCATCAGAATGTCGGTATGCTAGATCCCAAAGTCCCCAGTTGAATTGCACTATATCCCAATCTTTATCACCTAGCCATTCGTCGATTTTTTCCAGCCCAGTGCCCGTATGTTGCGCATTTCCAGGATTGTGGGCCACTACAGCTTTCCCATTAAAATATTCCTGTACGAAAGGTGTGTATCCAATCGAAATAGAATCCCCAATAATCAAAATATTCGGCTGATTTGAGATTAATCCACTTGAGCAAAGTGTGATTAATATTAGCGCTGAAAGGATTGTCTTTTTCATTCTTGAAGATAATTAGGCATATTGTTCTTTCCCAATTGAATATACAAATTCACTTGTTAGGCTTTCTAGTATGAACTCAACCGCATTACATGGCAATCCTGAGCAGTCTTTGTGCCTTAGAAAACTCAACTATTTGTGTTTCTGTACAATTAGGGGCTATATTTGAGCAGACGTAAAAGATAACGTCGCTTTTTACAATACTTCACTCACCACATTTTGGACTTCTCATCATTTAATTTCGAAACCTCGCTCCAAGAAGGACTTGACGCAATGGGTTTTGAAAAACCAACTCCAATCCAGGAAAAGGCCATTCCGGTCATTATGGAAAACAATGATCTTATCGCATGTGCCCAGACTGGGACCGGTAAGACAGCTGCATTTATTCTACCTATACTTAATAAAATAAGTAAGGATGGAACGAGCACATTGAATACACTTATTCTCGCACCAACTCGTGAACTTGCCATTCAGATAGATCAGCAAATTCAAGGATTTGCCTACTTCTTAGGTATTAGCTCTATTCCGATTTACGGAGGAGGAGACGGCATCGTCTGGGAGCAGCAAAAGAAGGCTCTTGAAACAGGAGCTGAAATCATCGTTGCCACACCTGGTCGCTTGATTGCTCTTCTTGCTGGCGGTAAAATAGATTTATCAACACTAGAGCATTTGATTCTGGACGAAGCGGATCGAATGATGGATATGGGATTTTCAGATGATATCCTGAAAATCGTCAATTACCTCCCAAAGAATCGTCAGACTATTTTATTCTCTGCTACCATGCCTCCGAAGATCAGGCAGTTTAGCATGAAGTTTTTGAACAACCCTGCTGAGATATCTATTGCGATAGGAAAGACGGCAAAGGGAGTTACCCAGTCCATGTATTCTGTATATGATACGCAGAAAGAAGAATTGGTCAGAAACATACTTTCTCAAAAAGCATACGAAGCTGTAATAATTTTCGCCTCTACTAAGGATAAGGTAAAGTCCCTCTATAAAGTATTAAGAAAGCAATTTGAAATTGAAGCTTTCCATTCAGACCTAGAGCAAGTAGAGCGGGAGAAGATTATGTCTGCTTTCAAAAACAAGTCTGTCAAAATTTTGATAGGTACAGACATCATTTCCCGAGGAATAGATGTGGTAGGAATCGAATTGGTAATCAATTACGATACGCCTTCTGATCCTGAGGACTACGTGCATAGAGTAGGACGTACAGCCAGAGCCGATATGGAAGGTGAAGCGATTACTTTCGTAAATCCTAAGGATCAGTATAAGTTTGATAATATTGAAAAGCTGATTGGGATGAAAATCACCCAAATGCCACTTCCTGAGGGTTTCGAAGCTGGTCCTACTTACACCGGAACTGCTTCAAAAGGGAAGTCTGACTTTGGGTCAAAAAAGAAGTCCGGTTTTAATAAAAACAAAAAATCAGGATCTGGAGGAAATAGAAAGCCTTTTCCTAGAAGAGAAAATTCAAATTCTGAAGCGACAAAGGATGCTAATCCTAAACCAGTAGAAGCAAAAAAGCCAGTTGAGCCAAAAACAACTTCTGAACCTAATCAGGCAAAGCCCGGGAAATTTGGAAGACGTAAAAATGTGATAGATCCAGAATAAGCGATTTGTATAGCGATTGTTATTATGAAGTACTTCAAGTAAATTGAAGTACTTTTTATTTTTAAACCTCATAGCAATGCAATACATAAAACTCAAATCAAGGGGTTCCTCTGTATCATTTTTACAGGAGCTCCTTAGAAAGATCGGTTACGATACTCCTTCTTCCGGTTATTTTGGAGTTGAGACAGAAGTAGCTGTCAAGGATTTCCAGAGCAAAAATCTCCTCGTTGTGGATGGTGAGGTGGGAATCAAAACATGGACGATGCTGTTTGATAAGACCAAACCTGCAGATGTGTTTGGTGGTATTTTTCTTGGTGAGCAAGATTTGATAGATTTTGCAAAAAGATATCAAGTAGATCTAGCAGCTGTCAAAGCTGTAAATGAAGTAGAAAGCTCAGGGAAAGGCTTTTTTATCGATGGAAGGCCAAAGATTTTGTTTGAGGGACATATTTTTTGGAGGCAGTTGAAAGCAAGGGGAGTTAATCCAGAAGATTTTGTCAACAGTTCTAATGAAAATGTGCTGTATAAAAGCTACAATAAAAAGCATTATTTAGGTGGTTCTAGGGAATATGAGCGCCTAGAGCAGGCAGCTTCTATTTCTCCTGATCCCAGATTCAAAGAAGCAGCTTTGGCTTCAGCATCTTGGGGAAGTTATCAGGTAATGGGATTTCACGCGGTTCCGCTTGGTTATCCGTCCGTCCAGCAATTTGTTGATGAAATGTACAAGCACGAGCGAAATCACCTAGAAGTATTTGGGCGATACATCTTGAAAAATGGTTGTTTGGCCTATTTGCAGGAGAAAAATTGGGCGAAATTCGCCGCATGCTACAATGGCCCGGCGTATGCTACAAATAAATATGACGAAAAGATGGCTAAGGCCTACATTAAATATAATAGCCAATAAAAACTTATGATACTTGAAGAATTAATTCAACTTTTTGAGCGGGATATTGAGCGATTGAAACTTGAAATTAACGCCTATTCCAAGGAAGAAAATCTATGGAAAGTTGATCACAACATTACCAATTCAGCTGGCAACCTTTGCCTTCATTTGGTAGGAAATATGTCTCATTTTGTGGGAAAAGAGATAGGCGGATTCGACTACACCAGAGATCGAGAGTTTGAATTTGCTGGGAAGAATGTTCCAAAAGCTGATTTAGTTGCTATGGTGGAGAAACTTCAAAATGTAGTGACCGCCAGCCTGGAAGGTCTGGATGAGAGCATGTTAGATAAGGATTATCCGTTGGAAGTACTTGGCGGTAAAATGTCTTACAATTTTTTCCTGATTCACCTCTTTGGGCACTTCGGCTATCATCTAGGCCAAATCAATTATCACAGGAGATTACTGGATAAGGAATATAAAACAGCTTGAACCAAAAAAGTCCCGATAATACGGGACTTTTTTGGTTTGAAGAGATAGTAAATCCTAGTAAAGAACTCTAAAGCGGATTGTTCCTGAAATTTGTTTCAACGCATCAATCGCCTCGGTGGAGTAGGCCTTATCTATATCTGTGATCACATAACCGATTTTCTCGTTTGTCTTCAAGTATTGACCAACGATGTTAATTTCGAAGTTTGCCAAGACCTGGTTGATTTTAGCTAATACGCCAGGCTCATTCAAATGGATATGGATTAGTCTATGTGCGTTCTGTAGGAAAGGAAGCTGAATATTCGGGAAGTTTACTGAGTTGTACGTATTACCGGTATTAATATATTCCATGATTTTCCCTGGTACAAATCGCGCAATGTTCTCCTGAGCTTCGGAGGTACTACCACCGATATGCGGGGTCAGAATCGTGTTTGGAAGACCAATGAGTTCTGAAGTCAATGGTTCGGTGTTATTTTTCGGTTCTTCAGGAAAAACATCCACTGCACAGCCTGCAAGATGACCGGAAAGGATGGCATCTCTTAGAGCTGGTATCTCCACGACATGTCCACGGCTTAGATTTAGTAATATTGCTCCTTTCTTCATCAAGGCAATTTTCGATCTGTCCAAGATGTTTTCGTTCTCTTTTCTACCATCCACATGTAAGGTAATCACGTCGCAGGTGCTGAGAAGCTCATCCAGACTTTCGATTTTAGTTGCATTTCCCATGGGCCAAGCGCTCAATTACATCATAATAGAATACGTTCATCCCCATGTTCTCAGCTAGGACTGAAAGTTGGGCGCCAATATTACCATAACCGATAATTCCCAATTTTTTACCTCTGATTTCGAAGCTTCCAGTTGCTGATTTATCCCATTTGCCCTGGTGCAGTGCGGCAGTTTTATCTGCAAAACCTCTCATTAGGAAAATGATCTCAGCGATTGCCATTTCCACTACAGATCTGGTGTTACTGAATGGCGCATTGAAAACTGCAATACCTTTCTCCTGGCACGCTTCCAAATCAATTTGGTTGGTTCCTATGCAGAAAGCTCCAACCGCGATCAATCGATTCGCGTTTTCCAAAACTTTACGGGTAATATTAGTTTTGGATCGAATACCAATTATGGAAACATTTTTGATTTTCTCGCAAAGTTCTTCCTCTGACATTGCCGAGCTTACAACTTCTACTTCGTATCCTTCTTCTTTGAGTAAATCGACACCGATTTGGTGGACATTTTCAAGGAGCAATACCTTGATTCTGCTTTTTGGGTAAGAGAATTTTGTGTTCAAATTATTGACGTATAAGATTTCATCCAAACTAGGTGCAATGTGGTCAGCCTCTTTGGTTACTTTAGGACGGTTTACATTTTCTGTAAATGCGTAAAACTTATTGGCAAGGCCTGATTTCTTGATCTCATAATCCGTATAACCATCACCAATCACGTAGATTTCTCCTTCAAGATTGATTTTTTTGATGGTTTCGGCCTTTCCATTATTCTGGGAAAGAGGATTTTCTCTGTTGAAATCTACAATATTATCCGCATCATCATAGACAAATTCATTGGCAAAAACATTGTCTTGGTGAATTCCATAATCTCCTACAATGGGAATTATGAAATCCTTAAAACCATTGGAAACGATGTAGATATTGTCCGCATTTTCCTGAAGGAATTCCTTATTTCGCTCAAAGGACTTGGAGACTTTTTGCTTCAAGGCAGTTATTAAATCCGAGATTTGGGATTTGGTTGCTTTGAGGATATCAATCCGTTGGATCAAACTATCACGAAAGGTTACACTACCTTCCATTCCTTTATCGGTGATATCCTTTATGGCTTTTAATTTTTCTTCTCTTTTTGGATCATTTAATAGGCTGATTTCTCCTAGTATGTCCAAAGCTTCAACTTGTGTAAATGTGCTGTCAAAATCAATGATAAACTTTGTTGGATGAGGCATGTGCAGGGTCAATAGGTTAATTCGAGTGTAAAATTACAGGATTGTTAAAAAAATCGAAGTTTTATTGAAAAAATTGTTTCAAATCTTTTTCGCAATCGATTTATTTGTAATAGATAGGCTAAATAGGCAGGAATTCCGAATTGCTATTAGTTTGCCAAACATTTATCTTATTCTTTTTCTCTCCAATTCTTAAGCGTATTTTTGGGAACAAATCATTATTACCATGAAGAAATCATATTTAGTTATACTTAGCCTAGGAATTGTATTAAATACTTCCTGTCAAAATCAAAAAGCTGATTCTATTTCAGAAGAAATAATTACAGAAGAAAGCACTGCTAAAGAAATTCCTGGAAACTATGGAGCAGATCTAGAACTTGCTGATGTAGTTTCTCCAGCAGAAATGATTTCAGTTGTAGAAAAGGAAGGAAACTTTGAAGGTAAGATTGCTGGTGAGATAAAGGAGGTATGTACCAAAAAAGGCTGTTGGCTTACTATGGATCTTCCAAACGGTGAAAGCATGCGGGTAACCTTTAAGGATTATGGTTTCTTTGTTCCGACTACATCTCAGGGTTATCCTATCATTTTGGAAGGAGTAGCAGTATTGACTGAGACAGATGTTGAGACCTTAAGACACTACGCTGAGGATGGAGGCATGAGTAAAGAAGAAGTAGCTGCTATTACCGAACCTAAGCGTGAAATTACCTTTGAGGCTGTTGGAGTTGTGATTAAAGATAAAGCTTAAGTTATATGCCAATAGCGCTTGATAACCTGCGTGTAGGTAGAAAATACCAATTAATCAACATGGGAGAAATCAGACAATTGGAGATTATCTCCCGTCTGAGAGGTACTAATTTCAAAGTGAAGGATCTAGATACTCTGGAATTTTACACGATAGAAGAGTTATTACAGTGGGGAATAGGCAAAGACTACGATATCGATGAAATTTATCGATAGAATAAATGGCCAGCGTGAATTCCCTTTTTGACAACCATTCTATTTTCATTAAAACCAGATATGAGTAATAAAAGTACTATTAAGGCTATTGCAAAGGCAAAATGTCCACAATGTCACGAAGGAGATTTATTCTCAGTTCCTTTATATAGCTATCGCAAATTGTCTCATGTCAATAAGTCTTGTGCGGTATGTGGGGCAAATTTTCATGCAGAGCCGGATTTTTTCTATGGGGCAATGTATGTCAGCTATGCATTCTCAGTGGCGCTGGTAATCACAACTATGGTGGTTTTGAATGTATTGATGGAGCGACCGGAGGTTTGGATGTATCTCACCACTGTAGCTATTTCAAATGTAATTTTACTACCCTTGATGCTTCGATACTCGAAAGTTTTATATCTGTATAATGTAGGTAAGCTGAAATACCGAGGCTACTGATTTCCTAAATATTTTTTAGGGGAAATCAGAATTAATATCAGGCAAACTGATACCAACAGTAGAAAAAATAGTGCAGGTAATCCTCCAATAACTGACAAGATCCTCACCCCGTCAATTCCTGAAAAAGTAATCATAACCCAAGATAAGAAGCCGATTAGGACTCCCCAAATCACTTTAAGATTAGTGTCTGAGCGAAATGGATCTCCATCTTGCTTTTTCATACTAATGCTCGCTAAGGCATCTGTACTGGAATCTGCAGCTGTGACATAGGAGATAAATATGCCAAGGATAAAGAGTTGGGCAAACATTTTGAAATACCCCATGTCTTCAAAAACCTGGTAAATAATAGATTCAGGGCCTGAGTTTAAAAATAAACCTTTGTAAACCTCAGAGTCATTAGAAGCGAAATCTACCGTAGTTCCTCCAAATATCCCCATCCAAATCAGGCAAAAAAGAGCTGGTAAAAACCAATTGACTAGTAGAAATTCTCGGACTGTTCTACCTATGGCTATTTTCCCTAGGAAAAGTGCTGTCATTGGAGCCCATGCCATCCACATGGCAAAATTAAAAGTGGACCAATCGTAAGTCCAACTATTTCCAGCTCCACTCAATTGAAGACTTAGATCAGTGAAATTTGAAAAGTATTCGATAAAACCAGTTCCTATAGAATTAAATATCTGGGCCTTTTCCCCAAATATCACAAATAGAATAGCGATCAGGAAAAAGAAGCCAAGATTGAACAGGGATAGGTTTTTAATTCCTTTTTCAATGCCCGTCGAAGCGGAAATTATGAAGGTTAATAAGATTGCCAAAGTAATTATGACTGTCAGAAAAGTAGGGGCTAGCTGCGGAAAAAAAGCTAAAAAACCACCAGATAAACTTAATATCCCAGCTCCTAGAGCTGCTGCCATACCAGTTACGAGGGCGAATAGGCTAAACATATCCAAACCCGCTACCCAGAATTTATTGGGATAAAAGCCAAGAATAGGCCTCAGCATGATGCTGAGACTAAAATTGCTTTTGCCGGAATAATACATCAATGCAAAAACTAGGGCCGGAACGGCGTAAATTGCATAAGGGGTAAAACCCCAATGAAAGTATAAAGCTCCTAAAGCAAATGATTTAGCAGCTTCTGAATTAGGTTCAAACCCCTTGAATTCCGGCGGAAACAAATAATGTGAGAGTGGTTCTGCACTTCCCCAAAACAAGATACCAACAGCTATGGTTGTGCATAGGACTATTGCAAACCAGCTGATTCTTTTCAGTCTTGGAATCGAATTTTTACCACCGATTTTATAGTTTCCAAGAGGTGAAAATATTGCAACTGCCGTAAGTAAAGTCATGAGCAAGGAAACCCAGCTGAATCCTAAACTAAAGTGGCTAAGTATGAGTTGTTGTATATTCTTGAATACTGCAATAAAGGATTTCGGGAATATGATGCTACTGATAACAGCAACTATTAATAGAATAAAAGGTGGCCAAAAGACCCAAGGGCGAACATTAAAACTGAAAAATGTAGTATTTCTTGTCATGAATCAGGAAGATACCAGGTTTCGAATTCTTACAAAAATGAGTGGATATTTTGTGTTTAAATATCAACTGCTTTCCGTATGAATAAAATTAAATCAAGTGCTCTTTATATAATGGCCATTTTTTACCTTTTAGCTGGTCTTAATCATTTTATTAATCCAGATGGTTACTTGAGATTGATTCCAGAATATCTTCCCTTTCACTACGCATTAAATTTTGTAGCAGGCATATGTGAAGTTAGTTTTGGTATAGGTCTATTTTTTCCAAAATCAAGATCGCTAGCTTCTTGGGGTATCGTTGTAATGCTGTTGGCATTCATTCCAGCTCATGTTTACTTCATTCAACTCAATTCTTGTGTTGATAATGGACTTTGTTTGCCGTCGTGGACCGGGTGGTTTCGGCTTGTAATTATCCATCCTTTATTGATTTATTGGGCTTATTTATACACCTCTGAGAGGTATATTCTTACCAAAAATTAGTGAAATCACTAAGTCTTGTTAGTAATACTAACTTTTTGAAAGATTTGTTAACTTTTTTCTTACTACGGCGTTATCAGGATAGTCAAAAAGTTTTTTTTATGGAGAATTTGTTGAATAACATAAAAATGGAGGTGCATGATAATCTATACCTTAAGGAACCATTCAGCTCTGAGTTGGGTAGTTCCATAGTGCAGGAGGGAGCTATTCTCATCCGCAACTTAGGTATGGAAAATTTTACCTTTAAAAAATTGGCATTGCATATTGGTGTAACTGAAGCAGCTGTTTATAGATATTTCGAAAATAAACACATGTTGTTGCTGTATCTTACTGCCTGGTATTGGGCTTGGATGGAAGTCAATTATGTGTATGCTACAGCAAATTTGGAAAGCAGCAAGGCCCGACTTACCATTGCCATGAAACTTATAGTCAATGGACCGTTTTTCATGAGAAATGCACATTTAGACCCAGAAAACCTAAGAAGCATAGTAGTTAATGAATCACTCAAAGGATACTTGACCAAGACGGTAGATGTAGAGCATGAAAATGGGATTTTCGCTCAAGTTTATAATTTCGGTGAGCGGATTTCTGAATTGATTTATGAAATAAACCCAACCTATCCCTATCCAAAGACCTTGGCATATACAGTCATGGAGGCAAGTTTACTCCATGCATTTAACGCAAAGCATTTACCGGGCATGACGGAACAATCCCTGGATTCTAAAAACCGTCTGGTCTTTTTTGAAGATTTAATATTAAAGGCAATTTCCAATGAATAATACAAAGACAACCACTCCGATGAAGCGATTTTTCAATCTGCTGAAAGAGGAAAAGGAAGAAGTATATTCAATTTACTTTTACGCAATATTGAATGGATTGGTAGCGCTATCTCTACCATTGGGTATTCAGGCTATATTAAACTTCGTACTTGGGGGGAGAATCACTACTTCATGGGTAATTCTCGTTTTGGTAGTTGCTGCAGGGATAGCCTTCGGAGGATTTTTGCAGATCTCGCAATTACAGATCACGGAGAAATTACAACAAAGAATTTTTGCGAAATCAGGACTTTCTTTGGCTTACAGATTACCAAAAGTTAAGTCGGAGCTTCTGCATGGAGCGTATGCACCAGAGATTGTAAATCGTTTCTTCGATACAGTTAATCTTCAAAAAGGAGTTTCAAAAATTTTGGTGGAATATTCTACTGCTCTGATTCAGGTGATATTTGGACTCATACTCTTATCCTTTTATCACGCTACATTTATCCTATTTGGAATCGTTTTGGTATTGATATTAATTACTATTTTCTATTTCACCAGTCCAAAAGGAATGGCAACTGCCTTGAAAGAATCTACTTATAAATATGAAACTGCCTACTGGCTGGAGGAAATAGGAAGAACCCTAAATACATTTAAACTGGTCGGCGGAAATTCTAAGTTGCCTATTCTTCGAGTAGATAAATTACTCAAACGATACATAGATTTTAGATCGAATCATTTTTCTGTTTTGATCCTTCAATATAAAGTTTTGATAGGCTTCAAAGTATTGATAGTTACTAGCTTACTAATAGCTGGTAGCTTGTTGCTGATCAATGACCAAATCAGTATTGGTCAATTCGTAGCAGCAGAGGTGATTATCCTAATGGTCGTTAACGCGGTGGAGAAACTAATACTTTCCCTAGAAACAGTATATGATACGTTAGTTGCTACGGAGAAACTCGGTCAGGTCATGGATATCGAGCTGGAAGACCACAAAGAGTCTGAGAAGGATATTACACAACAGTCAAACGGGATTAAACTTGCAATGGAAAACTTGGTTTTTCAGCCGAGAGATGTGAGTAAACCTATTGTGAATGGTGTTACGCTTACAATAGAACCTGGAGTCAAAGCAGTTATTACAGGAAAAAGCGGTAGTGGGAAAAGTGCTATGCTAGCATTGTTTTCTGGCCTTTATCAGACCTATAAGGGTACCATTAAAATCAATGATCTTTCTCTTGACTTGATTCATTTGGATAAGTATCGTACAGTAGTGGGGGATTGTATGGAATTGCAGCAGATATTTCACGGTTCGATCACTGAAAACATTTTGGTAGGGAGAGAAATTGATCCCGAACAGTTGAAATTTCTTATTGAATTAGTTGGCTTAAAGGAATTTATATATCAATTGCCCGATGATTTGAACACTATATTATTACCGGAGGGAAGGGGGTTATCCAGAAAAATGGCTCAGGCAATTATGCTAGCTAGGGCATTGGTAGGTCAGCCTAAAGCTATGATTTTGGAAAATGCCTTACTGCATCTTGATGAAGAAGTAAAGAATAGAGTACAGTCTTACTTATTTCAAGGGGACTGGACGTTACTTATGGTCACCCAAGATGTAGATGTGATCAAATCAGCCCAGCAGGTAATTGTTATGGATAATGGTACTATGATTTATCAGGGAAATCAATCGGGATATCAAAATTTTTTAAACACTAACGCTTAAGAAAAATGTTAAATATCTCTGAAAATAAAATCTTGGATAGAAGTCATTTCGAGCATACAGAAAGCCTCAAAATGACTGTGGCAAGTAAGCAAAAGAAAAGAAGAGTTAGAATTCTTTTTGTATCCTGCTGCGTTGTATTTCTTATCCTTTTTCTTCCTTGGACCCAGTACATTCGATCCAAAGGATACGTGACGATGCTACAGCCTGAGCATAGAGCACAAACTATACAATCGGTAATTGCCGGAAGAATCGAAAAATGGTATGTGAATGAAGGTGCTTTTGTCTCTAAAGGTGATACTATAGTTAGTATCACAGAAGTGAAAGATGAGTATTTCGATTCCTTGCTCTTGCCTAGAACCCAGCTTCAAGTGCAAGCCAAAAACTTATCAGCCCTTTCTTACAAGGAAAAAGTAAAAGCTTTGGAAAGTCAGATTGAAGCGCTGAAGCGGAATAATATCCTAAGAAAGGAGCAAGCCAGAAATAAGCTAGAAATGGCTGAACTGAAAGTGGAGTCTGATAGTATTAGGTTTGAACAGGCTAAGGTGAACTATGAAATCGGCGTGAAACAATTGGGAAGAGCCGAAAAACTTTACGAAGAGGGGTTACGATCCCTGACTGATCTTGAAACCCGGAGGTTGAAGTTTCAGGAAGTGCAGGCTAGCGTTATTGGAGCAGAAAACAGTTTGTTGAGTAGTAGAAATTCTTACATCTCAGCTTTATTGGAGCTCGATGCAATTGATAACGACTTCAGAGACAAGCTATCAAAGGCAGAGTCTGATATGTTCACAGCTCAATCTAGTCAATACGATGCCGAAGGGTCTGCTACAAAGCTGGAAAACCAATATTCCAATTATGAAGCAAGGACTGGATTTAGGCATATTTTGGCACCCCAGGATGGCTTTATCGCGGAAGCTATCCAAGTAGGACTTGGCGAGACCGTCAAAGAAGGTGATCAAATTGTGAATATTGTGCCTTCAAATGGTAAGCTCGCAGTAGAGATGTTTATCTCTCCGGTGGATTTACCATTGATGGAAGTAGGGAAAAAAGTACGATTCATATTTGATGGATGGCCAGCGATTGTATTTACGGGATGGCCTAGAATTTCCAATGGTACTTTTGGAGGTGTGATCGTAGCAGTAGATCAGTTTGCTGGTAAGTCCAATCAATTCAGAGTTCTGGTGGCCGAAGATCCAGAAGAAGAGCCTTGGCCATCAGTCTTGCGTGTAGGTTCTGGGGCAGATGGAATTGCATTACTTAATGATGTACCGGTTTGGTATGAACTCTGGCGTCAATTGAACGGCTTCCCTGCGGATTTCTACACCAGAAAAGAGAAAGAACAAATAGCAAAAGGACAGAAATGAAAAGATCGTTTTTTACTTTCTTACTTTTAATCTTTGGATTAATCACCTATGCTCAAGATTCTGACACTTTGAGGTTTGAGGACTATATGGAATGGGTGAAATCCTACCATCCTATTTCCGCACAGGCAGATATTATGCTTACCATGGGAGATATGGAAGTTCGAACCGCAAGGGGTGGTTTTGATCCTTTACTTTACGGAAATCTAGATGAGAAAAGCTTTGATGAAAAGTCCTATTACGATAAACGTGAAGCAGGAATTTCTATCCCAACATGGGCTGGTATAGAAATTAACGGGGCTTTTGAGCAGAATTCTGGTCAATACCTAAATCCTGAAAACTCTGTTCCAACCGGAGGATTGCTTTCTGCTGGAGCTTCGATCAACCTTGGTCAAGGATTGATATTGGATGATAGAAGGGCTGGCTTAAGAAAGGCTCAGATATATCAGCAGTCCACTGAATCTGAGCGCCAAAGGCTTCTAAATGAATTATATCTACAGGCTACTGGTGCGTATTGGAATTGGTCCTTGGCTTTTGCAAATAGGGAATTGCAAGCTGAAGGTGTAGAACTGGCAAAGGTTAGGTTTAGGGGCATCAAGATTAGTTTCGAGCAAGGAGATTTTCCAGCTATCGATACTGTTGAGGCTGCTACACAACTTTTGAACAGGGAATACAATCTACAAAAGGCCGAGAATGAGCTTTTCATGAGGACACAGGATCTCAATAATTTTCTTTGGGATGAAACAGGTAATCCGATTGCACTGGACGTTCAAGTTAAGCCAGAGGAATTATTCTCGGATCAGCCACTGATTCTGAATGAGGAGGAGTTGCGGATTCTGATTGCAGATCATCCAGAACTAATGTTAGCTGATTTTGAATTAGCTAGTTTGGACGTGGAAAGACGTCTTAAGGCTCAACAGATTATACCTGTAGTAAAACTGAAGTATAATTTTCTTACCGAGAACCTTAATCAATTTGATCAGGCAGGATTTTTTGAAAATAATTATAAGTGGGGATTGACCGTCTATACTCCATTGATGTGGAGAAAGGCGAGGGGAGGAATGCGTTTGGCGGAGGCCAAAATAGACTTTAAGCAAAATTCCAGGGACTTGAAAGAACTTCAGCTTCGTACAAAACTTGAAAATGAACTTAATAGTTGGAGTGTTATAAATAATCAAATAGCCACATACACTAGAAATGTAGCTGCATTACAAATGTTACTTCAAGGGGAATTGAGAAGGTTTGAGATAGGTGAAAGTAGCCTGTTTTTAGTCAATAGCAGAGAAGTTTCTGTATTTAGCTCCCGTGTTACCTTGAATGAATTATTATCTAAACGGAAGATTACCTATGCCAAAACCAGATTTGCTGCCGGTGTAGGATTTGAGTAAATTAGATATTCGCTATGCTAGATCCACTAGTAGATAATTATCGTAATTTAAATTGAAACCAAAAATCTGATTTTATGCCTGCCTTTGTAATAGTAGAAGTTGATATCACTGATCCAGAAAAATACAATGCTTACAAGCAACTCACCCCGGCGACAGTTTCTGCTTTTGGTGGAAAGTTTGTATTGAGAGGAAATCCAGTAAAAGTACTTGAGGGAGAATGGAATCATGAGCGACTCGTAATGTTGCAGTTTCCCAATAAAGAAAAAGCTGAGGCTTGGTATAATTCAGAAGCCTACCAACATGCCAAATCCGTTAGAGAAGGTGCTGCTAAAGCAAAATTCTTATTAATAGAATCTTGAGCTCTAATAGATTCAGATAGATATTAAAAAAGGCTTCCAATTGAAGCCTTTTTTAACTAATAAACAGCCGATTATAAATCAGGCTGCGGTGTCATTCTTAGATAAGGTTTGATTACTTTGTGTCCTTTAGGAAATTTAGACGGAATGTCTTCTGTCTTGATTCCCGGAGAAACTACCACATCTTCACCTTGCTGCCAGTTAGCTGGAGTAGCCACCGAATAGTTAGCCGTGAGCTGCAGAGAATCTATAACTCTAAGAAGCTCGTCAAAGTTTCTGCCGGTACTTGCTGGATAAGAAATGATGAGCTTTACTTTCTTGTCATTTCCGATAATGAAAACGGATCGTACAGTAAAGTTTTCACTTGAATTAGGATGAATCATATCATACAATTCAGAGACTTTTCTGTCCTGATCTCCGATAATTGGAAAATTAACAGTGGTGTTTTGCGTCTCATTGATGTCTGAAATCCATCCTTTATGATTTTCCAAACCATCTACACTTAATGCAAGAACCTTAGTATTTCGCTTCGCAAACTCATCTTTAAGCTTCGCTACTGCACCAAGTTCTGTGGTACAAACTGGGGTATAATCCGCAGGGTGGGAAAATAAAACTCCCCAACCATCACCCAGATATTCGTAAAAATCAATTTGCCCTTCTGTAGTATCGGCTGTAAAATTTGGGGCCGTGTCGCCTAGTCGTAATGCCATTTTGTTTATTGTTTAAAAGTTTTGTTTAGATTCTTCAATATAACGTTCATAGATGCTTTCAGTTCGTGTTTTTTAAAATCTTTGTGAAAAATTCCCAGAAGGTAAACCCATTTAGAATAATGAGAGTTGTAAGTCCAAGAATAGCTTTTACTTCGTAGATAAACTAAAACCAAAACACCCATGAAAACATATTACAACCCAGAGGATCTCAAAAATTTTAGTAAAATAGGTGAATTTCAAAAGCCCCTTGCGGATAAGTTTTTCGACTATTATGGAGAGGTGTTCGCAGAAGGGGCGTTGACAGCCAGAGAGAAATCATTAATTGCTCTTGCCGTTGCTCATGCTATACAATGCCCGTATTGTATCGATGCATATACCACAGATACCATGGAAAAGGGCTGCGATGAAGAACAAATGATGGAAGCAGTACATGTGGCTGCAGCGATTAGGGGAGGAGCTTCGCTAGTTCACGCTACGCAGATGATGAATAAAGTGAAGGAAATTTCCATGTAATTCATGAAGTCACTCAAAGCACAACATCACCGACTCTCGAGTTCAGAAGAAGAAATTCAAATTTTGGAAAGCAATATGCCTAGCTTTTCAGGAGATCGATTTGTTTCTGAACTTGAGAATTCAAATTTATTTCCATTAAAACCTACCCAAATTGAGATCCTTCAAATTAATTTGGGAAAAATGTATAACCAGGTTTGCAAACATTGTCACGTAGATGCAGGGCCTGATCGAAAAGAAATTATGACTCGTGAGACGATGAATGAATGTCTAGAAGTCATAAGAAATCACCACATAAATACAATAGATCTGACAGGTGGTGCACCTGAAATGAATCCGGATTTCCGTTGGTTTGTAGAGCAAATACGAGCTATATCTTCAGAGATTACAATTATTGTCCGGTGTAACCTTACTATTATTCTGGCAAATCCTAAGTATCATGATCTGCCCGAGTTTTATAGAAAGCATAAACTGGAAGTAGCTTCGTCTTTGCCCTATTTCACTGCGATGAAGACAGATTCCCAGCGAGGAGATGGTGTTTTTGATAAATCCATCAAAGCGCTCAAATTGCTTAATGAACAGGGATATGGAGTAGAAGGGTCTGGTTTGATTTTGAATTTGGTCTATAATCCATCTGGTGCTTTTATGCCAGCTGCTCAAAGTGGCTTGGAGGCTGAGTTCAAAAAGCGACTTTCTGATAAATTTGATATCACTTTCAATTCACTTTTCACTATCACCAATCTTCCAATCAGTCGTTTTTTGGAGTATTTGCTTCGAAGCAATAATTATGAAGGATATATGGAAAAGCTGATAGAAAGCTATAATCCAGTTGCAGCAGCTGGAGTGATGTGTAGAACCACTATTTCTGTAGGTTGGGATGGCTATTTATATGATTGTGATTTTAATCAAATGCTTGAGCTAAAAGTAACATCAGAAGATTCCCGACACATAAGAGACTGGAATCAACAATCGCTTACTGCTCGTGAAATAATCGTAAAAAATCACTGTTTTGGTTGCACGGCAGGTGCGGGGTCTAGTTGCGGAGGAACTACTGCTTAGGATGAAAGACTGTATTATTATTTTTCAAAAAAATGCAGAGTTAGGCAAAGTTAAAACACGTCTTGCTCGTAGTATTGGGAATAAAGAAGCTTTCGATGCCTATCAGAGATTGGTGAACTACACTCATAAAGTAGCCTCAAAAAATCCAGCTCAGAAAATCCTTTTCTTTTCAAACTTCTTAGAGCAAGATCTTTCCAAGTATCCAGAGGGTTACAGATTTGAACTTCAGTCAGGAAATGATCTTGGTGAAAAAATGAAAAATGCCTTTGATCAACTATTTAAAGAAAAATTTGATCGAATATTAATAATAGGTACAGATTGTGCAGAGCTAACTCCAGAATTGCTTTCTAAAGCTTTTGATATATTGGATACTCAGGAAGTGGTCATAGGGCCGGCACATGATGGAGGATATTACCTTATCGGGATGAAGCGATTTATTCCAGGCTTATTTGAAGGCATACCTTGGAGCACTGCAGAAGTTTCATCTCTTTCTATGAATTATTTAGAGAGAAATTCTATCTCTTATTCAAAACTTCCAACACTATTTGATGTGGATTTTGAGGAAGACTGGGAGAGGTTTAAGGATAAAATTTAATTTACCTTTCCCTTGTAGTGAGTTAAATCAAAGGAGTCCAGCAATCTTTGTTCAGATTCTATTCGTTCAAAAGAGTTCATAGTCATACCAATAATTCTATCCATCAGTATGTTATCAAAAACCCACAAGTCAGTTCGTTTTCTAGGAATATTCATTTTGCTTATAGCAGGTTTGTGTGTGGACGGCTTCAGCCAAACTAAAACGAATACCTATGATATTGTCCTTGCTGGATTTACAATTGGGACAATGAAAGCTGATAAAACTACTTCAGCCACAGGAGAGGATTATCAAATCCACAGTAACGTAGAGTTTTGGTTTTTTGGTAAAATCCATGTAGAATTTCTCCAGAAGGCCCATTATGCTAATGGTCAATTAATGAATGCAACTACTAATTCAGATTCTAATAGAGGTAATTTTTTAACCACTATATCATGGAATAAGGATCATTATGATGTGGATGCCAATTCCTATAAATTCCATAATGAAGAGGCTATCAATCAGGTGATTAAAGGAAGTACTGCAAGACTTTATTTTCATGAGCCAAAACCTGGTGACGTGCTGATCTCTGAAAATTTTGGAATGCTGACCAAAGTGCGTGAAATAGAAAAAGGTGTCTATGAAATCGATGTAAATGGAAGTATGAATCGGTTTTATTACGAAGGAGGGGTGTTACAAAAAGTAGTACTGGAAAATAACATCAAGAATTATTCGATCAAAAGAAGAGTTGACTGAAACAAATAGGATTTCTGTAATTATTCCCTGTTTAAACGAAGCAACAAATCTAACCGAATTGCTTCCCATTCTAACTAATGAAGGCAAGGGAAGACTATTAGAAATAATAGTTTCAGATGGAGGGTCAGAAGATAAATCTGTGGCAATTGCTAAGTTAAATGGTGCGACCATAGTTCATTCGCCTATCTGCTGCAGAGCTACGCAATTAAATTTAGGAGCCCAAAAAGCCAAAGGTGATATTTTATATTTTCTTCATGCCGATACTAGGCCTATAGAGGGGTTTGCGGAGGTAATTCACAGTAGTTTAGGTGAAGGAAAACGCGTGGGTTGTTTTCGTTATAGATTTGATAATGAAACTAAACTCTTGCAAGTCAATTCCTGGTTTACCAAATTCAACAGTATTTTATCTGGCGGTGGAGATCAATCGTTATTTATTGAAAAAACATTTTTTAATGAATTGAATGGTTTTGATGAATCATTCCATATTATGGAAGACTTTGAGCTCGTCCGTCGGATCCGTCAAAAATCTGATTTTCATGTTCTTCCGTACACGATGACAGTTTCTGCCCGCAAATACAGGGAAAATGGTTGGCTAAAAGTACAGCTTGCTAATTTTACTGCTTTCTCTCTTTTTTTGTTAAAAGTTAAGCCAGCTTCAATCAAAAGTTTATATTTAAAATTTTTAAGCCGTAAAAATTAATAAGTATAACAGTAGTTGAATGAATCAAGCGACAATTAATGGAATCCAGCAAGTAGGGATAGGTGTAAAAGATGCGAATCAAGCATGGGCATGGTATAGAAAGGCTTTTAAGATGGATGTACCAATCTTCCAAGATAGTGCTGAAGCCAAATTAATGACTCGCTACACCTCAGGGAAGGTAGAAAGTAGGCATGCTATTTTGGCGCTAAATATGCAAGGTGGCGGAGGTTTTGAGATTTGGCAATATACCTCAAAAGAACCTTTGGTACCTGAAAATGAACTTACATGGAAGGATTTAGGAATATTGGCAGTGAAAATGCGTTGTCACGATATCCAAAAAACTCATGCCCATCTCACTAGCGTAGGAGCCGAAATGCTCGGCGAGCCGGTTAAAAATCCACTGGGAGTTTGGCATTTTTTCGTTAAAGATCCTTACGGAAATATGTTTGAGTTGATAGAAAACGGCTCATGGTTCAGCAAGAATAAAGATCTTACCGGAGGAGTGTTAGGTGTGGTGATCGGAGTGTCATCTATTGATTCATCTTTGCCCACCTATCAGAAGCACTTGATGCAAACTGAAATTCTTTGTGATAAAACCGGTGTGTGGGAAGACTTTGCTCAAGTAGGAGAAGCAACTACGACTTACAGGAGAGTTATCCTACAAGGCTCTTCAGTGATGACAGGAGCATTTGGAAAACTATTCTGTCAAACTCAAATCGAATTGATAGAGACCGAAGGTCAGCCTAGAAATAAAGCGTTCGAAAACAGAAACTGGGGAGACCTGGGTTTTATCCATTTGTGCTTTGATGTAAATGGCATGGGTGCTATCAAAGAAAAACTTGCTAAAGATGGAATAGAACTTACTGTAGATAGTGGAAATGAATTTGACATGGGGAAAGCAGCCGGAAGATTCTCGTATTTGGAAGATCCAGATGGGACTTGGATAGAAATGGTGGAAACATACAAAGTACCAATCATGGAGAAGCTTGGCTGGTATCTACACTTAAACAAACGTGATAATACTAAGAACCTTCCAAATTTTATCGTAAAACTGCTTTCTCTAAATCGGGTAAAAGCATAATATCTTTCAATTTCCAGATAGTAAGCGGGCTAGGTCAACCAATCTGTTGGCGTAGCCCGCTTCATTATCATACCATCCTACTAATTTTACCATTTTTCCTTTGGCTGACGTCAAGGCAGCATCAATAATACAGGAATGCGGGTTCCCAATGATATCTATAGATACAATAGGTGAATCTTCAACCTCTAGGAGTCCTTTTAAATATCCTTTGCTCGCTTCTCTAAAGGCTGTGTTTATTTGATCTTCTGTTACCTCTTCTTTCAATTCCACTATCATATCAGTCAATGAACCGTCCGGAACGGGAACTCTCATTGCAGATGCTTCGATCTTTCCAGAAAGCTGAGGTAATATCTCATCCAAAGCCTTTCCCGCATTAGTTGTCGTAGGGATAATGGAATAGGCAGCAGCTCTAGCTCTTCTCAGATCACGATGTGGTGCATCATGTAGGTTTTGATCATTGGTATACGAATGTACAGTAGATGCAAAACCTTTGACTACACCAAAATTATCATCGAGTACTTTCACCATTGGAGCCAGGCAGTTTGTGGTACAAGAAGCATTTGAAACAATTCTTTCATCACCTGTCAAAATAGAATCATTTACCCCCAATACAACCATTTTGATGGTAGGGTCCAATGAAGGAGCGGAAATAATTACTTTTTTCGCTCCTGCGATTAGATGCTTTTCTGCACCAGACCGCGCCGTAAATCTTCCTGTACATTCTACAACTAGGTCAATATCCAAACTTTCCCAAGGTAGTTTTTCAGGATCAGCTATTCCAAAAAGTTGAATTTCCTGTTCATTAACTTTTAGGATTGAGTCCTGTAATTCAATTTTACTTGAAGATTTTCCATGTATGGAATCATATTTTAGTAGATGTGCAATGGCTGTTTGATCGGCCAAATCATTAATTGCAACCAATTTGAACCCACTTCTTTCTAAGATAAGTTTGGCTGTATACCTGCCGATTCTTCCAAAACCGTTAATAGCTATTCTGATATCCTTGGTTACTTTCATTGCTTGTAGTATGATTGGAGCTCAAAAATAGGAAAATCAACAGCAAACCCTTCAAAGAAAATTTTATTCCTTTGAACTCAGGTTTTTAGCACAAATCAGAAGAAATTTTTGAAGCCAAATTGTTTTTAAAAACTTAACCTTCTATATTTGCACAACCATTCAGAAAAGCACGTTTTCGAAGGGTATTAATGGTCGGTTCGTCTAGGGGTTAGGACACGTCCCTTTCACGGATGAAACACGGGTTCGATTCCCGTACCGACTACATTGTCGCCTGAATTTCAGGAAGTTGTGATATTTTTATTGAAGTATGGTCGGTTCGTCTAGGGGTTAGGACACGTCCCTTTCACGGATGAAACACGGGTTCGATTCCCGTACCGACTACCAAGACCTAAGAGCTTTATAGCAGCTTAGTCTTATCTTATTTTTGTTTTATGGTTGTTAGTGGTTAAAGTGAACAAAATCCCGATCTCTGGTCGGGATTTTGTTTTATTAGCCTTTTTGATTAATGGCTTAAAAGCCATTTTTAATTTTATTACTTTCAAGATTGGAATAATAAAATTAACCTATGTCTCAACCCAAAATTAAACTTCACTACGCCAAAATACTATTGGCTGCAGCCATCCCAGTATTAATTTCTTGTAGTAAAACTGAAGAAGTTGATCTGCGGGAACGCACGTTGACTAAAGAAGAAATTGCGCCAATGGTACAAGCAGCCGAAGGTGGAATTAACGCTACATTAAGCCCAGGATTAAAGCTATCCCTTTGGGCTGTGGACTCACTTGTCTACGATCCTATTTCCATTCAGGTAACAGATGATGGAAATCTGTATTATACCCGAACCAATCGACAGAAAAATTCTGAGTTTGATATTAGAGGTCATCAAGAATGGGAAATTGAGTCAATCAGCCTTCAAACTATTGAAGATAAAAGGGCCTTTCTCCAGAAGACGCTGTCGCCAGAAATGTCTGACAAGAACACTTGGCTAGCTGATGTGAACGGTGATGGATCGCATGATTGGCGGGATATGACAGTAGAAAGAGAGGAACTTTTTAGGCTGGAAGACAAAGACGGGGATGGCTTAGCTGATTATTCGCAAATTATGGTACAGGATTTCAGTGATGTTACAAATGATGTCGCTGGTGCATTGCTAAAATTGGACGATAATCTATTTGTAGGAGTAGGACCGGATTTATGGAAACTCAGTGATAAGAATGGTGATGGAATCATGGATGAGAAAGTTTCTATTTCACATGGCTATGGTATCCACGTCGGATTTGGTGGTCATGGTATGTCAGGACTAGAAGTTGGCCCAGATGGTAGAATATATTGGGGGATTGGAGATATCGGATTCAATGGTGTTGGTCCTGATGGTACCGAATGGAAGTATCCCAATAGAGGAGTAGTGGCCAGATCAAATCCGGATGGAAGTGATTTTGAGGTTTTCGCAATGGGGGTAAGAAATACCCATGAATTTACTTTTGATGCATATAACAACCTGATTTCAGTTGATAATGATGGAGATCATCCTGGAGAAAGTGAGCGATTAGTTTATCTGGTGAACGGTTCAGATACGGGCTGGAGAACTAACTGGCAATTCGGAAAATACCGTGATCCAGATAACAATACTTATAAAGTATGGATGGATGAGAAGCTTTATATCCCAAGACATGAAGGACAGGCTGCCTATATAACTCCACCAATCCAGAATTATATCAATGGCCCGACAGGAATGGTATTTAATCCTGGAACAGCTCTGGCTGAAAAGTGGAAGAACACCTTCTTTGTGGCTTCGTTTGTTGGTAATCCTACCCGCTCTGGTATTCATGCTTTTAAACTTGAGCCTGATGGGGCTTCATTCAAAATGTCTCAAACAGAGAATATCATGTCTGGAGTGCTGGCAACTGGGCTAGACTTTGGACCTGATGGATCTTTATATTTCGCTGATTGGATTGAAGGTTGGAATACCAAAAATTACGGTCGTATATGGAAAATTGAAGACGAAGCAGGCGCGAATTGGGAAGCTAGAAAAATCACTGCTCAGGTAATGAAAACTGATTTCAAAACACTTACCGATGATGCTCTTTTTGGGTATCTAAGTGATGAGGATATGAGAATCAGGAGAAAAGCTCAATTTGAATTAGCCAAAAGAGGTGATAAAGGAATGGCTGCTTTCAAGAAGGCGATTGCTCAGAAATCGAATCAGTTTGCAAGAATCCATGGTATCGTTGGTATTAGTCAACTGGCTAGAATGGAGAAAATGGATTATGCAGATGCTCTAATCCCTCTTTTAAAGGACCATGGATGCTGAGATTCGTGCACAAGCTGCTAAGTGGCTAGGAGATATAAAATATGCTAAATCTGGTGATGTTCTTTTGCCTTTATTGACGGATCCCGAAATCAGAGTAAGATTTTTTGCTTCTGAAGCTTTAGGAAGAATAGCTTATGAACCGGCTATTAAAGGCTTGATCGGAGTATTGGAAGCCAATAATGATGAAGATGCATTTCTACGGCATGCTGCAAGTTTAGCTTTGGCACGAATCAATAAGAAGGAGCCTATTCTCGCTCTTGCATCACACCCTTCTGATGCAGTTCGTCTAGGTGCTGTTTTAGCACTACGTAGGATGGCTGATCCAGGGATTGCAACCTTCTTAGATGATAATAATGAATATATCGTCACTGAAGCTGCTAGAGCAATTAACGATGATTTTTCTATTGAAGGTGCTTTACCAGCCTTGGGAGATTTGTTAGTGACTACCAAGTTTGAAAACGAGCCGCTAATAAGAAGAGCAATAAGTGCTAACCTGAGAGTAGGTACCCAGAGAACTTTGGACAATCTGAAAGCCTACATTGCTATGCCAAATGTTAGCCCTATTCTAAAAGCTGAGGCTATTGCCGCCTTGGGTACTTGGGCTAAGCCATCGGTGCTTGATCGGGTAGATGGAAGAAATAGAGGTGAAGTGGAAAGAGATCTAGCCCCAATACAATCTTCAGTGAAAGAAACACTTATTGGTGCTTTGAATGATAAAAATGAAGACATCAGAGTTGCTAGTGTAAAAGCAATTGGGAAATTGAAGATTGCTGATGCAGAACCTAAACTAATTGCCCTGCTAAGAAATGATCAATCTGAAAATGTTCGTGTCGCGGCAATTCTTGCACTTTCTGTTGCTAACCCAAGTTCAATATCTACACCAATAGAGATTGCAATGAAAGATAATTCCAGAGCTGTCCGTGTGGTTGGATTAGATTTATTAACCAAGACAGATATTTCTCAAGATCTAATGGTAAGCTTGCTCCAAGATGTAATTCAAAATAGAACTACTGCTGAAAAGCAAGCTGCTTTGTTAAGTTTAGGAAATCTAGAAAACTCGGCTGAACTCCCACTTTGGACTACACTTTTGGATGATTTATCAAAAAATAAGTTGCCAAGTGAAGTGATGATAGAGTTAGAGGAAGCAATAGAAGAAACAGGTTCGGCTGATTTGAAAACTAAATACCAGAAGATCCAAGAAGAAAGGACTGGCGGTGACCTAGTTGCTTTATACAGCGGGGCATTGGATGGCGGTAGTGTGCGTGCCGGCAGAAATATTTTTTTCCAAAATCAAACTGCACAATGCATCCGCTGCCATGGATATGATGATATGGGTGGCGTAGCTGGTCCCCACTTGAACGGGGTCGCAAATCGTGCTACCAAGACTGAATTGCTGGAAGCATTGATCGATCCAAGTAAGCGTCTGGCTCCGGGCTATGGTTTTGTCCAACTAGAGTTGAAAGACGGTACTGTAGTTAATGGTACTTTGATGGAAGAAAAAGAAAATGGATTACTCATAAAGGTAGGAGCTAAGCCAGATACTTTAATATTGAACAGCAGTATTGCCGAGCGAATAAATTCTCCTTCAAGTATGCCTGACATGAAAGGTTTGCTGTCTAAAAGGGAAATTAGAGATTTAGTGAGTTTCTTAAGTACCTTAACTAAAGAATGGGAATAAGAAACCTTCTTATTATTAAACTACCATTAGGGATCACCACATGTGTGGGGATCCCTTTTATTTTAATGCAGTAGGTAAGTTTCAGCTTCATACTTCTGATTTCCAAGGAAAGGTCTATTAATTGAAGCAGATGGGCCAAGGAGAATAGTAACGTTTTTTCCTCGTCCCGATGACGGAGTGATCTTCGCTAATACTTTATAGAAGAGGAAGGATGCTGACTATAGAATTATATTAGTTTGCTCTCAATAGTTGTAGTGGCAGGCAAAGGAGGGAAGTACTCCAAGGTGTTTACCAGACACATTATCCGAACAGAAGAAATAAAACGTGCGGCCAGGGTAAGAGCCAATCTGGCACAATGAGAGACTTATTGCTATGTCATGATTTGATTCAAACTTTTATTCTACTAGGGTATTTGATCGTGAATAGTTTCATAAGGTAAAAAAAAGAGCTATTCCGAAATCTCGAAATAGCTCCTCATTAACTTGGGTTTTTGTTAAATCTTAATTCAAGAATTCGTCAAAAGTTAAGTTAACAAAATACATAGTTCCTATAGTCGGGTTGCCCCAAGCTTGGGTGTATCCCTTACTGAAAAGGTTGGATCCACCTACTTTGAGGATTGACTTCATGCTTTTAATTTTATAGCTCAACTGAGCATCTAATGTGCCATAAGCAGGGATTACAGATAATTGCTGGCTAGACACTCCTGGATTGACAAAAGATGACTGCCAAGCAAATTCTCCTTGCCATCTGTACGCTACTGCAAATCCTAAATTGTCGATTACTTCTCTATTTGCGAAATTCAACACATATCTGTACTCAGGAGTATTGAAGCTAGGCTGGAAGCCTGTTTCAGCTAATTCATCTAAGTTGGAAAGAGTGTTGTATGACACATTCCCACCAACGGTATATCCTTTCGCGAGTTTGTAATCTAAACTAGCTGCCCAACCCCATGATTTGATGACCTCAGTTCTGTTAACAGGCATTGAGTAAATATTTCTTCCACCTGAGCCTAGGCCTATTAAGTTTAAGCCAGTAATAGGATTTGGACCAGCAAGTCCTGCCTCAGAAGCATCCTGTACTAAAACCTGGCTACCATTGAAATTTTCGAATTTGTTGAAATAAGCATATGCATCAACCAACAGTCTGGTTCCCCAGATTCCTTTATAACCTACTTCGAAGGATTTTACTCTTTCAGGCTTGAATTCTTTGATATCATAAGGTTGCAATAGCCCAACATTAGCTTGTGCGGCTAGAAACCCAACAGTTTGTGCAATTGCAGACTCTGCTTCAGATGCTGGGATTTGTCCTGCTTGGATCTGTTGAGTGACGATAGCAATTGCCTGCTGTAAGACTGCTGGATCTTGGGCGGTTTGCTCAACTGCCGCACCATAATTGGTGACGTTTGCCAGTGTATAACCATTATTTGTGTTCAGGTTATAGCGGTTTGCTAAGAAAGGTAATCCACCGATTAACCTCGCTTGAGGGGTATTTAGATCTATGTATTGATCTTGATTGGTTGGAATACGGAAACCAGTCTGATAAGAAGCTCGGAAGTTATGATTTCCTTCAGTGAACACTCCTGAAATTCTTGGAGACCATTGGCCTGCAAAATTTTCATTTTTATCATATCTCGCAGAAGCCGTTAATTTAAATTTATCATTTAATAACTTTTTAGAGCCTTGAATGTATCCACCATATTCTTGGATGTTGTATTCCTCACCGTTTTCAGTCAGGGCAAAAATTGTCCCATTCGAGTTCAGATCATAAATTCTATAGTTAGCTCCTACAACAAACTCAGCAAACTTGATTTGATCAGTAAAATTATATGAACCCTCAAAATGGTACAGATTGCTGCTGTCTACGAACTTAGCGCCAACTCCATTTTGATCACCGGGAATAGGTCTTGAAGTAACTGCCTTGAGTGCATTGTTAAACTCAGCAGTTCCCGGCATGTATCTACCTTGATCTGCGAAAGCTCTAGCTGCTTGATGTGCCTGGGCTGCTGGCATGCCAGCACCTACCGCCTGAGCGTAAGCTCCTACGTATTCTGGAAACCATTGAGTACTTGCTTTCCACGCTTCATTAATTCCTTGAGCTGCTGTACCTACCGCAAATGCATCACCAGATCTTTCTTGAGTTGTATAAGCTCTTAAATACCAATTAGAAGCTCTTAGTTCGGCCTTATATTGACCCATCGTGAAATCTTTCAGTGAATATCGGTCTGCGCCAGTATAAACTGTTGTACCAAAACCTAAATTACCCTGAAGTACAGCTTCGATATTATCGTTGATTCTGTAATGCAGAGCAGCATTTAGCTTTACTGATTTAGTACCATAGTCGGCGATGTCTCTCTCCATATAACCTGTTCTTGAAACTGCAGTGCTTGGTATAAGCCCTAAAGCAGCTTGTGGAAGTGCTCCAACTGCAACCATGGACTGGGCTACAGAAAACATGTTTACGTTGGTTTCATCTCCATAGACATTTACGCCATTGTAGGCTGGATTATTTAGTGTATTTCCACTTTCAATAGTAGAGCCATTCAATAAGGATTGATCTCTGAAGTCATTTGCTTGCCAATCATCAGCTTTCAGATATTCAAAATTCAACTTAAAGGCAAACTTATCGCTTATCGCTTTTGCATATCTAGCGCTGAAGTTATAAAAGCCAGTTGATGGTGTTGATCTACTACTTTCGTCCATTATCCCTGTCTTCACGCTGGCAGATAGTCCTTGATACAGGAATGGGCTTTTTGAATTCATTAATAATATTCCATTGATAGCATTTGGACCATAAAGCGCAGAAGAAGCACCAGGAAGGAGCTCAACACTTTCAAGGTCTAATTCTGAGATCCCCACTATGTTGCCTACAGAAAAATTCAATCCTGGGGCTTGGTTATCCATTCCATCGATTAACTGGACAGTTCTCACATTTCCATTTGCATTAAATCCTCGGGTATTGAATGATTTAAATAGGAGAGACTGTGTACTCATTTCTACGCCTTTCAAATTATTAATTGCATCGTAGAAACTCGCTTGTGGGGCATCACGGATTGCGATGATATCCATTTTCTCAATAGAAACAGGTGATTGTAATACACCTTCCTCAACTCTGGAAGCAGAAACAACTACTTCCTGTCCAAGGATGGCAGTTTCTTCGAGTTGGATATTTACAGTGGATTGTGCTGATGAAATATCAACTTCCTGCGTATTGTATCCTACCATAGAGAAAACCAAGGTTAATGGAGGATCTTGATTTACATTCAGAGAATACTTACCTGAAAGGTCAGAAATTGTTCCAATTACCTTTCCTTTTACCAAGATATTGACACCAACGAGGGTCTCTTGGGTATCTGCATCTGTTATGGTACCAGAGACTATTGTCTGAGCAATAGCGGAACCAAATGAAAGGGAAACCAAGAGTGCCGACAAGAACACTATTGTCCTGGCTTTAATTGTAAAATTGCTCATAGGCTATTCTATTTATTGTTGTGGGTTTATGAATTAAGGGTGCTAATTCATTAAGTAGAACGCGAAAATTACCCTAATAAATGAATAATTGATATAAAATATTCAGAATTTGATGTGAATCAAAAATTGTGAAATAGTGTTAAATCTGGAAACTGAGTCATCCAATTAAAAATCTAAAAATTATTATTGACTTTATTGTTAATACTTAAACTACTCACCTGTTTTGTTAGAAATTCAAAAATGGATTTTTTTTTACCTCTCAAAATAAAAAATAAAAAAACCCAGACATCTGCTGGGTTTTTCAATTCGGAATTGGGCTTCCTTACTGACTTTTATTCTCCTCATTAACATGCTTAACCAAGCGATCACATAGGTCCTTTATTTCTTCAGACATGTATTCGTCAGCAGTACTATTCAATATAGTTTGTGCCATTCCTCCTAAGATGTCTATATAAAAACGCTTCATTTCTACCACTGACATTTCTTCAGTCCACAAATCTATGCGAAGTGTACTGTGATTTTGATTGTCCCACACATTTAGGCTAATGCTTTTAGTGTCTTCAAGGCCATTGCCTTCTTTATCGGAAGCGTCCCATTTGATTGTCTTTGGAAAGCTGTTTTCGTCTAAATCTACTTCGAACTTAATGTCTGATTTTTTCATAATATGTTTTGATTCTTTTAGAATCCCGTGTTGATTTTACAAAATTAATCAGGTTAACTTCATGAGTGCATCTGGAGTTCATTTTTACTGCTTTTATTCAAAAATCATCTCAGGAATATCTCCCTGAACTATTAATTTACCTGCAGTTTTCATCTTGATTTCTTCTACAGAAACTCCAGGAGCCTTTCTTTAAGTATAAAGCCTCCATCTTCTGACACTTCCAAAACTGCTAAATCGGTTACAACTTTTTTAACGCAGCGTATACCAGTGATTGGAAGAGTACATTCTGAAAGTAATTTGGATTCTCCAGTTCGAGAACAATGCTGCATAGCGACAATAATATTATCAGCAGAGGCGACTAGGTCCATTGCTCCACCCATTCCTTTAACCATCTTCCCTGGAATCTTCCAATTGGCAATATCTCCATTTTCGGAAACTTCCATAGCGCCAAGGATCGTCAAGTGAACATGCCCGCCCCTAATCATAGCGAAAGATTCTGCTGAATTGAAAAGGGCAGAGCCTTTTGCCATGGTAACGGTCTGCTTGCCTGCATTGATCAGGTCTGGATCGATTTGCTCTTCGGTAGGGAAAGGTCCAATTCCCAATAAGCCATTTTCAGACTGTAGCACTACTTCCAATTTCTCCGGAATGTAATTAGCTACGAGTGTGGGGATTCCTATTCCTAAATTTATGTATTGCCCATTCTTCACTTCTTTTGCGATTCTTTGGGCTATTTGATCTTTTGTAAGCATTTTAGGTTTGTTTTAGGGCTCTGGGTAATTTCGAGAAGGTAAACTTTAAGAAAGCTATTTTGAGACTGTTCTTTGCTCAATTCTCTTTTCGTAATCTTTTCCCTGAAAAATACGCTGAACGTATATACCAGGAGTATGAATCTCATTCGGATTGAGTTCACCGGCTTCTACAAGTTCTTCCACTTCCGCGATACAAATCTTTCCGGCAGCAGCCATCATAGGATTAAAATTTCTCGCTGTTCCTTTAAAAATTAAATTCCCTGCTGTATCACCTTTCCAAGCTTTCACAATAGAGAAATCTGCTTTCAACCAGCTTTCCAGCAAGTACATTTTTCCTTCAAATTCCCGGATTTCTTTTCCTTCTGCTACTTCAGTTCCCACTCCAGCGGGGGTGAAAAATGCGGGGATTCCTGCTCCTCCTGCACGGACACGTTCTGCTAGAGTGCCCTGGGGTATTAAATCCACTTCTAATTCGCCACTGAGTAATTGTCGCTCGAACTCAGCATTTTCTCCCACATAGCTTGAGATCATTTTCTTTACCATGTGTTTTTTGAGAAGAAGCCCGATTCCAAAATCATCCACTCCAGCATTGTTTGATACAATAGTCAAACCAGAAATATCTCTTTGTAAAAGAGCTGAAATACAGTTTTCCGGTATGCCTGTCAAGCCAAAACCTCCCATCATCAGCATACAGTTGCTGGGGATATCTGCTACTGCTTCACGTGCATTCTTTACAGTTTTGTTGATCATATATTTTGGGTTTATAGTAAGTTCTTGGCATTTCTCTGATCTAGAAAAAGTTGTTGTTTTAAAGCTTCCAATCCATCAAATTTCTTCTCTTCGCGAAGGAATGCTTTAATATAAATAGTGATTTGTTTGTCATACAAATCGCCCTGAAAATCGAAAAGGTTAGCTTCAACAGTTTTTTTTGTTCCATTCACTGTAGGTCGATTTCCAATATTAAGCATGGCTTTGTAAAGTGATCCATTAACCACAGCCTCTACAGCATAAACGCCATCTTTGGGGATAAGTTTGTAATCATTTGGTATATGGATATTGGCAGTAGGAAAGCCTATGGATCGGCCAATCTGCTGTCCTTTGATTACTAAACCATTTAATTCATAAGGTCTGCCTAAGTAATTAATAGCGGTAGCTACATCACTAGTCTCTAAGGCATGTCTGATTTTAGTACTGGAAACACCGATGTCTTCTACATCCTTTCTTGATATTTCCTCCAAATCAAACCCGTACTGTTTATGATGAGCTTTTAGGTATTCGAAGCTCCCTTCACGGTTTTTTCCAAATCTATGATCATATCCGATTACTAGTTTTTTGGTTTGAATAGTATCTATAAGTACTGATTCGATAAAATCTTGAGAACTCAGCTGGGAAAATTCTTTAGTAAAAGGTATTGTGACTAAATGGTCAATTCCAAATTGCCGAAGCAGCTTTGCTTTCTCTTCAAATGTGCTTAATAGTCTAAGATTATGCTCGTTAGGATAAAGTACTAGCCTAGGGTGAGGCCAAAAAGTAATCAGAACAGTTTCGCCGTTGACAGAGCGTGCCAACTCACGGATTCGGTGAAGGATTTTCTGATGCCCAAGGTGCACTCCATCAAACGTCCCACTTGTTACTACAGCATTGGAGAGCTTCGGGAAATCACTTAAACCTTCATATATTTTCATGAGTTTATTATTATTTACCTAGGGTCACATCGTATCTAATAATTAATTATTCATCTCTCGTCGATGTTCTACGTCGCGCCTGTTAACGTCAGGCAGGCTCACTTCCCGTTGTTCTCGCTTTGATTTCTTCTATCAAAGATAAAAGGTCATGTGCTTCAGACAGCTTGAAGTTACCGATTCTGGTTCTGCAAAGCGAACTCATGTATGCTCCTACGTTTAATTTCTCACCAAGATCCCTAGCCAAACTCCGGATATAGGTTCCTTTAGAGCAAACTATTCTAAACTCTACAACGGGGTTTTCAAACTTCGTAATTTCAAATACACTTACACTCACAGGACGTGGATCCATTTTCACTTCTTTGCCTTTCCTTGCTGATTCATATACACGCTTCCCATCTACTTTAATGGCTGAGTGCATAGGAGGGATTTGCATTATGTCACCTGTAAGTTCTTTTACAGCAACTTTTACTTGATCTATGGTGATGTGTGATGGATCTGCAACGGGGATAATGGGTTGCTCAAGATCAAATGAATCTGTTGTAGCCCCAATTACAAAAGTCCCGGTGTATTCCTTTTCCTGCCCCATAAAAGAATCGATTTGCTTAGTCATTTTGCCTGCGCAAACGATAAGTAAACCAGTTGCCAAGGGATCAAGTGTGCCGGCATGACCCACTTTTTTGATTTTCAGAGCATTCCGAACTTTTCTGACAACATCAAAAGAGGTCCATTCTATAGGTTTGTCTATTAAAAATACTTCTCCGTAAGGTTGGTCTTGCATTCTATAAATATAATCCAGCGATAATTGCTATCACACCTACAATCAGGCAGTAGATAGAAAAATAGCTGAGTTTACTGTTTTTCACTAATTTAATCATCCAAGTGCAAGCAATAATTCCAGCTACAAAAGCAGCTACAAATCCTGCACTCAGGTACCCAATCCCTTCAGTTTCCAGAGAAAGTCCACCATCCAGAATATCCTTAGCTATTTTTCCCAAAATTAAGGGGACAACCATCAGGAATGAGAATCTAGCTGCTTTACCTTTATCAATACCCAAAAGAACAGATGTTGATATGGTCGCTCCAGTATCGGGAAATGCCAGGTAGAATTGCGATAGCTTGAGAAATTCCAATTATGAGTGCCTGGCCGAATGTCACCGGTTGGTTGGTGAATTTTGCTTTGTCTGCCAAATAGAGCAGTATTGCAGTCAATACAAGCATACAACCTACAAAGACAATTTGACCCTCAAATAAAGTCTCCAATTCCTCTGCGAAAACCACCCCGACAATGGCAGCAGGGATCATGGATAATACAATTTTAGATACAAATTGTGTTTCCTCGTTCCATTGAAATTTGAACAATCCCTTTAGGATTTCGGCTATGTCCTTTCGGAAAACCACAATCGTACTTAATGCGGTGGCAAAATGAACAACAACTGTAAACATCAGGCCTTCAGCCGGCATTTTACTTTCTCCAAGAATTGCTTTACCTAATTCTAAATGACCGCTTGAGGATACAGGCAAAAACTCGGTCAAACCTTGAATGATTCCAAGGATAATCGCATCAATTATTTCCACGCTTACTTTTTATTTATTACTCTCTGTTTTGGCAAAAATCGCGTAAAACTCAAAAATAAATCCAGCTAGCGTTACGATTGGACCGATGGTTAAACCTAAAACGCCATTTCCATGAGGATCACTATCAAGCCCAATAATGATAAATCCTAAAATTATTAATCCAATACCGATAAACATCAGCTTGTAGTTTTTGCGGGAAAATGGGAAGGATGATTTGCTCATTATCTTAATAAAGTTCGTCCAAAGACATATTTAAATACTTATTTACAGCTCGCAAGGTACTTAGTACAGATAGAATTCCGCCGACAGTTATTAAAATTCCGAATAGGATTAATAACAATTGCTGGTTTTGGAGCATGGCAAACCCTTCAATATTGGCTTGAGTGTATTTCACCAAGCCAAATAAAATGACGGATGCAAATCCTCCTGCCATCAACCCAAATAAAAATGCTCGTGATAAAAATGGCTTTCTTATAAATCCTCTGGTAGCTCCAACTAATTGCATTGAGCGAATCAGGAAACGCTGAGAAAATAAAGCCAACCGTATGGTATTATTGATCAACATCACGACAGTGATAATCAAAATCAATATAAAACCACCCATTACTAAGCTTACTTTCAGTAGGTTTTTGTTGATGGAATCTACTAAATCTGTCATGTAAGAAACCTCAAATACACCTGGAATAGTCTGTATTTCTGCTACAATAGCTTCCAATTGCTCTGAAGTCTGAAATTCTTCTGCAATTGTTAACACAAAGCTGTCTCGAAGTGGATTGTCTTCTAAGAATTTGGTGAAGTCTTCTCCCGTACTTTCAATAAATGTCGCTGCAGCTTCCTCATCAGATACAAACTTTAAATTCAGAGTATCGCCTTTTTGAAGGATAAATGAGCGTTTTGATAAGTTATCGCTTATGGCATCAAGTTCTTCTTGCTCCAGATTTTTCTCCAAAAACACCTGAACTTCGATATTCTCCCGGATCATACTTGTCAGTGTTTTTGCCTGAATCAAAATCACTCCGAAAAGACCTACTATAAAAAGTGACAGGGTAGTGCTAAATAGAACACTTCCGAAATTTGAAATGCCCTAGTGTCTTTTTCTTTCTTGGATAATTGGCCATAAATTATGATTTCTGTCTCAAAAGTAACCTTCCCCAAGGATATTGCCAATCTATTCTCGAGAAAGGATTTTAATCACTTTTTCTCCACTTATTCCAAAAATTTGATCTTTTGGTTTTCTCTTCACTAAAGCAAGACCTGTGAAGCTACCAAATGCCGGAAGTATTAGTTGATTTTCACTCAAATGAAAACAAGAGATTCTGATCGACTGTCTTCCCTTTCCACGTAGGAGAGAACTCCAGGGTGTATGTGTCCGCAGAGGTTTAATTTACCTTCTGGGATTTGAGCAGCAGGTTCGTGTGTGAGAAATAAATTCCCCAGATCGACTGGTTTTTCGTGAATCTTAAATAAGGATTGTCTGTAAGCAATTGGTGAAAGAACATCATGATTTCCTTTAATCAGATGAAAATTAGTTTCTCAAAAATTTGAAAGAAAGTTAGTTAACAGATCCCATTGCTCATTCCACTCACTGTGAAATAAATCACCTAAAATGTAAAAATCAGTTGGAGAATACTTTTCAATTAGCATCTTAATCCCCTGTAAATCATTTATATGCACTGGTTCTGGTATAGGAATCCCCGATTTACGAAAATGAGAGGCTTTGCCAAAATGAACATCTGCAATGAGTAAAGTTGAGCTCTCCTCAATCCAAATTGCTTTCCCAGGGGAGTAAATGAAGGACAGTACCAGAAAAGGAAATACTCGGATGCATGAATACTTGGGTATGGTTTTAGGGTATAACTGGATAAATTCAAAACTTAGCTCAATTATAAGTTTACCAAACCAATTTTTTATGAAAACTTGTCAATACGCTTCAATGATCGTTTTATTAATCCTTTTAGGAAACGAAAGTGTACGCGCTCAATCCAAATCAAAAATAATAGGAGTGTGGTTCAATACTGAAAAGACAGCTCAGATTGAAATTATGGAAAATGAAAATGAAATGATTGGTAAACTGGTTTGGATCCAACATGAAGAGGGAAATCCGGAACCATTTACTGATATAGTAAATTCTGACACTAGCCTAAGAAATCGGCCTCTGATGGGACTCACGATTTTGAAGGGCTTAAAATATAAAAATGGAATATGGTCTGAAGGCGAAATATATGATCCAGAATCAGGATTGAGCTATACTTGTGAACTACAGCTTAAAAAGAAAGATATTCTTGAAGTCAAAGGATTCTTAGGAGATTCCTGGGTGAGTCGAACCGTAGAATGGAATAGAGTAAAAAAATAAGGCAGAGATTTCTGCCTTATTTTTTTTCTAATTACTTAATCCTATTAATTCTTCTGCTGCAGATAAAACGACTTCAGAATATAAGAAAGTTGCTCAAATTCAATCAGGAAAGCATCGTGACCAGCTGTTGAGGTGATTTCCTTGTATGTACCTTTTTTCACCTTTTGACTGATGTATTGTGATTCCTCTGGTAGAAAAAGCAAGTCAGAGTCAACTCCAATTGCCAATACATTAGCTTCAATATTGCCCAGAGCCTGCTCCAAGCCACCACGATTTCTCCCCAAATCATGGGAATCCATGGTTTTGCTCAGAGTCCAGTAGGAGAGTGCGTTAAAACGCTTAGCTAACTTTTGACCTTGGTAACGGAGATATGAAGAAGCGCGATAATTATCCAATTTATTTTCCGGGTCTGCCTGCTTTGTAGCTAGATCATTCGGATGTCTGTAAGTGAGCATCGCGATAGCCCTTGCCGTTTCCATCCCTTTTTGTCCCGCTTCTTCATTACATTCACCCCAAGTGCAATCCGATTCTATCGCCATACGTTGGGTTTCATTAAAGCCAATCACCCAAGGTCTAGATTTGGAGGTAGACGCAAGAATAATTGCATTCTTAAGCTTTCTTCCTAATTCATAAGCCCATTCAAGTCCAACCTGTCCGCCTAAAGACCCGCCGATCAGAGTATGAATGGTTTCTATTTTCAAGTAAATCCTTAAGCGTTCCAGACCTTGCGCGACGTCCCGCGTGGTCATTTGAGGAAAATCGTAATAATAGGGTTTACCGGTTTGGGGATTCTCACTGAATGGCTGAGTGGAGCCATAGCAAGATCCTAGAAGATTTGCACAGATGATAAAATGATTTGCAGGATCAAAGAATTTATCTTCTCCTATCAAACCATTCCACCATTCTGAAGCATTTGAATCTCCGGTAAGCGCATGAATGACCGAAATCACATTTGATTTATCAGAATTTAACTGCCCATAGGTGGTATAGCCAAGATCAAATTCTGGGAGAACTTCACCTGATTCCAGATGTAGAGGCAAACTAGAATGAAATATTTCCTGGGTCTACTGGTAATTCGAAGCGTACTGACTTTTAAGATTCATTTGTTGGTTTAGATTTTATCGAATGCTTGTTGCAAATCCGACTTGATATCTTCTATGTGTTCGATTCCACAGGAGATTCTTAGTAAGGAAGGCGTAACACCTGCAGCAAGCTGTTCTTCATCTGATAATTGCTGATGCGTAGTTGCGGATGGTTGAATTATTAGGGTTTTAGCATCGCCCACATTGGCTAGGTGTGAGATTAATTCCAGGTTATTAATCAATGCAGAAGCTTGCTCTTTATCACCTTTCAGTTCAAAACTCAAAACACCTCCAAAACCATTTCTCAAGTATTTTTTAGCCAAATCGTGGTAAGGCGAAGAGGTAATCCAACTGGTAGTTAACTTTTTGTACAGATGGATGTGATTCCAGCCACTTAGCCAAAGCCAAGGTATTATCAACTGTTTTTTGGACTCTTAAAGAGAGCGTCTCTATCCCTTGAAGTAATTGGAAAGAATTGAAAGGACTGATTGCTGGACCAAAATCACGAAGTCCTTCTACTCGGGCTCGTATTGCAAATGCAATATTTGGTAATCCTAAAGGGTTGTTTTCACCAAAAACCTCCCAGAAATTTAAGCCATGATATCCTTCAGAAGGCTCAGAGAACTGTTTAAATTTGCCATTCCCCCAATTAAAATTCCCCGCGTCAACAATAACTCCTCCAATTGAGGTGCCGTGTCCACCAATCCATTTGGTCGCAGAAGAGGTGACAATATTAGCTCCATGAGCTATAGGCTGGCATAAAAAACCGCCAGCTCCAAAAGTATTATCAACCACCAAAGGGATATCGTGCTTTTTAGCTACTGCAGCAATAGACTCGAAATCAGGAATATTAAACTCAGGATTTCCTATAGTCTCCAGATAGATTGCCTTTGTGTTTTCATCAATTAAAGCTTCAAAATCTTCCGGAGATTTACCTTTTGCAAATCTTGCATCCATTCCGATTCGTTTAAAAGCAACTTTAAACTGATTGAATGTTCCTCCGTACAGAAATGGGCTAGAAACGAAGTTATCGCCTACCTCCATGATATTATTTAACGCTAAGAATTGTGCTGCTTGCCCAGAACTTGTCGCTACCGCAGCCACGCCACCTTCCAAAGTGGCAATTCTCTTTTCAAAGACATCTGTGGTAGGATTCTGATCCTAGTATAGATATTGCCAAATTGCCTTTAGTCCGAACAGGTTGGCGCCATGCTCAGCTGAATTGAAGACATAGGATGTCGTTTGATAAATAGGAACAGCACGAGAGTTAGTTGTAGGGTCAGGTTCTTGACCAGCATGAACTTGCAATGTGTCGAAGTGAAGATTTTTAGACATGATATTAAGGATTTATGGTTTGAAAAATTATGTACATTAAAATGCCAACATCGAAATATTTCGAAATTGGCGAAAATGAGTCAACACATAAATAAAGCTAAGCGCTTTATCAAGGTTAACGTTGAAATAGAAATTTGTGGGGAGTATCCTGAGTGCATTGTGATATGAACTTATAGTTCCAAAAGAGAATAGCTCTTTTGGCAGGAATTGGCACCTTGGACTTTCCAGGTTGCCAGAGGGTCAATGAGCCTGTCTCTCGCCTCTTCTTTATAAATCCGAGCACTTAAAAAGTGAAAGGATGATGCAAATAAAGGGTCAGCGATTAAGAAATCAAAATTTTTTCTCTTCGCTGACCAAAAAACTTGAAGTTTATTTATCTAATTCCTCAGCGTCAAATCTAAAGATTGGATTGATACTGTTAAGATCAGGTTCGATATTGACCAGTTCATTTACCAAACCATCTTTTAGACCATAGGCCCATCCATGGATTGTTGGTGCATTTCTTGATTTCCAAGCTTTCTGAATAGTAGATGTTTTGATTAAATCTTGGCAT
Organism: Algoriphagus sp. 10J20-15; assembly: GCF_055809615.1. Classification (NCBI taxonomy): domain Bacteria; kingdom Pseudomonadati; phylum Bacteroidota; class Cytophagia; order Cytophagales; family Cyclobacteriaceae; genus Algoriphagus; species Algoriphagus sp. 10J20-15. Next base: position 236,396 of record NZ_JBVVUG010000003.1, read on the forward strand.
TGTTCGATCACATTCAACTCTACTAATTTATTCACTTTATCCTCATGCACTTCAATAGCATCGATCTCCTTCTGGTAAGTTTTATAAACTTCCTTGATATTTAGTAGCCATTTGTTGATAATTCCATAGCTCTTATTCCCTAATGCGGCGTCAATTCCACCACAACCATAATGGCCACAAACAATAATGTGCTCTACTTTGAGAACTACAACTGCGTATTCCAATACACTAAGTAGGTTAACATCCGTATGAACAACCATATTTGCGATGTTGCGGTGTACAAAGATCTCACCTGGGTCTGTACCTGTAATTTGATTAGCTGGAACTCGACTATCAGAACATCCAATCCAAAGGAATTTAGGCGATTGCTGCTTTTCTAGTCTTCCAAAAAAATTCGCATCAGCCAACTTCTGATCTGCTGACCATGCCTTATTTTGTATCAAGAGTTTTTCGTACGGGTTCATATTGTTTCGTGAATTTTATATTGATATCCTTCTATTGTTACACTTATGTTTTTGTCTGGACATGAGGCAATGAAGTCATTTAGAACTTCCTGTATGTCGTGGTCTATAAATTGTGATTTTTGAGCATTAATTATCAGTTTGGAGCCAGAAGGGACTCTTTCCAATAACTTCATCAATAATGCTTTATTCAAAAACGACACGTCTTTTTGAAGCTTTAGTAAATAGTTACCATTCAACTCGGTCAAGGTTACAGCGCGAATGAAATTTGTCTTCACTACGAAAAACAACCCAAAGACCATCCCTATACCAATTCCCACCAAAAGGTCAGTAAATAAAATAGCAACGACAGTTACGATAAATGGAATAAATTGATCCAAGCCATTTCTATAGATATTTATAAATATAGCTGGCTTGGCGAGTTTGTATCCTACGACAAATAAGACAGCTGCCAAACAGCTCAGCGGGATCAAATTTAAAGTTGTAGGTATGGCTAATACTAAAATCATTAACAATACACCATGCAAGATTGCAGATAACTTGGTTTTTGCTCCAGTAGCGATGTTAGCTGAACTCCTTACAATTACTGCAGTGATTGGTAAACCTCCAATTAATCCCGAAACAGTGTTTCCGACACCCTGTGAAATAATTCTTGGCTAGGCGGACTGGTTCTTTTCATTGGATCAAGCTTATCAGCAGCATCTATACTGAGGAGAGTTTCAAGGCTTCCTATTATTGCAATGGTCAAAGCCACTATCCAAAAGGTGCTTTCGCCTATCATTGAGAAATCAGGAAATGTAAGCAAATTACCAATTTCTCCTAAATCGTTTAACACAGGAATACTCACTAAATGCTCTCCGCCTAATTGCCATTCAGGCTTCCAAATGCCATACAAATAATTTATTATTATTCCGGAGATAACTGCCCATAATGCTCCAGGACAAATCCGAAAATTTTATGATTTTTAAGTTTTGGTTTCTCGAAAGCAATTAAAATTGCTAAACCTACTAATACAATAGGGATAGCTCCGAAGCTACTGTATTTGAAAGCATACCAAATCTCAGAAAATGTATTGTGATCATCTGCTTGTAAAAACGCTTGATCTCCCATCAAATCCACATCGTAGCCAAGAGCATGCGGGATCTGCTTTAAAATCAAAATTAAACCTATTGCAGTAAGCATTCCTTTGATTACAGAGTGTGGAAAGTAATAGCCAATTACCCCAGCTTTTGCTAGTCCTAGTCCAACCTGAATTAATCCTGCTATTACGAGTGTGCCAAGAAAGAGTGGTAGGCTACCCATGCTGTTGATAGAATCAAGTACGATTACTGTCAATCCTGCGGCAGGGCCACTCACGCTTACATTAGAACCAGAAAGACTCCCTATCACTATTCCCCCGACTATGCCAGCAATTAGACCTGACATTGGTGGTGCACCACTTGCAACAGCAATCCCCAAACAAAGTGGCAAAGCGACCAAGAAAACCACTAAACTGGCTTTCAAATCATATTTGAGATTACTACCAAAAAGGTTATTCATTTTATAGGGTTTGTGGGTATCTGGAAAAAGAATTTTGTTCTATACTTCGCCTAAAAATAAATTATTGTATCGATTCATTCTAATTTATCATATAAAAACTGTCAAAAGACTTATTTTAAAAGATTTTCGATGGTTTGCTGAACGGAATTGAAATTAAACTGTTCCACTGCCATTTTCATTTTTGTCTCGATTTCTTGAAGGTTCAAATTTCCAATACTTCCTTCATGAGAGTGATTCAACTTGGTTTGGTCTGGGGCAAAATTATCGGATTCTATATCCATCCCCACTTGCTTGTAGGCATCTCTAAAAGGTGTTCCTTTCAATACCAAGTCATTTACTACCTCGACAGAAAATAAGTGTTTGTAAAATGGATCGGATAAAATATTCTCTTTCACCTTGATAGACTTTAGCATAAAAGTGGTCATGCTCAAACAGGATTTTAGACTTTCCAAAGCAGGGAAAATTTCTTCCTTAAGTAATTGCAAATCTCTACTATATCCAGTCGTTGTGTTAGTCAAAATCATCGAAACTGCATTCGGAACTGACTGAATCTGATTCGTTTTTGCCCGTATCAACTCAAAAACATCAGGATTCTTTTTATGAGGCATGATACTACTACCAGTAGTCAAATCATCCGGGAATTTTATGAAGGCAAAATGCTGATTCATGAAAATACATACATCAGAAGCCATTCTATTCAGTGTGCCAGCCATTCCAGCCATTGCAAAAGACAATGTGCGCTCAGTTTTTCCTCTACTATTTTGGGCATTGAGCACGTTGTGGTGAAGATCAGCAAAACCTAACAGCTTCGTTGTCATTGTTCTATTCAATGGAAAACTGGAACCATATCCTGCGGCAGAACCCAGCGGGTTTTTATTAGCCAGATCATAAGCAGCTTTCAGCAAACCCAAATCTTCTGATAAGCCTTCGGCAAAAGAACTAAACCAAAGTCCGAAAGAGGAAGGCATCGCAAGTTGCGTATGAGTATAACCTGGCATCAGATCGCGCTTATGCTTTTCCGCTAGCTTTATCAATAAATCAAAAAGCTCAATACTTTCTTCCACTACTCCATGGATAGCTGCCCGGTAATAGAGTTTTAGATCTACAAGAACCTGATCATTTCGGCTTCTTCCACTATGAAGTTTCTTACCAACATCTCCAAAACGTTCAGTAAGTAGAAATTCCACCTGAGAATGAACATCTTCTACACCTGGTGCTATTTCAAACTGACCTTTTTCAATTTCGAAGAATATGTCTTTCAGTCCACGCTGCAGAATTTCATTTTCCTCTGTGGTTAGAAGACCAATAGTGGATAGCATCTCTGCATGAGCCATAGATCCAAGAACATCAAAAGGTGCCAAAAGTATATCAAATTCAGGATCGCGGCCAATAGTGAAGGATTCCACTTCCTTTTTGCTTCCTGTTTCTTTTTGCCAAAGTTTCATTTCTAATTAGTTTGAGTAAGCTTAGCAGCATAGCTTTCAAGGATCTTGATATAGCCTTCTATGCCTTCTTGAATTTCGTTCAAATAAATATATTCATCTGCAGAATGTGACCTAGCTGAATCACCAGGGCCAATTTTGACAGATGGGTAGGGGATTAAAGCCTGATCTGAAAGAGTAGGACTTCCGTAGGTTTTGAGGCCAAGTTGCTCGCCAACTTTCAAAATCAAATGACCTTCCGGTACATGAGAAGACTGGAGTCTGAGGGATCGTGGAGTAAGTTCAGCATTAAGCGATGCTTTTAATTCCTCGAGTGCTTCTTCCAAAGAATAAGCATCAGTCACTCGAACATCCAATACAAATTCGCAAAGATCAGGAACTACATTATGCTGCTGCCCAGAATGAATAACCGTGGCAGACACCTTCGTCTTACCCAGAAACTGGGAAACCTTTTTAAATTCAAAATCTTTGATTTTTTGCAAGTCATCCAACGCCAAATAAATAGCATTTACCCCTTCTTCTCTAGCGGCATGTCCTGCTTTCCCATAGACTTTTGCATCAATTACCATTAGGCCTTTTTCTGCAACTGCCATATCCATCAAGGTAGGTTCTCCTACGATTGCCAATTCACAGGGTGGAAGTTGATCAATCACTGAAGCAATTCCATTTTTACCAGAAATTTCCTCCTCAGCGGAAGCGATCATGATTAGGTTAAATGGAAGGTCTTGTTCATAGAAATGCGAAAAAGCTGCCATTAAGCTTACCAAAGGGCCTCCAGCATCATTACTTCCAAGACCGTAAAGTTTACCATCTTCAAGAATTGCCAGAAAGGGATCTTTGGTATAGCCTGCGTTTGGTTTTACGGTGTCGTGATGGGAATTCAGCCAGATCGTAGGCTTATTTTTATCAAAGGTATTGGCAAAAGCCCAGATGTTATTTCCAGATTTGTGAACTTCAATATCTCTAGCTGTGAAAAATTCTTCAATAACTTCAGCAGTGGAGCTTTCTTCCTTCGAATAGGATGGAATCTCTATTAATCGAGTAAGAAGTTCAACTGCACTATCGTATAATTCCATTCTTACCTAAGATTTTTATTAATAAAGATCATAACGACTTCTCTCGATAGTCGTCCCCGAAAGTTTACCCTTAGCAGCCAAATGCAAGTTTTCAGCTTTCCCGATCCAAACATGATTTACACCTTTTTGTAAGGCTTCAAAAGCATTATCCAATTTTGGGATCATACCTGAGTGAATCACATTTTCCTTGCGTAGTTCCTCGTAAATATCCTCATTAATAAGCGGAATGATAGAATTTTCATTTTTCTCGTCAATCAAAACTCCGCTTTTATTGAAGCAGAAATACAAATTGACCTGATGTTCTTTTGCCAAGCTGGTGGCTAGAGCAGAGGCGATGCTATCGGCGTTGGTGTTGAGCAATTGGCCTTTTGCATCATGGGTGATTGCATTTACTACAGGAAGCAAATCTCCTGAAAGTAAATGATCAATCAACTTGGTATTAACTTCCTGTATATCACCTACAAATCCATAGTCAATCCCTTTAACTGGGCGTTTGATAGATCGGATAATATTACCGTCAGCTCCGCACATTCCAATAGCATTAACCTTGAGCGCCTGAAGTTTAGCGACAATATTTTTGTTGATTAGACCCGCGTAAACCATCGTCACTACATCCAAGGTTTCCTGATCAGTGATCCTTCTTCCGTCTACCATTTCAGGCATTACACCCAGAGATTCTCCAAATCGGGAAGCCATTACTCCGCCTCCATGAACGAGTATTTTATGTCCGGGAAATTTGGCAAAAAGGGCTAAAAATTCATCTAGTTTTTCAGGAAAGTCGATGACGTTACCTCCGATTTTAATAATACTTATTTTCATTGGGTGTAAGTCTTTATTTGTTTCCTAGCAGATGGCTAATTGCCGCCTGAGCGGCGAAAATTCTGTTTTTTGCTTGCTGTTGAACCAAAGATCGAGGACCATCAAGAATTTCATCGGACAGTTCAAGATTTCTTCTCACAGGGAGGCAATGCATTACTTTAGCATTTTTGGCATTTTCAAAGTGATATTCGGTAAGCATCCAAGAAGCATCTGTGGACAGAATCTTACCATAATCATTAAAAGAGGACCAATTTTTAACATACACAAAATCAGCGTCTTCTAAAGCTTTACTTTGATTATATTCTATAGTTGCGCCTTTAGTAAACTCCTCGTCCAACTCATATCCTGTAGGATGGGTAATAGTCAAATCATGATCCATACCAAGAGTCCATTCTGCAAAGGAATTTGCTACTGCATGAGGAATTGCTTTGATGTGTGGGCCCCAAGTCAAAACAACCTTTGGTTTGGTTTTTTTAGACCAATTTTCTCTGATCGTAATCTGATCAGCCAAACTTTGAAGAGGGTGACGAGTGGCTGATTCAAGACTTACTACAGGAACTCCAGAATACTTCACAAACTGAGAAAAGGTGAAATCACTCATGTCTTCCTCTTTATTTGTCAAAGAAGGGAAAGCACGAATAGCCAAGATATCAAAATAGGAGCCTAAAACTGCTGCTGCATCCTTAATATGCTCCACAGTGCCGCGATTCATTACTGCACCTTCCTGCATCTCCAATGCCCAACCTTCCTTATCCATATTTAACACAATAGGCTCCATTCCCAAGTTAATAGCTGCTAACTGCGTGGATACACGCGTTCTCAGGGATGGATTTAAGAAAATACATCCTATGCGTTTTCCTTCACCTTTCGCCTTATCAAGGGCTGGGTTTGCCTTATATGCTAAAGCTTGTTCAATTAATTGGTTTCCTAATTCGAAGGATTCAAATTTTGTAAAGTGCTGTAGTGGCTGGATAATATTGGCCATTAGTTAACTGGTAGGGGATTGACTTAAGATTTCTTTTAATGCGGATATAAACGAATTTAATTGATTCCACTCGATATTTAAAGGAGGCAGGAGTCTTATCGTATTCTTTCCTGCGGCACTTCCTGTGAACATGTGGTATTTCTTCACTAATTCAGATCGTACCGGTCCCGCTTCACGGTCAAGATCGATACCGATCATTAAGCCTGTGCCGCGAATAGCAGTGATTCCAGGGATTCCTTTCAATTCGGTTAAAAGCTTTTCACCAAGCGTTGTGGCATTTTCGAGAAGGTTTTCTTTTTCAATAACTTCCACTACTGCTAGGCCAGCTGCACATGCGAGATGATTGCCTCCAAAAGTGGTTCCAAGAAGTCCGTATGTAGCTTTGAAAGCTGGAGAAATCAAGATCCCACCGATAGGAAAACCATTTCCCATTCCTTTTGCCATGCTGATGATATCGGGACTAATTCCATCTACCAATTGATGTGCAAAGAATTTGCCTGTACGACCAAAACCTGACTGGACTTCGTCCAAAATCAATTTTGCCTCATATTTTTTGGCAAGTGAAGCTAAGCCCTGAAGAAATTCTGCATTTGGAACTTGAATTCCATTTACACCTTGTATGCCTTCGATGATTATCCCAGCTATTTCATTTGATTTCAAAGCCTCTTCTACAGCCTCTAAATCTTCCCAAGGAATGATATGAAAATCCTCACGTGCATTGCAAGGAGCAACGATTTTTGGATTGTCTGTCAGAGCGACAGCACCAGATGTTCTTCCGTGAAAACTTCCAGAAAATGCTATAAAGCCAGATTTTCCAGTTGCAAAAGATGCGAGCTTAATTGCATTCTCGTTTGCTTCAGCGCCGGAATTACAAAGGAAAAGCTCATACTCAGGATAACCTGAAAGAACACCCAATTTTTCAGCATATTCCTTTTGAATTGGAATCTGCACTGAGTTTGAATAAAAAGCGATTTGATCCAACTGATCTTTAATACGCTGCACGTAGTGTGGATGTGTGTGACCAATGGAAATCACGGCGTGACCTCCATAGAGATCTATATATTCTTGTCCTTTTTCGTCCCAAAGTTTTGCTCCATCAGCCTTTGCTATGGTCACCGGGATCAGGGGATATACATCGAATAATTTCATGAGGATTTACGATTGACGAAATACGATTTAAGGCTTTGTTTAGAACTTCGTAAATCAATTTCTAGGTTGGAGAATAATGAATGTTAAATGAGAAATGATGAATAATAAAGTATCACTTATCAAATCTTGAATCTTGTGTCTAACGTCTATTATCTAATCAGAACGCTATACTTTTTAGATTCAAGCCCATCCTCTCCTCAAGTCCAAACGCCAAGTTGTAATTCTGAACTGCCTGTCCTGAAGCTCCTTTAAGCAAGTTGTCAATAGCAGAATAAATCACCAATTGACCCGCTTCTTTCTGCACGTAAACAATCGCTTTATTTGTGTTCACTGCTTGCTTCATGTCGATGTCGTTGTCAGAAACATGTGTAAATGCAGCATCTTTATAGAATTCCTTGTAAGCTGCTACAGCTTCTTCCTGAGTTCCTTCGAATGGGAAATAAGCTGTAATCCAGATACCTCTAGGGAAATTCCCACGATATGGAACAAATAGAATCTCAGAAGAAAAGCTTGTATTTAGCTGCTTGAAAGTCTGGTTTATTTCCTTTAGATGCTGATGCGTAAAAAGCTTATAGACAGACATATTTGAAGATCTATAGCTGAAATGAGATGTCTCAGCAAGTTTCTTCCCAGCACCTGTACTTCCAGTGATTCCAGAGATCTGAATTGTGCTTTTCACCCAGCCTTTTGCGATAGCTGGAAGCAATGCTAGTTGTATTCCAGTGGCAAAGCAGCCTGTGATTAGCGATCTTCTTTGCGTTTTTGATTTTTGCAGCATTTACTTCAGGAAGACCATACGTAAAGCCATTCGACTCGTCGCGGAAATCAGTGGACAAATCGATCAAAACTGTCTCAGAGGAAAAGGAGTGTTGCTCTAAAAATCCTTTGGTCTGACCATGTGGCAAACCCAAGAAAACAGCATCAATTCCTTCGGTTTGAACTTCATCTGTGAAAACTAGATCACAATCTCCGATTAGATCCGGATGAACCTCTGACACTTTTTTGCCCTTTTGGCTATTGCTATGTACGTAGACCAATTCGCAAACAGGATGATGAACTAGCAGACGAAGTAATTCGCCTCCCGTATATCCTGCCGCGCCTATGATCGCTGTTTTGATTTTAGTCATTGTCAGAGTTTACCTTATGGAAAATCGATGTTTGGTTACCCAAAATTCTGGTGAAACCTTTCACGTCTTCAGCAGTATAGCCTTTGTTCATTTCACCATAGCTGCCAAACTTGTTGGACATCAGGTCATGGTCAGAAGTGATTCCGAGTAAAGTAAAACGGTAAGGCTGAAGGAGAACACGAACGTTACCAGTCACGAAAGTCTGAGTGCTTTCCATGAATTCTTCCAAGTTTCTCATCACTGGATCTAAGTAATGACCTTCATGTAGGTGATTACCGTAGAATTCAGCTAATTGATTTTTCCAGAAAAGCTGCCACTTCGTAAGTGTGTGCTTCTCTAGCAACTGATGACCTTTGATAATGATCAGAGGTGCAGCAGCTTCAAATCCTACGCGGCCTTTGATACCGATAATTGTATCACCAACGTGAATGTCACGTCCGATTCCATAAGGAGCTGCCAAAGCTTGAAGTGATTGGATGGCTTCAATAGAATCATCGAATTGTTTTCCATCAACACCCTTAAGTTCACCTTTTTCAAATGACAATATTACTTCAAGAGGCTCTATTGCTGTAGCTTTAGTAGGCCAAGCTTCTTCTGGAAGATAATCTGAAGAGGTTAGTGTCTCTTTTCCTCCTACAGAAGTCCCCCAAATGCCTTTATTGATTGAGTAAGCAGCTTTCTCAAAATTCATTGATACACCATGCTTTTTCAAATAGTCAATTTCCTCAGCGCGGCTCAATTTCAAGTCACGGATTGGAGTGATGATCTCTATGTCTGGAACAATCGTTTGGAAAATCATATCAAAACGAACCTGATCATTTCCTGCTCCTGTAGAACCATGAGCGACTGCTTTTGCACCGATCGACTTGGCATATTCAGCTAGAGATTTTGCCTGAAGAATTCGCTCGGCTGATACAGAAAGGGGATAGGTTTGGTTTTTCAGCACATTACCATAAACCAAATACTTGATCACCTCATTATAATAGGTGTCCATTACATGGAGAATCTTAAAAGAAGCTACGCCTAAGCCTTTCGCCCTTTCTTCAATATCTTTCAATTCTTCCTCGGAAAATCCGCCAGTGTTCACTAAAACTGCATGCACTTCATAACCGAGTTCTTTGGAAAGATGCAAGGCACAAAATGTGGTATCCAAGCCTCCACTGTAGGCTAATACTATTTTCTTCATTGTTATAGGATTTTGCTTCCAAAAAGGAAGAATTGATTTATAAAAAGATGCTTGAAATAGTGTCCTTTGACTTGTTCAATTTAAGCATCACATATTTCTTTAATCTTACCCAGCGATCAAATAATTTGAGATCTTTTTTGAAATCCTCACGAAGGGCCAATTCCTGCGTGTGATTGCGCTTGGAATTTGGATCGTAAAGCATCGCTGTGCAAAGACAGTTTTGTCTGTTTTTACTCATTAAGATTTCGTAGTTCACACAGCTTTGGCAGCCTTTCCAGAACTCATTGTCATCCGTAAGATCTGAATAGGATACAGGAATATAGCCCAACTCAGAGTTGATTTTCATTACTGCAGCTCCAGTGGTCAATCCGAAAATATTGGATTCTGGATATTTCAAACGGCTAAGTTTGAATACTTCATTTTTGATTTTGCGGGCAAGGCCGTATTTTCTGTATTCAGGAGAAACGATCAAACCAGAGTTTGCTACATATTTTCCATGACCCCAGGCCTCGATATAGCAGAAACCTGCCCATTTACCATCGGAAGTCAATGCGATCACAGCTTTGCCTTCGTCCATTTTGGTTTCCACATAGGCAGGGCTACGCTTGGCAATACCAGTACCACGGGCTTTTGCGGAATTTTCCATCTCATCAGTAATCTGAGTGGAATAAACCTTGTGAGAAGGATTGGCTACAATAATCTGAAATGAAATGTTATCCATTAGGGATTGCATGTGTTAATTCCGAGGCAATCGGAAAATTGGTAAATAAATCAAAGGGTAGAAGGGCGAGCACGTACTCCACGTAGGAATACAAAAATTCAACATAGGGTTAAACCCTATAGAAAAATCTACACGTCCTTAAAGGAGTGAAAAAAGCAATAACATCAACTTTCAATACTACTGGAGTAGCTTGAGAGAAAGATGGCGCTATGTGATTTACTTGTGTCATGCGTAATAGGGAGGCAAAATTCATTCCTTAGAAAAGAAAATGCAAGGGTTTTAAAGAATAATTTAGAGTGAATGCAAAATTTTTATTGAATCCGAAATATGACAAGGTCTATTCCGCTTAAATAAGCTGATACAGAATAATATTTGGCAGGTAATTATCAAAAATACAATTGAGAGAAGCCCAAAAAACTTAAGTATTTCCTGACATTTCCTTTAATGCCTTAACGAATCTGTCAATTTCTTCCTCCGAAGTATAAATATTTGGGGAAATCCTACAGCCATTCACACCTCCAGACCCATTGATCGCTACTGTAAAAATTTTGTACTTATCCATAAGTGTCTTGGCCATGTCTGCAGGGGTCATTGCATCCAAACCTACATTGGCTATAGCACAGGAGCGATGAGGATCTTTTGGGGTATTCACATTTATACCCTGGAAGATCTCTTACTTGATCTGACCAGTAGCGCTGAATGTATCTCAATCGATCTTCCTTTCTCCTGCTTCCCATTTTATTGTGAAAGTTGATGGCATCTATAACCGAAAGATCTGTAGACACTGGGTGTGTTCCCGTATGATTAAGATTTAAAAGTGTCTTTTGATCCAGTTCATAAGGAGCTAGAAGCGGTCGGATTTGTGCACTCTTACCTTTTTTGACATAAAGCATGCCGCACCCAAGAGGAACACTGAGCCATTTGTGAAGGCTAGAACCGTAATAGTCACAATCCAACTCAGAAATATTGAAATCAAAATGACCAACTGCATGCGCACCATCTAGCATGACTTCAGCCCCGTAACTGTGCGCCATATCAGCAATTTTCCTAACTGGCAAAATATGACCTGTGATATTTACAATATGCGGAACCATTAATAATCTTGTGTTCGGAGTCATTGCTCTTTCATAAGTGGCTACAATCTCCTCGTCATTTTCCGGATGCATGGGGATGTCAATTCTTTTGACCTTAATTCCATATCGCCTTTCAGCGAGTTCAAACATATTGAGCAAACTACCATAATCCTGATTGGATACGATGGCTTCATCCCCGGCTTTCCAAGGATATCCTGAAATGATCAAATCAATAGACTCAGTTGTATTCCTAGTCAGTACGACTTCATCGGGAGAAGCTCCAACAAGCTCAGCCACCATCGCAGCACTTTTGGCTTTATTGTCCCATTGTACCGTCCGCATGTAACTTGAAGCTTGATAATTCACTTCTCGTAGATGCTTGATATAATTTTCTAAAGTTTCTTCAGGCAAAAAGCAGTAATACCCATTTTCAAGGTTGATGTAATCAGGTTTGAGCTTATATGCAGTACGGATTTGATCCCAGAAGTCAGCAGCATTAGGATCAAGATCTACTATTGATTTTGCCTTTGCTTTTTCTGGAGAAAAAATTGAACCAGATCCAATACCTAGGAAGGCTAAAGACTTTAAGAATTTACGTTTGTTCATAGCTGAGAGGAATTGAAGTTGGATTGGTCAAAGTATATAGCTTATTATCCAAACAATTAATAATATGATCGCAACCCAGGTAATCCAAGGGGATCGTTGAGGGAATTCGAATTTACAGATAGGGCAAATCTTTGCTTTGGAATCTACCTCCATAGCGCAGGAAGGGCATTCTTTAGTTTTCAAATCAGATGAACTCTTTTGGCTTAATTTCTATTTCATCATAAGTTAATTAAAGAATTTAGCTATGAAAATAGAAATATGGTCAGATGTAGCATGTCCATTTTGTTACATCGGCAAGAGAAAAATTGAAAAGGCAATTGAAAAGTTTCCTCAGAAAGATAAAATAGAGATAGAGTGGAAGAGCTTTTTGCTTAATCCAGATCAAGTCACTCAACCAACTAAGAGTTCCCAGGAATATCTGGCTGAAGTAAAAGGATGGTCACTTGAACAAACAAAGGAAATCACTGCTAATGTAGCCAATATGGCTGCGCAAGAAGGATTGGAATATCATCTTGACAAAACAGTAGTAGCGAATACCAAGAAAGCCCACAGACTTTTACATCTGGCTAAAACAGTAGGAAAAGGGGATGAGATGAAGGAAAGCTTACTCAAAGCATACTTTACTGATTCGGTCAATATAGATGATAATGCGGCTCTGCTAAACTTAGCAAATGAAATAGGTTTGGAAGAAAATGTTGTCACAGAAGTACTGAATTCAGACAAATTCGAAAACGAAGTAGATCAGGACATCTATGAATCGCGTCAGCTAGGAGTAAGGGGAGTACCATTCTTTGTTTTGGATAGAAAGTTTGGAATCTCTGGTGCACAGCCTGATGAGGTATTTGACCAGACTTTGGAAAAAGCTTGGAATGAATTTGCAAAGTCAAATCCAGTTCTTGAAATGTCGAAAGGGGATGGGGAAGCTTGTGATGTGGATGGAAATAAGTGTTAGAGCATCAATTTGATGAGTTAACTTTAGGGCTGTTGGATTTATTTTTCAATAGCCCTTTCTTTATTGTCTATATTTATTTAGATTTTTTATAAATAGTAAGACGCTGAATAATAGGCAGATAAGTCATTTTTCGTGTGAAGATGTTAGAATTTTTATAATCCCTATTTAGATTAATTATAATTAAAGATTAGATTTGCCTCCAGATTCATATCAGGCGGTACATGAAAACAAATCTTACCTTAATACTTTTTGCATCTGCAATTTTACTTTCTGGCTATGCTTTTTCCCAAACCGGTAAAGTATCAGGAACATTGAAATTTAACGACGGTGCACCTGTTGCCTATGCCACAGTATTTATCTCCACCATAAAAAAGCACGCGCTTTCGGACGAACGAGGAAGATATGAACTGACGGATATCCCTTTTGGATCACATCAGGTCAACGTGAGTAGTATAGAAATTCAAAAGCATGACTTTAGTATCCTCATTGATAAGCCTAGCGTAAAGGTTTCTACTATGCTCGAACGAGTTGCAGACAGTGAACTAGCAGAGGTTATAGTTGAGGCGGAGTCGCACAAAAGTGAAATAGAAGCGGCAGGTTTTGCAGTGAACGTGATTGAAACCAAAAAGGCTTCCTTAAACTCATTTCAAACCAATGATTTATTGAATAAATCCGTAGGAGTGAGGGTTCGTCAAAATGGGGGATTAGGATCTCAAGTTTCCTACAATCTAAATGGAATGTCAGGGAATTCGGTACGCATTTTTATCGATGGAGTAGCCATTTCCACTTATGGAGCATCTTTCAGTCTTAATAGTATTCCTCCTGCACTAATTGAGCGAATTGAAGTTTACAAAGGCGTAATTCCAGTCCATTTGGCTGATGACGCTTTAGGGGGAGCTATTAACGTAATCTTGAAAAAAGGAGCTATGAATAACCTAACAGCTTCTTTATCCTACGGTTCATTCAATACCCAGCAAGCCAATGTCAGTGGATCATACCGAAATTCAAATTCTGGATTTACAGTAAAAGCTTCTGGATTTTACAACTACTCAGACAATGACTACGAGGTTTGGGGCAAATTTGTCCGAAATATTCTTGCAAATGGTCGATACGAATATGTCCGAGCCAAGCGATTCAATGATGCATATAGATCTGCTGGAGCAAATATTCAAGCTGGTTTTACAAATGTAAAGTGGGCTGATCAGTTCTATCTGGGGGTTAATGTCTCTGATGATTACAATGAAATCCAGCACGGAACCTACATGACTATTCCATATAAAGGTCGTTTCACAGAATCTCAAGCCAAAGTTTTTAGCGTCAATTATGTGAAATCAGATTTCCTTACAAAAGGTCTAGAGATCAATTTCAATGGGATGATCAGTGATCGTAAAGAGGTAGTAAATGATACTGTCCGCTGGAATTACAACTGGTTTGGCGAGCAAAGCATTGGACTTAACGGTGATCCAATCCTGAGACCAAATGGTGCCCAACAGGGAGCTCCTACTATCAATCACATCAATAGAAACATTTCAACTTTCAGAGGTGGTGCTACTTATGATTTTTCAGAAAAGCATCGAATGGTTTTTAGTCATATGTACTACACCATAGATAGAACTCAGCGTGACCTGATGAGGCCTGCCAGAGAACGAGAGTTTATTGGTACTAGAGATTTAACTAAGAATATTTCTGCTTTGGCATATGAAGCAACATTGTTTGAGTCCAAGTTTAAAGCAAACCTTTTTGGAAAATATTATCAGCAGCAAATTGATCGAATGGACCCGATTTTGGTCACACAAAATGGAGAAACTGTAAAGTCTGAAGATAGGGTAGCCAGTAAAAACACGACCTCAGGGTATGGATTAGCTACTTCCTATGTATTAAATAAAGGCATGACAATCCTACTTTCGGCAGAAAAAGCCGTGAGAATGCCTTCTGAAAATGAAATTTTTGGTAGCCCCGGAGAAAACATCATAGAAAATATTGGAATCAGACCAGAAGTCAGTAACAACCTTAATCTTGGATTCCGCAGTGGGCCTTACCAGCTAACTTCAACTAGCAAATTCACTATTTACGCCTCGGGGTTTTTACGCGATACAAAGGATAAAATTGTACGAAAAATCAACCCAAGACTCAATGATGCGGTGCAAACAGATCCCTTCGAGAATTTGGGGAAAACAAAATCAATCGGGTTTGAGGGAGAGATCAACTATACCTGGAATGAGAACTTCAGTGTACTCCTCAATTTCTCGAAATTTAATTCCGTATTCAATATTCAATATGATCCAAACGGGAATGAGTACAATTATTATAACCAGCAGCTTCCAAACGAACCATTTTTCACGATCAATTCAACGGTTCAGTATGGATTTAAGAATTTGATCCAAGATCGCTCCGCACTAAATCTTTATTACAGCTTCGGATTTGTAGATCGATTTTATACCACTTGGCTGGAAATAGAAGACTTCCGGACTCCCCGACAATTCATCCAAGACATCGGTTTGAATTATGTTTTTCCAAGTGAAAAGCTGGTGATCAGTGCTGACTTGAAAAACATTTTTGACCAGCAGGCCTACGACAATTTTGCTGTTCAAAAGCCCGGTAGAGGTTTTTACCTTAAGCTAAACTACAGCATTAATAAATTTTAAATCAACCTATTATAGTTAACCAACCACAAGTAAATTATGAAAAAGCAATTCTTAAATTTTTTGACACTTGGAGCCTTAATGAGCACAGTAGCACTTAGTAGCTGTAGCGATAATGGTGGTGACCCTATCACACCTCCTGTGGAGACAGAAGATAGATTTATCACTGTAGCGGGAGCCTTGATGGGAACAAATCCTGGAGATGGAAACGGTGGAACGATGGTTTATTCAGTGACCAAAGAGGAAGCAAAAGATCCTGATACCCAGATCAGCGTATATACCGAGGGATTTGGAGTGAAATCAAACAGAACCGCTCGTCTGCAATCTTCAGAGGATGGCTCTACCTTATTCAACATCGCATATACCGGTGATAATGGCGGTGAATTCTCCAGATACACAGTTAATGGTGGTGGAAATTTCGTTCAGTCTGACGTGTCAGTGAATATTTCCCAGTATGCAGGGACTTCCCCTCGATGGTTGAAATTATATGATGGAGACAAAACAGGTATTGCCCTAAACATGGCGAATATTACAGCGAACAATGCCCCAACTGAAGCAGATCCTAATCCACTAACTCCATTTGAATACTACAGAGGTGTAGCTACAATTTTGGCTTTGGATCTAGAGGAGTCATTGATTAAAAACTATGTGCAATATGAAATTCCGCTTACCGAAGAGGAGGAAGCTGCTGGTCATACTATTTTTAGACTAGACGGGTCAGTACTAAATGCTGCTGAAGATAAGCTGATCATCGGAACTTGGATGCGTAAATACAATGTGGCAACAGGTGAAACGGAAGGAGATTATGAAAGATTGGGTACTAAATCAGTGGTAGTAGATTATCCATCATTTGCTAATCCGACAGTGATTACTTCGACTGTTGCGCATGGAGACAATAGTGGTTACAGAAGTCATTATAGCTACTTGGGTGATGATAATAACATCTATCAGGCTACCGAGAGAGACCCTGCGGGATCTCATATTCTCAAAATCAACCAAAACAATGAATATGACAATTCTTATGTCTTCAGCTTAAATGATGCGCTTGGCTTAACGGGGGTTACCATTGAAGCTTGGCAGTATGCACAAAACGGGAAAGCATTCGCACTTATTTCTCATGATGGTGCTGAAAATGGCTTCGTAGTTTGGATGGATTTAAATGCTAAAACGGCTTCTATTGTTGATCTTCCTTACGATCCTGACTTGGAGTTCAATCAATATCAAGGTTTTGTAGTAGATGGTACAGATGTCTATATGGCTTTTACTCCAGTGGGCAAAAATGGAAACATTTATATTTTAGATAGCAATACTGGCCTTGCTAGCAAAGGTGCTACCTTGGTTAATCAGCCAGGTAATCACTATATAGGTATTTTTTAATCAGCAGTTTTTTCTAGCATAGCTAAGTAAAAGCAGGCTATCCAACCATAAAAAACCCGGGAGATTAATTTTCTTCCGGGTTTTTTGCATTCATAATCTAATATTAAATGATCTTACCAAACTCCTCTGTTTTTCATTTGTAAAGTGTAAACTGCATCAGTAGCGGTAATAAATAGCGTTTTCCTATCCAAAGCTCCAAACACCACGTTGGCTGTCCATCGGGATGGAACAGGAATGTGTGCGATCTGCTCACCATTTCGATTAAATACTGTAACTCCATTTCCAGTGAGATAAACATTGCCACGCTCGTCTATAGTCATGCCATCGGAACCCATTTCACAGAAAAGCTCCTTATTGATTAGATAGCCATCTTCCCTCACCTCGTATTTAAAAGTTTTTTTGGCACCTATATCAGACACATAAAGGAACTTACTATCTGGCGTTCCTACGATACCGTTAGGTTGAGTCAAGTCTTCTGCAACTGCGAAAAGCTCAGTTCTATCTGCTGACAAAAAATATACATTTTGCCCTTGCTGTTCAGAGTCTTTGCTGCGTTCCCAATAAGGTCTTGGATAAAGGGGATCAGTAAAATAAATCCCACCTTTCGGTCTAACCCATAGGTCGTTAGGCCCATTGAGCTTTTTTTCCTTTAAATGCTGAAATCCAAACTTCGTGATTGCCCTCAGTATCGAAAGCCCAGAGTTCGTTTTTATTGTCTGCAGCAGCTACCAAAGTGCCGTCAAGAAGAAAATACATTCCATTTGCACGACCAGCATCTTCTTTGAATACGCTGATTTCATTAGACAAGGCATTCCACTTGTGGATTCTATTATTAGGCTGATCGGTGAAGTATACATCTCCAAAACGATTAACAGCAGGACCTTCAGTAAACTCAAAGCCATCTTGTACTTTTACCAATTCAGCATTTTTGGCTACAATACCTTTTTTATCTTCTATTTCTTGAGAAAATCCCTGCGTTCCAACCAAGATTGCAGCTATTAATAAGGATGATTTAATGGGGTTCATAGTGTAATGTTATTTTCTATTCATTGCGACCACTAGCACATTAAGATCTGCGCTATAGGCCATTCGGGTGATGTTTTGATGCGTATTAGATTCTATTTCCCCAAGAGACTTCCACTCGGAATCAGTATATTTTCTTACGAAAATCTCATTTCCTGAAGCCATCAAGAGGTGCTTTTTGTCCAGCCAGATAAAATCCTGAGAACCTAAAAGTCCTCCAAGATATACTTCTCTTTCTCCATTTTCAATATCGTAGCTTTTAATAATTCCAGCTTGCCCCTCCTCTGGTTGCGTCATATAAGTGATTTCAGAGGAGTTTGGTCTTTTTTGGATGGAGCGGGAGATGGCAGAGTCTATTTCAATCAGGTCATTTCTCCCTTTGGCATAAATTAGTTTAGTTGGATTTCCCAGCACAAACATCGCTGCTTTATTGTCATACCAGTCGTAGTAGCCAACAGGTTCTATGTCGTCGTAAAGTAGTTCAGCGGGTTCAAATGAGGTAGGGTAAAGCCATATTCGCTGCGTCCCATCTGCCTCCATCACTACAGCGGAGATATACATACCACAATCCGTAATCCTGGGAGAGAATTCACTTCTATCGGATGTTTTGGAAAGATTGGTGAATTTTTCTGCTTCAAAATTATAGACTATTATATCATGATTTCCTTCTACATCGGCAGCGGAGAAAACTAGTTGATAGTCATTGATGAAACTCGGCTGATTGTCATATTCAACTCGGTCAGTGAGAGCTTTTGCCGTTTCAGGTAATAATTTTAAGTTGCCTCCCTTGCCACTTGTATGGATCACCCAGAGGTCTGTACCTACTTGGGCAATGCATGAACAGACTAAAAACAGACAAAAACTAGCAGTAAGGAAAAAACTCTTTTGCATGGGTTTTAATAAATTTTTCAACCAAAGTACAAAATCAAGGTTAGAATGGTGTGAGTAAACTAAAACTATACCAGAATATCGAATTTGACCACTTGAGAATGCTTCAAGATCCGCTTGCAGATCAGTTGGTTAAGGTATTGGTAAAATATCCAGAATTAATCACTCAGGTAAACTCTTGGGCAGAAATCCCCAATGAGATAGAAGATTCTTATCCTCCAGCATTTCAGGCCTTTTTTAACTTTTATTTGGAACAAAAGGAACTACCGGAAAAAATTCTGGCTCAGGGTCAACGGCTCTTTGATCAAAAAGGTGATTTATATCTAGCCATGCTCGGGTTTTACTCGCTTCCTTATGCTTACGCGTTTGGAGATGGGGCGGAGGTGCTGGTAAGGTCAAAGCGCATTCTCAATGATATCGGTCGTAGATTGGGAGAAACGGGGACGTTTATTTTGGATATTTTTGAACCAGGGGCATTTCTCACCAAGAAGAAAGCTTTTCTAACCTGTGCAAAGGTTCGGTTGATCCATGCATTCAGTCGGTATTTTATTTCTCACTATTCCAATGACTGGAATGAAGCATTTGGTAAACCCATCACAGCAGGAAGACCTGATCGGAACCAATCTTTCTTTCAGCCTGATCGTCATTCGAGGATGGAAGAAAATGGGGTTTAACGTTAGCTCTGAAGAAGTTTCCTTGATTATGCAGTATTGGAAATGGGTGGGACGATTGATAGGAATTCAAGAAAAATACTGGCCAGATAATCCCAAGGAGGCATTTGCATTGGAAAAACTTATCCGAAAGCGACATTTAAAATCCACGACAGCAGGACATCTCTTGATCCAAGCTTTGATTTCTTATTATAAATCTTCCATAGCAGATCCTTTGATTTCTAGCCAAGTAGAACCCATACTATATTTTTTCTTGGGGAAAGAAGCTGCAAAAGCATTGAATATCCAATCCTCCATTCCTATAAATGGAGAATTGCTGGGCTTGGTTTTTAAATTCTCAGGTTGGAAAACTTACGGAAGTGTGAAAGGATATGCTCAGATAGCCAGGCAAAATGAATCCAATCAAATAGCCCTGTTTGGAGAAAAGCTGGAAATTAAATTACCGACATTAAACCGTTCATAACCGTACACTTTTATGTTCGTTTGCATTCACTTACCTTAGCTTAAACTGGTAATTAAGGCATTCAAAGGCACTTTTGATCAATGGCATCTTTTTCGTACATCTAGCAGACATGAAGGTAATCACCCGATGGATATCAAATTTGCCGCTAGAGCTGATCTTCTGGATTGGTAGTTTAGTTGCAATTATTTTCCTAGATCCTCATGGAGGGAGTCATTTAAGTCTCTGTCCGCTGAGTCAATTAGGTATAGATTGGTGTCCGGGATGTGGACTAGGACGCTCTATGAGTCTTCTTATTCGAGGAGATTTCTTGGCTTCTTGGGAGATGCATCCACTGGCATTGCTAGCGTATGTGGTTATTTTCTCCAGAATTTGGCAACTTATTAAAAACTTAAAAACAACACACAATTATGGCTAATGTATTAAGACACCTTCCAGAATTGGAGGGAATGGAACTGGGTTACATCCAGGGTTTGATGAAAAACATGGATGAGGATCAAGCATCTCTTTTCGCACAGGTATATCGTGCTAGAAGAAAAGACTCCCAGATGATTCTGATTTTAACTCTTCTTGGTTTCTTTGGTTTTGCTGGATTACATAGATTTATCCTCGGTCAAATTGGTTTGGGTATCCTTTATATTTTGACCATCGGACTATGTTTTATCGGTACGATCGTCGATTTGGTAAACTATAAGAGTCTTGCCTACGAGTATAACATCAAAGTGGCTCATGAGACGATGAACATGCTGAACGCGAATTACCCTGGAGATGTGACTAACACGACTACCTAATTATAAACTTAACTAGTGCTAAAGCCGGAGGAAACTTCGGCTTTTATTGTTTCAACCGTCGAGGTTTTTAAAACTTCAACAGTTCTATATTTTTTTTTGATTATCCGCTTTTGTGCCAGGATGGGGTCAAAAGCAAAGAAGAATAGGTTAAACTTAGACATTGAGGCCGCTTCGATCATCGGTCATCCGGCCAGAAAAGCAAAGAATTTAAGGTGACTGGCATCTTTGCGGATAATCATATTTATTTTTAAAACTATAGAAGCTATTCTATAACCAATATCGAATCTTCTTGCAAATAGCCCAGTGATTGTAGGAAAATATCCGTTGCTTCAACAGTCTTTTTATAATTTTCGAATTGGGAATAATTGAAGAAACCATGTGGTTGATCTTCATATAATATCAAATCACATCTACTGCCAACCTTCTCCATCACCATCTTATAATATTGACCTGTGGCTACTGGGATTAATGAGTCTTTGGTGCCAAGCAAAAACAGGGTAGGAGGTGCACCAGCTACAACGTTATGCAAGGGTGAAAATTCTTTGTATTCTCCTCCAATTCGCTCATATCCATATCCTCCTGGCCCATTGTCTATTACGGGGTTAAATAGTACAAGAGCATTAGGAACAGGGCTAATAGACAAGTCATCAGTGATCTCATTGTATCCCTCTATTAAAGCTGTAGCTGCAGCCAAATGACCACCTGCAGAACCTCCAGCAGCAATCAGTTTATTTCCATCTATTTGAAAATCCTCTGCATGTGCTCTTAGGTATCGGATAGCAGATTTAGCATCTTTTAATGATTCATATGGACCTGTCTTATGGATATTTTTAATTCTGTAATCTGCTAAAAAACATACAATCCCCCTTTTTGCAAAATAAGCTGCCTGAGGCTCGAATTGAGCTCTACTTCCTGAATTCCACCCGCCACCATAAAAAAATATTAATGCAGGATATTTTTCACCTGCAATCATTTGATCGGGATAGTACACTTCCATAAATAGCTCAGTGGTATCTATCGACTTGAAGGGAAATAATTCTTGAGCAGCAGAAATACTGAAAGTTGATATCAGGAGTGCAAGACAACTGAGAAGGTTAAGGTAGGTTTTGTTCATAAGCCTATGTGGGGATTGTTCGTTTTAGGTAGTTAGCTTTGAAATAGATTCGTGTGATACCATGTGTTAATCTTTAACGTGAGTCGTCATTTCTATGTGCTCTATGCCATCTTCCAAGTATGTTTCTCCTGCATTTTCAAATCCAAAGGACTTATAAAATTCATTAAGATATGTTTGAGCTCCAATCCTTACTGAACAAGAACCATATTTTCTTGCTATAAAGGCGAGAGATTCCTGCATCAACCTTCGTCCGGCACCTATGCCACGTGCTTTTATATCACTCACTACTCTCCCTATGGAAACTTCAGGAAAGGAAGCTCCTGCTGGCAATATTCTAGAATAAGCTACTAAATAATCATCTGACTTGATCATCACATGATCGGCTACTTGATCCTTATTATCTGCATCTTGAAAGACACAATTTTGCTCTACAACAAACACATCATTGCGGAGCCTGATGATAGCATATAATTCCTTACTACTGAGCTCCTCAAAGGTCTTTATAACTGTAGTCAATTCCATTTTATGATCTCTTGTTTGAATTTTAGCAGTAAGACTCACTTTATTCTGAAATGTAACGTATCACAATTGCAGGAGAATTTGCTAGTTTTTCCCGCAAGTTCTTTGGAACAGTAACTACAGTTTTTCCGTCTTCGGTTTTCCATTTCAAAGATTTATTCTCACCAAGAATAATGATTTTACTTCCTTTTTTTGGCGGATTAAGACTCCAAGAGATGGTGTGTTCTAGTTCTTCATTCTCTTCCAATGGAAGCAAAGCATATAGTTCCTTGGCTTTTCCTTGGGTGAAGTAAAGTTTGCCATCCTGAAAATTTTCAATGGCACGCGTATTATATATCCCATCACCATTCACTTCCAGCCACTTTCCAATCTCCTCTAATCTAGAAACCTGCTCAGGTAGAAAAAGTCCATCTGCTGTAGGACCAACGCCCAACAATAAGTTTCCACCTTTGGCTACAATTTCAATTAATAGATGAATTACTTTTCGTGATGGTTTGAACTTATCATTTGGCACATAGCCCCAAGCACCGCCAAGGGTGATGCAGCTTTCCCATGGATCAGAAGACATTTCAGACGGTATTCCCTGCTCTGGCGTTCTATAGTTTTCGAATGGTCCATGAACTGTCCTATCCACTATTAATATTCCTTCTTGGTTTTCTCGTACCATTTCAGCCACTTTCGGCATGTCGATTTGCTGATCAAAATCAGGAATTGGTGCGCCCCAACTGAGTACTTCCTCGTTCACTGTAGATTTTGGTCGTACCCAACCACCATCTAGCCATAGGATATCAATGTCTCCATAGTTTGACGTGATTTCATTCAATTGATTATGGGTGAACTGCACATATTGATTCCATCTCCAAGGATGCTTTCGAATGTCATAATTTACATTTCGGTCTGGAGTAGCACGATAATCCCACCAGTAATACTGGGAATGCCAGTCAGGCTTAGAATAGTACGCCCCAATCATCATATCCTTTTCACGAAATGCATCAAATACATACTTAGCAACGTCAGCTTTCGGGTGATTTTTGAATGGCCCGTTGGAAATCTTGTAATCAGCAAATTGGGTGTCATACATATTGAAGCCATCGTGATGCTTTGTAGTGAAAACCACGTATTTCATTCCTGCTTTTTCAGCGGCATCTGCCCATTGTAAAGGATCAAAACCTTGAGGATTAAACTTTTCACTTAAGCCCCAATACCATTTTTTGTAGTCTTCATAGCTCTGAGTTGTATCTTTTCTATTGATCCAATCCTCATTATTGATGCTCCATGATTCTACTATTCCTGGTACGGCATAGATGCCCCAGTGAATCAGGATTCCAAATTTCTGATCTCTCCATTGTTCCAATTTCTCCGCAACCTTTACATCTGTGGGGTATTCATATTCAGATGAAGTAGGATGAAGAGTATTCTGTGCTGAAGTTCTTAGTGAAATGGCAAAAACAAAAACAAGAAGCCAATTGAATTTATTGCTGTTGTTGATCATTGGAAAAGGGTGAGATTAATTAAAGATTTTTACTTAGATCCGCTAAAGTAAAGTGCTTAACAATGAGTCAAAAGGGAAATCATTTCAAATTACACTCTATTGAATTATAGGTTTGAATAGATTAAAAATTTACAAGGATCCAAGTCAATTGAAAAAGCATGGACCATTCAGGCCATAAAACGTATCAGATCATTTACTTGACTAAGAGGCTCATGGATATTAATAAATGACCTACGTTATTTATTAATTACCAATTATTATCCTCATTTTCAGCACTTTGATCTATATCGTCCAACTTACTAAAGATCTCTTGACCTTTATCAGAAAGCAATAAATGAACTCCAGTCAACTTCTTATGAATAGCTTGTAAAGTTTCAAAATCAGGTTGCTGCACATGAAACGGAATACTTATTAAATTTTCTGCATTCTTGGAAAACGGGGTCGGTGTTTCACTTCCAAAGAAATAAGGCCAGAGCGTTTTTCCACAACTGATACCCCACGTTGATATCGCATAATTCTTCTCGTATTGTTGGAGTCGCTGATTGATTTCCTCGAAAAACTGCTCAGATTCTCCCAATCTCAATCGAGATCCTGCTCTCGATTTACCCTTAGTCTTTAAATATTTGATCTGACTTTTTCCTTGTTTTTGCCGAACCATATAAGCTCGGAAAACTTTATGATCCAGCATTTCACCATTATGAAAATAGCCTGTAACTGCTATTCCAGCGCGGATCATTACTATCCCTAAATGAAAATCATCTTTTAATTCCAGTTCGCCGGATTTGTTAGGCGACATATTCCAAGGAAGGGAAACCCGGGCTAGCCAAGACTCAGAATCCGATATTATCCACTGGTGCTTGGCTTTTTCAAAAGAGCTAATCAATCCTAGCCTTGTGCTGAGATCCAGAATTGACTGGTACTTTTCAAGACTAATTAACTTAGGATTGCCGGAAATCATAGCGGGGGAGGCTTTTCAATTATATTTGCACAAATAAACCGAAAAATCATGGACGAGGAAATCCAAAGCTTGATTATGCGCATGAGCGATCCTAATGAAAAGGAGGCTTTTTACTTTGCAGATAAATTGGAAAAAAAACTTGACGAAACCGGAAAGAACGCGGTCATTGAGCTGGTTAAAGGGGACAACTGGGAGGTTTCTTACTTAGCTTGTCGAGCACTTTCCCAATCTCCATACAATGAAGAGTCTCTTGATGCGATTTTTGAGGCTATTACAGACAAAAAAAATAGAGCTCATCAAGGAGCCTTTGTTCAAATTTTGGAGGAATTCGATTTAAGCCTTCGTTTTGTGGATATTTTTAGAGTATTTCTCTTTGGCAATTTCAAAGCTCAAGCATTGGCTAAGATGTATTTGGATGAAGTGGAATTCGATATGACTCCGCGAACACTTCGAAAGGCTGAAAAACATTGGAACCATTACCTGCACAATCCAGAAGACGAAGGAAGTCTTCAATTAAAAAAATTAGAAGTAGAACCCATCTTGGAAGAAATTCGGGAATTATTTACAGAGGACTAACAACATTTGCCTGATTATTGTGTTTTTATAATACAAAAAAGGAATGTTGTAATGAGGAAAAAGGATGTTATTTGTCTGCACTCGGAATTTTTCAAGGAAAATGGATTTGAATTAAATCAATCACAATTGTTCTTTGAGAAGGTTTTTCCTCATGGAAAACAGATAGTTTACGTTCATTTTGTAGAAGGTTCTAACGAGAGTTGGGTTGAATATCATTTGGGAATTCGTATAAATGAAGTGGAAGAATTGGTTAAAAAGTACCTTCCAACTCCTGATGACTATGCTGAACAATCCATTACCTTGGCGCGAACGGCCAACAATTTGGGGAATTGTTACCCACGTAAAATCAGGGTATCAAATGAAAAGCAACTTTCTGAATTAGTTTATTCAATAGAAAATTTCTTTCTAACAACAGGTTTCAGATGGCTAGATCAAATGATTGATCCCTATGTACTCGAGCAGGAATTTTTAAATCATAAGGAAGGTTCATTTGAAAATTACAATATGGTAGAGTCAGCCTTTAAGATCTACTGCGTTAAGTAAACTCTACAATCCGGAAGATTACCCTATTCTAAGACAGTCCTTCCTCGAGAAGATCAATTCTGAAGAAATGACGCCATTTACTATAGCAGCCTTCCTTCAATTCCTGAACTACTTGGATAACTTTAATCCTGTCGCTGCCTAAAGTCAATACTTCTTTTTCACACCTCTAACAGCTTCGGCTGCTATTGGGTCTTCAGGCCATTCATGCTTTGGATAGCGTCTTTTTAGTTCTTTCTTCACTTCATAATACCCATTTTGCCAAAAGCTTTTAAGATCCTGCGTGAGTTGAACTGGCTTATATCCTGGTGATAACATCTCAATCAGCACCTTTACTTTGCCACTATTGACAGTTGGGGTTTCTAGCAAACCGAAAAGTTCTTGAAGTCTTACGGCTAGAAGAGGGATTTCATCCTTACGGTATTGCAATTTTATTTTACTGCCAGATGGCACCTCAATGCTTGCTGGTGCAAGCTTATCGAGTCCCTTTTGTTGCTCAAAATCAAGAGAGTGTAAAAGTATTTGACTCAGGTTTAACTTTTTGAAATCCTCATTTTTCGTGATGTGCTGTAAATATGGAGCGATCCAAACTTCTGGTTTTTCACATAGTTCGGCTACTGACCAGCTAGGCCAAGATTGCTCAGGATACCAGCTTTTTAAGTTTTGCACTCGCAAAATTAATTGCTCTACATCTTCATTGAAATCAAGCAAATACTCTCCATCCTCGCGGATCGCCTCTAGAATTGCTTCTGTCACGTCTCCATCGGAATACTTTGCCAATGGTCTAGTACCAAGGATAATCGATCCAATGCGAATCTCAGCATGTGCTTGCAATCCACCTTTTTTTCTATCCCATTTCAGCACTTCTTTAGTTTTCAACATAGGGGCCAAGTCCTTTGGATTAATTGGAGCAGCCATCCAGATTTTCCCCATTCCTTCCCGAGCGTCTACGTGAGCCACAGCAAGCCAAGACTCATGAGCCAGATCATCCTTATGTCCAATTTGGGCTATTTTTCCATTGGCCAGTTGAAACTGGGCATTATTACCAGGACGAGCTGCAGCGATTCGCTCAGGATAAGCATAGGCTAGGAGTAGACCTGTTTGCCATGGATCAACAGGACTATTGTCGGGCTGAATATTGAACATGCGACGGTAAGAACCCGCCATCTTTTCAATCTTTTTAATGCGAGGGATAGCTACATCATGTTTCCTATATCGGCGAAGTGCTTCAATTCTTAGATTCAAATCCACCCCAGCATCAGGCCCCAGCGGATCGCGCTCATCCAGAATAGCTGCTATATCAGTAGCCAAACCTAACTGATCAATCTCTTCTGCATTGATTAGCATGTGCGCAATTCGCGGGTGTGTTGGTAACTTATGAATTTCATTACCGTGTGGTGTTAGCTCACCATCTACAATAGCTTCTATGGATTCCAATGTTTTTTCTGCCAAAGCCAAAGTTCCAGCTGGAGGAGGTGTAAGCCAAGTCATGGAGCGAATATCCTGTTTGCCCCAAGCTTTCATATCCAGCACCAAACCAGTCAAGTCAGCTTCCATCAATTCTGGAGTTCTATACTCATTCAGTTGATTTTGAATGGATTTAGTCCATAATCGATAGGAATGACCAGCAGTCAATCGTCCTGCTCGGCCGGACCTTTGATCAGCAGAATCCTTGCTGATTCTATGCAAAACCAGTCTTGATAAACCAGACCTTGGATCAAATCTAGATGATTTGGCGAAGCCTGAATCCACCACCACTTTCACTCCTTCAATAGTCAATGAAGTCTCAGCAATGTCAGTAGAAAGTACAATTTTCCTTTTTCCCGAAGGGTGAGGCATGATCGCTCTGTTCTGATCATCCTGGCGAAAGCTGACCATAAAGAGGAAATATGAGATCATCTGGAAGCGCTTTTCGTAGAATTTCCTGAGCCTTTCGGATTTCCCCTTGACCAGGTAAAAACACTAAGAAATCACCCTCATGAACTTTGGTCAAAGGAATAATCTGTCTCGCAGCATCCTCTCCGATAGCATATTCATCCAACTCCTTCATGTAATTCACTTCCACAGGATACTGCCGACCTTTACTCTCGATTACTGTAGACTTAAGCATGCCCGAGAGGACTTTCGCATCGATTGTCGCAGACATTAACAAAATCCGAAGATCAGGTCTCAGAACTTGCTGCACTTCCCGGCAAAGTGCCAGCGCAACTTCAGAGTGAAGATTGCGCTCATGAAACTCATCAAAGATCACCAATCCCACATCCTCCAACGCGTTATCTGAATGCAGCATGCGCGTCAAAATACCTTCAGTAATAACTTCCAATCTTGTATTAGCAGAAATAGCCGATTCAAATCTGATTCTATAACCTATCAGATCACCCAATTGGGTATCCGTCATAGAAGCCATTCGTTGGGCAATCGTCTTTGTGGCCAATCTTCTTGGCTCCAGCATTATGATCTTCTTACCAGCTAGCCAAGGCTCATCCAGTAAAGTCAGCGGAAGCAGCGTGCTCTTTCCAGCCCCAGGAGGCGCTTGGATGATCAAAGAATTAGCGGAAGAAAGCTGGGATTTAACTTGAGGAATAATCTCCGATACAGGGAGATCAAAAGTAAGGGAATCAAAATTTTCGAGCATGGGATGCAAAAATAAGGGATTCTCAGTAGAAAGGGAATTGGAAAAAAGGGCTGGCAGTTGCGATGTTACTAATCCTTCTATTCAATTCTCAGTTATTTCAAGTAACTTATTCACCATTAGTAGATTCCATTGTCGCTGGAATAAGCACTATGTTCTTTTACTTAAACGATAAATCATGAAGAGCCACTTACTATTTTTTGTACTAGTCGTTTGTGCTAGCTGTGATGCAGATCCGAATAAGGTCACAGAGGTGACTGAAGTAGACGAATCTACCATTAGTGATCATATAGCACGTCTAGCTTCCGATGAGTTTGTGGGAAGAAAACCATTTACAGAAGGAGAAGTCAAAACAGTGAATTATCTGAAAGATGAATTCGAGAAATTAGGTCTTGTGCCAGGGAATGGAGATAGTTTTTTTCAGGATGTGCCTATGGTCGAAATCACAGGTACTCCTTCAGAAAAGATGATGATTTCTGGTAATAAAGGGAGCGTTGAATTAACTGTTTTAAAGGATTTTGTAGCTACGACGAACAGAATAGAGTCCAAGGTCAGTCTTGATAACTCAGAGCTTGTTTTTGCAGGATATGGGATAGTGGCTCCGGAATACGGATGGAATGACTATGAAGGGATTGATTGGAAAGGCAAAACGGCTGTTGTGCTGATAAATGATCCCGGCTTTCAGTCAGGAGATTCTACTTTATTCAAAGGCAATGAAATGACTTACTATGGCCGATGGACTTATAAGTATGAGGAGGCGGCAAGACAAGGTGCAGCTGGATTAATTATTATTCACGATACCGAACCTGCTTCTTACGGTTGGAATGTTATTGAATCAGGTTGGACAGGAGCCCGATTAATTATAGAAAGCGCTTTACCACAGCTAAATGTCGAGTCATGGATCAGTGGGGAAAGTGCTGCGAAAATGTTTGAAGCTTCGTCAATGAAAGGTCAGGACTATAAAAACCCTATCCCGGGATCAAAACTTTAAACCAATTCCATTGGATTTGAAGGTATCGGTTTCTATTCAGAATGAGATCAAAAGGGATGTTTCCAAAAATGTGCTGGCTATGATTCCCGGTACTGATAGAAAAGATGAGGTGATTATTTACTCTGCACATTGGGATCATTTTGGAGTTGGTAAAGCAATAGAAGGTGACTCCATCTACAATGGCGCTGTAGATAACGCTTCAGGAACTGCTGGCTTATTAGCTATTGCAGAGGCATTTAAGAAAACTATTGCAACCCAACGCTCTGTAGTATTTATCGCCTTGACAGGTGAGGAGCAAGGCTTATTGGGATCAGCTTATTATGCAGAAAACCCAATTTTTGATCCAAAGAAGACAGTTGCAAATATCAACATTGATGCACTTGATAGTCCTGGAAAGATGAAGGACCTTACGATAACTGGCTATGGTCAATCAGAAATGGATGAATATGCTAAGGAAGTTGCTCTGGCACAAGGAAGGTATATCATCCCAGACCCTGAAGCCGAAAAAGGTTATTTCTTCAGATCTGACCACTTCAACTTTGCCAAAATCGGAATTCCAGCTTTATACGCTAGCGGCTCTTATGAGGGATTTGATTACACAATAGCCGAGATAAAAGAGCATAATGATAACTATCGAATCAATAAATATCATCAACCCTCTGACGCATACGATCCATCAACTACCAATCTTAACGGAGTACAATTGGATTTACAGCTGTTTTTTGAGGTAGGAATGAAAGTCGCGAATGAGGATTACTTCCCGAAATGGTATGATGGCAGTGAGTTTAAGGCAGCCAGAGATGAATTTTAGTGTAAGGGTGAAAAATCGCTCACCCTTACTTATTATAAGCTTATAATTTACCGTTCAATTGATCATGTAGTTTACCCCAAGTCCCTTCAGTTTTGTAGGGGATAAAACTTGCAAAGAGTTCTTCTGCGTACCAGCCTAGCTCTCGTGTTTTTTTGATTACTTCGAGGTGAAGTGGATTTCCATAGGCATAGTTGTGCATAGCTTCGTATGATTCCCAAATGCTAAAAGTCGCCTGCATAAACCATGGATATTCGCCTATTCCAATTGAATAAATTGAGCCATTGACCTCATCGACTTTTTTTCCCAAAGAGGGTACTTTACTCCAGAATTTTGGGAGAAACTTTAATTTTATCCTAGCCCTGGTGATTACTGCAATAGGTCCAGTAGGGGTTAAGTTCTGAGTTTGATAAGGGTTTGATCCTGACCAAAGGCCATGTGCTCTGGTGGCCTTCAAGAAGATAGTAAACAGCTCGGTTGTTCTATTTTTAAATTCTGAAAACATCGTTGATCTCTGAAAAAAATCATTCGCATGCTCTTCTGAATCCCAGACACAGTGAAGCGCATAGATATTGACATTCAGCATTTTAGAAAAACCATTTTTCCCCCCACTTCCCATTAGTTTGAAAAATTTGAGTCCGGATACCTTTTCGAATTTTTTTGGAGCTTTCGGCATCTGAGCAAAAATCCAGAAGGCATTAGATCCTTGAAATCTTAACAAAGTAACTGTACTGACTTGGGAGATTGCTTGATCGCTCATAAGTTGGATTGCCTAAATCAATTCTGTAGAGCAGAAAAACTATTTTCTACCCACTGATTTACATAAAAAGACATGCCAGCAATGGAATCTTATATTTACGTCTTATGTATATCCGCTTTTTCTATCAGTAAAGAGGGAAAAGCAACCTAGAATTTGTTCAAAATTATATTTGAGTTCACTTCGGTCATCGGTCTTCCGACCAGATAAGCAAAGAATCTAAGGCACTTGGCATCATTGCGGATAATCACATTATGTTTTTAGCCC